>PFPU01000161.1 GCA_002793215.1 Flavobacteriales bacterium CG_4_10_14_0_2_um_filter_35_18
TTAAATTTACCCACCTAGTTGTGCGGCGTGTACCTTAAAAAAGAACATTCTTAAAACCAGCGAATTGTTGTGTGAAGTCTCCCGATTTCGCAGCCACAAACATGCGTATGCAGAACAAAGTCTAGACAGCAAAAAACCTCGTAAGATTTGTTTGGTTTTGTTATCTAACAGGATATTTACTAGGGTCTTGTGAAGTACTAAAAATGGCGTTTAAGAAAACAGTTTTACTGGGTTCTTCAACAATAAAAAAGGCAATGAAGGGAAATTTATCAAAAGGTAAAAATTGATAATTGTTATCGTGAAACTGATAAAAAGGGTTTATTTGTAAAGCTTTATAAGCTTTTTTATAATCTTTTAAAAAATCTAAAGCTACTTTCTTACTGGCTTTGTAAATATAGTATTCAAGCGCGTCTTCAATGTTTTTCGAAGCAATAGGTGAAACAATGATCTTATAATTCATACTTCTTTTTAAAGTCAGTATAAAGTTTTTCGGCATCGGTATAAGTAGTTTTATCGGAGTTGATTTGGCTGTCTAAAATTTGTTGTTGCTCTTTAGATAAGCCGTATGGTTTATTATTTGTTGCCGATTCTATAAGTGCATCAACATAACCAATGACACGTTCTAAAACACTTTGAGGAGCGTTTTTAAGTTTTCTTGTTAGTAAATCAATAGATTTAGTTTCCATTTTTCAATATTTTTTATAGTGCTAGTTGTTGAATTTACTTTTTGGTAATAAAGGCATCAATCAAAGTTATAATTAAAGATTTATTAGTTTCTTGCATTTTTTAGATGGCTTTAAATTAGTTGAGTAGTTCTTTGTCGGTTAGTTTACTATTGGCTAAATTGTCTGAGCTTACACTCATTAAAAAATCAGAAGGCAAGCAAAGAGCATTAGAAACCTTTGTCATTAAATCAGCAAAAGGGGTCGCTTCTTTTTCTTCATACCGGCTTATTTGCAAATAATGAACGCCAATAAACCTTGCTAAATCACCTTTAAATGGTTCTTTTTCGGCACTTAATCGCTTTAATCTTTGATTAAAATCCATTTGCGCATATTATTTATTAACACTTCAAATATACTAATTACGCACCAAATTAAGTGATTTTACTTACTATTGTTAATAAATAGAATTATTAACGCTTGTTTTTATTTTCGTAATTGCTTCATTTAGAGCGATATTACCGCTCCTGAACGAATCCTTTTACCCGATGCCAACAAAAGCAATTACAACCATTACCTACAACCATTTAAATTTACCCACCTAGTTGTGCGGCGTGTACCTTAAAAAATAACATTCTTAAAACTAGTGAGGCTTATTTGTTTTAAAAATAGAGGCTAAAGTTTATAAAATGCGCAATCAACTATTCTATTTATTTGTTTTTAAACTTTTACAAACCTTATTTTATGTTATCAAACCCTTTTTATCAACTTAATCTGTTATATTTGAATCATCAAGTTAAAGCGAGTCGCACATGAAAAAATTTCTAAGACTATTTCTAATAATAATCCTTATTTTGGTGTTGGGATTATGGTATTTTACCAACAGTTTAAAACCGCAATACAAGGGTAATTTAAAATTAAAAGGCTTATCCGATAAGGTTGAAGTCTTTTATGACCATTTTGGCATTCCGCATATTTATGCGCAAAACCAATCCGATGCTTATATTGCTTTAGGCTATGTTCATGCACAAGATCGGCTTTGGCAAATGGAGGTGATGCGCCGCATTGCCCCCGGTAAATTGGCCGAATTGTTTGGCGAAGATTTGTTGGTTACCGATATGTTTTTTAAATCTTTAGGCATTGAAGAAGCTTCGACAAAAGCCATTGCAGACCTCGATATAAACTCCGAAAAATATAAATTAACCGAAGCTTATTTAAACGGTATCAATCAATTTGTTGATCAAGGTTCAACGCCGCTAGAATATTATATTACCGGCGCCAAAAAGAGCCATTTTAGCATTAATGATGTGTATAGCGTATTTGGTTATATGTCATTTAGTTTTGCCATGGCGCAAAAAGCCGACCCATTCTTTACGGATTTAAAATCAAAATTAGCGCCCGAATACCTTGACGAACTTGGCTTTAACAGCGACCCAAACACCACTTTAATTCACAATAACTATCAAGATGTGTCGAGTAATTTATCGGCCGCAGCCCAAGTGTTATTCAAAAAATTACCACTCACACCCTTTATTGGAAGCAATAGTTGGGTAGTGAGTCCGAGCAAAACAAAAACAGGAAAAGTATTGTTTGCCAACGACCCTCACATGCAATTTGCACAACCGGGCGTTTGGTATGAAGCGCATATTAAAACCCCCGATTATGAAATCTATGGCTATCATATTGCTGGAATTCCCTTTCCATTACTTGGCCACAATCGTGCAATTGCCTATGGTTTAACGATGTTCGAAAATGATGACATCGATTTTTATAAAGAAACCGTCAATCCCAAAAATCCAAACCAATATCAAACCGTTACCGGCTGGAAAAATTTTGAAGAAAAAACTAAAATCATCAAAATTAAAAATAGCGCCGATTTAGAACTTAAAGTCCGCTATTCTCAACACGGCCCTATAATGAACGACGTGGTGAGCGTTATTAAAGACCAAGCGCCCGTTGCCATGAGCTGGATTTATACTAAATTTCCCTCAAAATCTTTAGACGCCATGTTTAGCATGTCGCACGCCACCAATATTACTGAATTTCAAAAAGGGGTTGCCCTAATTCACGCGCCGGGTTTAAATGTAATGTATGGCGATTCGGCTAACAATGTGGCTTGGTGGGCAGCCGGCAAATTATATACATTTAAAAATAAAGTCAATACCAAGCTGGTTTTAAACGGCGCTAATGCGGAGGATGAACCGAACCGGTATTTAGACTTTTCTAAAAATCCACAAGCCATAAATCCGCCTTGGGGCTATGTTTATTCGGCTAACAACCAGCCTGATAGCATTGAAGGTGCTTTATATCCAGGCTATTATTTACCCGAAGATCGCGCAAAACGCATCGTTGGCTTGCTTTCCGCTAAAAATGATTGGGATAAAGAATCTTTTAAAACCATGATTACCGACGTAACCTCTAAGGTATTACCCATTAAAGTGGCCGTTTTAATAAAGGAATGCGCAAACCAAAAATTTGAAGATGAAAATTGTAACAAAGCTTTACAAATTCTTAAAAATTGGGACGGCTCACAAAATTTAAACAGCCTAGCCCCAAGCATTTACTACAAATGGGAATACAAAGTGATGTACAAAACCTTTGCGGATGAGCTAGGCGAAAAAGGCTTTGAACAATTTATGCAAACCGATGTTGCCAAACGTCAAGATACCAAACAAATTCAAACCGAAAAATCAGTTTGGTGGGATAATGTTTTAACAAAAGATAAGGTAGAAACCCGTCAGGATATTTTGAAGGAAGCGTTTATAGAAACCATTGCCGACCTAGAAAAACAATTGGGATTGGACCTCAATAAATGGACTTGGCAGCGCGTTCACACCCTAGAACATGTACATGCCATTACCGTTAAAGCGCCTTTTTTGAGACGTTATTTGAATGTGGGTCCTTTTGCTACTCCCGGCGGACGTGAAGTAATCAATAATTTAATGTTCGATTTGAATGATAAAGGCACTTATACTGTCGATGCCGGACCTTCAACCAGGCGCATTATCGATTTTTCGGATATCGAAAATAGTGAAAGCATTTTGCCAACAGGTCAATCGGGAAATGTGTTGAGCAAACATTATCAAGACCAAGCCCAAATGTACGTCAATGGCCAATTTAGACCGATGCTCATAAATCAAAAAGTCATTCAAGAATCAAAAGATAAGTTGGTTTTAGAACCTAATTAAAAGTGTATAGTCAGGGTTTCAATAAAATGAAACCCTGATTTTTTTAGCTACCATTTTTTATAGACTTCGTCAAAGGGAATTCTAAAGCGTTCGCCATAAACCCCTTCGGGTTTGCGAATGCCACAGCCAATAACCATATTTATTTCAGCACCATAAGGAAGCTTTAAAAGTCTTTTAATCCGCAGGGTATCACTACCTTCCATCGGGCATGTATCATAACCATAAGCGGCCATACCCAACATAAAAGTTTGCGCCGCTAATCCGGCACTTTTATGAGCCACCACACGCATATCTTTGTGGCGTACCTCGCGATAAACTGGTCTAAACAAACCAATTATAAAAAACAAAAGGTATTTTATCCAGCCAAAGATGCCTAAAAAATCGAAGTAGGTAAACGGCATCAATTTAGAATAATAGGCTTTAGCAAATTTTTCGCGACCACTTTGTTCAGATAGGGGTTTATCGCCATAAACTTTTTTTAAATAGTTTAAATTCGATTGAATACGCTTGCGCCAAAGGTCTTTCCTAACCACCACCACCACCATTTCATTGGCTGTTTTGGCAGCACTTTGGTCAAAACAATAGGAAACTATTTTAGCTTTTACCTCCTGATTAACAATGTGATAAAACGCCCATAATTGCATATTGCTACTGCTCGGCGCAAGCGTGGCTTGTTCAATACAAGTCCTAACAATAGTGGTATCAATTGGTTTGCAAGGGTCGAAAGTTCTAACGGCGCGACGGTATTGAATGGCATCACTTACGGTTTTTTGTGTCATAAAAATGATTTATTGAAGTGTTAATTTTGGCGTAATCACGCTAAAGTTGTTTGAAATTGCCTTAAACGCTTATTCATATAACTAAACCACAAGGGTGGAATTAATGCGAGGAGCATCATTCCGGGATAACCCGTTGGCATTTGTGGACTTTGAGGCAGGGATTCTAAAATTTGATATTTTTTGCTGCCTTTAAAATGATGGTCTGAATGGCGCGATAGGTTAAACAAAAATAATTTGCTCAAAACACTGTCCGAATTCCAAGAATGTTGGTGTTTTACACGCTCGTATTTTCCATTTTTATCTTGAAGCCTCAACAAACCGTAATGCTCAATATAATTGACGGTTTCAAGTAATAAAATCCCGATTATGGCAGCTAATATAAAGGCGGTCAATGCAAAAAAACCTAAATAAAAATAAATTCCAAATAGCAGTAGCCCGTTTGCCATACTGTAAAGAATCATTTTGTTGTGAAAGGAAAACTTTGAAATTTTCTTTTTAAGCAGGCGATTCGATTCTATTTGCCAAGCTTCGGCATAACTTCCAAAATGAGATCTTATCCAAAATAAAAAGATCCATTCATTTTTTTTAGCCGTAGCCGAATCGTTTGGTGTGGCTACATTTCGGTGATGTCCTTCGTTGTGATAGGGCAAAAAATGAGTGTTTAACGAGGTGAGTAAGAGCAGTTCGCCAATAAATTGTTCTAGGCGATTTGACCGGTGGCCGAGTTCATGCCCAACATTAATACCCATTACGCCACACATCAATCCCATACTAAAAATCCGGCCGGCAAAAGTGAGATTTGATAAACCGGGCTCTTGAATCACTTTAAAAAAGAAAAACAAAAAAATAATTTGAACGGGTAATGTAAAATATAAAATAAGGCTATAAAACCGATTAGCTTTTTCTGCGTTTGCTTTTTTAGTGGTAAAATTAGACCGGTCTGGAGCGATGAAAAGCTCTAAAATAGGCACAAAACCAAAAAATAAAAATAGCGGTATAAAAGTTAAAATACCGTTCGAAGTAAACGAAAAATAGACACTCGCCGGCAACAAATAAACCAATAAATATTTAAGTCGTATCATAAGTTTTATAATTTTAAGCGTTTAGACTTCAAAATTAGGCGTTTTATGCTTACCTTTTGTTTAGAATTATCAAAATTAGATTTTTTAAAAAATTCATTAATTTAAAGTAATTTTGAACAGCTTTTTTAAGGCTCAACCTATTGAATGAACATGATTGAAAATCCGTTTTTAACTAAAAATATTCCCGAAGAATTTATCCTAAAAGCACCGGTTTTATGCCACACAACCTTAATAGATGGCGAACTTAAAACCTGGAATGGCGCCATGCAAAAAGTGCTTTCTCCAATTTTTATGGAAGATAAACAGGGCGTTTTTAACACAACGGTTTTAGGAGAAATTCCCGATGTTGATACGGCACTTGCCCTTGAAGCCCTTAACGCTGCCGAAAATGCTTATAACAAAGGCAAAGGATTTTGGCCTAATTTAAGCATTGATGAGCGGATGCGCTGTGTCGAAAAATTTATGGTCGAATTTAAAAGTCTAAAATCAGAAATTGTCAATTTACTCATGTGGGAAATTGGCAAACCTTTGATTGAGGCGCAAGATGAGTTTGAACGCACCATCGCTTATGTAAATAACACGCTTAACCATATTAAAACAGACTTAAATAATGCGGCAAAATTTCAATCTCACGAAGGCGTATCTGCAAAAATTAGTCAAGCACCTCTGGGGGTTGTATTTTGTTTAGGGCCTTATAATTACCCGCTTAACGAGGCTTTTTGTTTGTTAATTCCTGCTTTGTTAATGGGCAATACCACCATTTATAAACCCGCAAACCAGGGTGTTTTATCCATCGCCGTTTTGTTAGAGGCTTTTAAAAAGGCCTTCCCAAAAGGAGTGGTAAATATTATTTTTGGACGCGGCCACACCATTGCAGCACCCATAATGAAAACAGGTAAAATTGACGTTTTAGCGCTTATTGGTAACAGCAAAGCGGCTCATGCATTGTTGGGTTTGCATCCTAAACCAAACCGATTAAAATTGGTTTTAGGTCTTGAGGCTAAAAACGCGGCGGTTATTTTTGCTGATGCAGCTATAGATATGGCTGTAAATGAATGTGTTTTAGGAAGCGTCGCTTTTAACGGACAGCGTTGCACGGCTTTAAAAATAGTATATGTGCATCAGACTATTAGAGCGGAATTTAATGAAAAATTTTGCGCCAAAATAGAAGCGCTAAAATTTGGACAACCCTGGGATTTCGGCGTGCGATTAACGGCTTTGCCCGAACCCGAAAAACCTAACTATATTAAGGCGCTTATAACAGATGCCTTGAGCAAAGGCGCAAAAATTTTGAATGAAAAAGGAGGCTTGCAAATCAATAATTTTATTTTTCCCGCCGTACTCTTTCCAGTCGATAAAACGATGTCCATTTTTAGTGAAGAGCAATTTGGACCCCTTGTTCCCATTGTTGAATTTGATGATATTGACCAGGTAATGACATACATAGAAACTTCAAACTATGGACAGCAGGTGAGTTTGTTTAGCAAAAACGCGGAGCAACTTTTGCCTTTGATTAAAATTTTAGGCAATCAGGTAAGTAGGGTTAATGTTAATAGCAAATGCCAGCGTGGACCAGATATTTACCCGTTTGTAGGTCGTAAAGATTCGGCTGTTAGCACCTTAGGTGTTAGCGATGCCTTAGCAACTTTTTCTATAAAAACAATGGTAGCTTGTAAAGACAGCAATAATAAACCCGATTTTATTGCTACAATTTTTAAATAGAAAAAGGCAATCTTTTAAAAAAAGATTGCCTTTTAACTAACCAAAATAACTCAAACTAACTTATTTAAATTCTTTTAAAGAACTTTAAAATTTCATTCTTTCTAGCTGATACGCTAGCTTTTTATTTTAAAAATTAACACTTGATTTTAAAAAAGTATCCAAATTCATCAAATGGTGAATGTCGTCGTCATTAACTTCTTTGCGATGATCGGCAAATTTTAAAAATTCGGGATATAAAATATCCAATTCCATTTTTGTCAAATCATAACCCACATTTTTAGCACGATAAGCCAATGCGGCTCTTCCACTTCGGGCGGTTAAAACAATTGAAGATTCGGTTACACCAACTTCTTCAGGATCAATAATTTCATAAGTTCCCCTGTTTTTTATAACCCCATCTTGATGAATGCCCGAGCTGTGAGCAAAAGCGTTATCGCCAACAATGGCTTTATTGGGCTGAACGTACATGCCCATATGATTTTGAACTAATTTGCTTGTGCTATAAATTAACCGCGTGTTAATCGAAGTGTCTAAATTTAGATAGGGATGTTGTTTTAAAATCATCACAACTTCTTCTAAAGCAGTATTTCCGGCACGTTCGCCAATGCCGTTTATGGTACATTCTATTTGGCGCGCACCGTTTTGTATTCCAGCAATGGCATTGGCGGTAGCCAAACCTAAATCATTGTGACAATGACAAGAAATAATGACCTTGTCAATGCCCTTAACATGCGTTTTTAAAAATTTGATTTTAGCACCGTATTCATCTGGCAAACAATAACCGGTGGTATCGGGAATATTGAGCACCGTTGCACCGGCTTTAATAACGGCTTCACACATTTTTGCCAAAAAAACATTTTCGGTTCTCCCGGCATCTTCGGCATAAAACTCTACATCTTCTACAAAAGTTTTGGCATAGGCCACTGCTTCTATGGCACGTTCAATAACTTTGTCTGGAGTGGAATTAAATTTGTGGATAATATGAGAATTAGAAGTGCCAATTCCGGTGTGAATTCTTGGATATTTGGCGTATTTTAAAGCTTGAGCGGCAATTTCTATATCTTTTTTATTGGCACGCGTTAAGGCACAAACACGCGCATTTTTCACTATTTTTGAAACTTCAAAAACCGAGTTAAAATCACCCGGACTTGACATAGGAAAACCCGCTTCAATAACATCAACACCTAAAATATCAAGCTGTTTAGCAATGATTATTTTTTGTTCGGTATTTAATTTGCATCCAGGAACCTGTTCGCCATCTCTTAAGGTTGTATCAAAAATTTGGACTTTATTATTATTCATTATTGGGTTTTTTTTATCACATTTGATGTCAAAAATAAAATTTAAAGTATGGCACAATTTATATAAAACCTGAGTTTTACTACATTCAATTGGTTTATATAAATTTTAAATAACTAAAAAACAATAAGTTAAAATTAAAATAGATACAATGGCTATTGAGCAAAAAGACCCACTTTTCACCTTGGTTAAGTCCCTTTCTAAGTCTGAAAAGCGTCAATTTAAGTTATATGTTGGCAGATTAGGAGGCAATGCCGATGCCAATTTTATTTCATTATTCAACTTATTAGATAAAGTTAATGATTTTAATGATGATTTGATTTTGAGTAAAACCAATATCAAAAAACAACAAATATCAAATACGAAAGCTCATTTATACAAGCAAATATTGGTGAGTTTGCGCTTTAATCCGGTTCATCAAAATGCACGGGCACTCATTAGAGAACAATTTGATTTTGCTGCCATTTTATACAGTAAAGGTTTGTATAAACAGAGTTTAAAAATGTTGGAGAAAGCCAAGGAATTTGCATTGTTAAATGGCGAAAATAATTTGGCTTACGAAATTGTGGAGTTTGAAAAAGTTATCGAATCGCAATTTATTACGCGCAGCATGAGCAACCGTGCCGATGAGCTTACTAAACAAGCCAAAAAACTCAGTTTAAAAAATGTGCGTATTAGCAAATTATCAAATTTATCTCTGCAATTATACAGTTTGCTATTAAAGGAAGGTTATGTAAAAGGTGATGCTGACTCAAAGGCTTTAACACTATATTTTGAAAAAAAATTGCCCAAATACGAATTTTCGGAATTGGGTTTTCGGGAAAAGCTTTTTTTGTATAAAGCCTATTTGTGGTACAGCCTTATTTTGCAGGACTTTGTTTCGAGCTATAAATATTCGCAAAAATGGGTTGATTTATTTGATGAAAACCCCGAAATGAAAATCCAAAATCCGGTTTTTTACCTTAAAGGAATTGACTATTTATTGGAGTCGCTTTATTTTAGCAAGCACAAAACAAAATTTAATAAGGTTTTAAAAAAATTAAAATATGATGTTGATTATCATAATATTACTATTAACGAAAATACCAAAACCCTTGCTTTTTTAAGTTACAACCAAAACAAATTAAACGGCTATTTTCTTGATGGAAAGTTTACTGAGGGCTTGAGTTATGTTTCGCAATTAGTAAAAGAATTAAAGAAATATGAATTCAAAATTGACGCCCATCACACGATGGTTTTTTACTATAAAATTGCCTGCATGTATTTTGGAGCCAATAGAAATGAAGACTGTATTTTTTACGTCGAAAAAATCATCAATAATAAAGACCTTAAAATGCGCGAAGATTTGTTGTGTTTTTCGCGTATTCTAAACTTAATTGCGCATTATGAAGCTGGTATTGATGCCGATATTGAAAAACTAATTGTTTCAACCTATAAGTTTTTATTTAAGATGAACGATTTACACCAGGTGCAGCGAAAAATGATTTTGTTCCTTAAAAACCTCAGCAACATCTATCCTCAAGATCTTAAAAAGGCCTTTATAAAATTGCACGCCGAACTCAAAATCTATGAAAACCATCCTTTTGAAAGACGCGCCTTTCTTTATTTAGATATTTTATCTTGGCTTGAGAGCAAAATCGAAAACAAATCGGTTGAATTGATCATTCAACAAAAGGCAAAGCTGCTTGTTAAATAAAAATCACCTTTTAAGTTAGCGTTATAGGGGCTTTTTCACCTCCTTGTCATTGTAAAAAAAATGTATTAAATAACAATCTATCAGTTAGATACATCATATATAATAAAATTGGCTATTGTAAAATCTGCTATCTAAGGTCTTGCCAAAGCACCGCTAAGTTTAAATTTGCGCGTTAATAATAAACAGAATCTAATTATTAAAAAAATACTAAATGCAACTCAATAAATACAGCAAACGCGTTACGCAAGATCAAAATCAGCCAGCAGCTCAAGCCATGCTTTATGGCGTAGGTTTAACCGAAGCAGATTTAAAAAAACCTCAAATTGGCATTGCAAGCACAGGCTATGATGGAAATACTTGCAATATGCACCTCAATAATTTAGCAGCCAAAATAAAATTCCATATCAATCAAAAGGAATTGGTGGGCTTGATGTTTCATACCATTGGCGTTAGCGACGGCATCTCAATGGGAACGAGTGGCATGAATTACTCTTTACCTTCACGGGATGTCATTGCCGATTCTATTGAAATTGTGATGAATGCCCAAAGTTATGATGGTTTGGTTACGGTTGTGGGTTGCGATAAAAATATGCCGGGCGCTTTAATGGCGATGCTTCGATTAAACCGACCTTCGATTTTAGTTTATGGCGGAACCATAGCATCGGGTGATTACAAAGGCAAAAAGCTCGATATTGTTTCGGCTTTTGAAGCTTTAGGCGAAAAAAATGCCGGCACTTTAAGTGATGAAGAATTTAAGGAAATTATTAAAAAAGCCTGTCCGGGTGCGGGTGCTTGTGGCGGCATGTACACCGCAAACACCATGTCTTCTTCAATTGAAGCATTGGGTTTTTCGTTGCCCTTTAACGCTTCGTTACCAGCCGAACATCCCGATAAAAATAAAGAAACACTTCTAGTTGCCAACGCCATTGACAATCTGATAAAATTAGATTTAAAACCGCTTGATATCATCACTAAAAAATCGCTCGAAAATGCCATAACTGTTGTGATTGCCCTTGGCGGCTCAACAAATGCAGTTCTACATTATTTAGCCATTGCAAAAGCAGCAAAAATTGAATTTAAGTTAGAAGATTTTCAACGCATTAGCGATAAAACACCTGTTTTAGCCGACCTAAAACCAAGTGGAAAATACCTGATGGAAGATGTACACAGCATTGGCGGAACGCCAGCCGTGATGAAATATTTGCTCAATAAAGGCTTTTTACACGGCGACTGTTTAACCGTTACCGGAAAAACCATTGCCGAAAATTTAGAAGCTATCAACCCGATGGATTTTGAACAACAGGTTATTCACAATTTAGAGGTAGCCATAAAAAAAACCGGCCATCTTCAAATTTTAAGAGGCAACATTGCTCCTGATGGCTCAGTCGCAAAAATTTCTGGAAAAGAAGGAATTATGTTTAAAGGTAAAGCCATTGTTTTTGATAGCGAACAGGCTGCGAACGACGGAATTGCTAGTGGTTTGGTGCAAAAAGGCGCAGTTATTGTCATTCGTTACGTCGGTCCGCGAGGTGGTCCCGGCATGCCCGAAATGCTAAAACCAACATCGATGATTATGGGTGCCGGTTTAGGAAAATCGGTGGCATTGATTACCGATGGTCGTTTTTCGGGAGGCACACACGGTTTTGTGGTTGGACACATTACGCCCGAAGCACAAGATGGTGGCCCAATTGCCTTGATAAAAAATGGCGATGAAATTACCATTGACGTGGCAAATCATAAAATTGATTTAAATATCTCCGAAGCCGAATTTACCGCACGCAAAAATGCTTGGATTCAACCCGAACTCAAAGCTAAAAACGGTATTCTGTATAAATATGCCAAAACCGTTTCTACCGCATCTTTGGGTTGCGTAACTGATGAATTTTAAAATTTATGGAAACATTAAACAAAGTAATCATTAATCAAATTTCCACAAAGGTCGAAAAAATTTCGGGCGCTGAAGCCGTAATAAAATGCTTGTTAGCCGAGGGTGTAAACTTAGCTTATGGTTATCCCGGTGGTGCTATTATGCCTATTTACGACGCCCTTTATAACTATCAAAATCAATTACATCACGTTTTAACACGCCATGAACAAGGGGCTATTCACGCCGCACAAGGTTTTGCGCGCGTAACCGGTAAAGTTGGAATGGTATTCGCTACTTCTGGCCCTGGTGCTACAAATTTAGTAACGGGCATTGCCGATGCACAAATTGATTCTACGCCCTTGGTTTGTATAACCGGTCAGGTTTCGTCACATCTTTTAGGCTCCGATGCCTTTCAAGAAACCGATATTATTGGCATTTCTACACCAGTAACCAAATGGAATTATCAAATAACAAGAGCCGAAGAAATTCCCGAAATCATCGCTAAGGCTTTTTATATTGCCAAATCGGGCCGTCCAGGTCCTGTTTTAGTCGATATTACCAAAGATGCCCAATTTGGAGAACTAGAATTTGAATATAAAAAATGCGAAAAAATTAGAAGCTATCGCGCCGTTCCAAAACTTGAAATTGAAAAAGTTAAGGCTGCGGCCGAGATGATTAATAGCGCTAAAAAACCTTTTATCGTTTGGGGACAAGGTATTATTATCGGTCAAGCCGAAGCCGAATTTAAATCCTTTATCGAAAAAACAGACATCCCTGCGGCTTCAACGGTTTTAGGATTATCGGCTTTAGAAACCTCGCATCCTTTGCATGTTGGCATGGTGGGTATGCACGGAAATTATGCCCCTAATGTGCTTACCAACCAATGTGATGTACTCATCGCCATTGGCATGCGCTTTGACGACCGCGTTACCGGAAATTTGCAAACTTATGCCAAACAAGCTAAAATTATTCACTTTGAAATAGACCCATCCGAAGTTGATAAAAACGTTAAAACGGATATCGCTGTTTTAGGAAACGTAAAAGAAACGCTTGCCGAAATCATGCCTTTTATAAACAGAGGTTCGCATAAGAATTGGTTAAATGAATTCCATAAATTACTTCAAATAGAAAAAGATGAGGTTATAAATAATCAGTTAAATCCCACAAAACCAGGATTGACTATGGGCGAAGTTTTAAACCTTATCAACAATGAAACAAAAGGCAATGCGGTTATTGTTTCGGATGTTGGTCAACACCAAATGTTTGCGTGCCGTTATGCCAATTTTATAAAAACACGCAGCAGCGTTACTTCTGGTGGTTTAGGCACAATGGGATTTGCCTTGCCGGCTGCTATTGGTGCAAAAATGGGCGTGCCTAATCGCGAAGTCATCGCGATTATTGGCGATGGTGGTTTTCAAATGACCATTCAAGAACTGGGAACCATTCTTCAAACCGAAGTGGCTGTTAAAATTGTAGTTTTAAACAATAGCTTTTTAGGAATGGTTCGCCAATGGCAAGAGCTGTTTTTTGACAAAAGATATGCTTCTACGGTGATGAAAAACCCTAATTTTGTTAAGATTGCCGAGGGTTATGGCATCGAAGCGCAAAGCGTTTCTCAACGTGCCGATTTAACTACTGCTATCAAAACGATGCTTGCCTCTAAAAAGGCCTATTTTTTAGAAGTTATGATTGCGCAAGAAGATAATGTGTTTCCAATGATACCAACAGGGGCGAGCGTTTCGGATATTAGATTAAGTTAGTTATGGAAGAAAAACAAAAATTTACCGTATCGGTTTATACCGAAAATAATGTGGGCTTACTCAATCGGTTATCAGCGATTTTTTTAAAACGGCACATCAACATTGAAAGTATGACCGTGAGCCCTTCTGAAATTGATCACGTACATCGTTTTACCTTTGTAGTAATTGTTTCTGAAACACTTATACGAAAAGTAGTTGGTCAACTAGACAAACAAATTGAAGTTGTAAAAGCCTATTACCACAAAGAAGATGAAATTATTTATCAAGAAACGGCCATGTTTAAGCTCTCAACCGAATTTTTATATGACGAAAAAATTCAAAATAAGTTAAAATTGCGACGTGCCCACATGGTAGCCATCACAAAAAGTTTTTTTGTGATTGAAATGACGGGGTTAAAAGAGGATGTCGACCGCCTTTACGATCGCTTAAAGCCTTACGGATTAATGCAGTTTGTAAGGTCAGGTCGCATTGCAATTACCCGAACGCCTATGGCAATATCCGAACTATTAAAAACATCCTAAATCTAAAAGTGAGGATTTTAAAGTTAAAAATTTAGAACAAAACAGATAAAACATGAAAAATTATTTCAACACCCTTCCGCTAAGGTTAAAATTAGCACAATTAGGAACTTGCGAATTTATGGAAGCTTCGGAATTTGACGCAGGCGTAAAAAAATTAAAAGGTAAAAAAATTGTCATCATAGGCTGTGGCGCTCAAGGTTTAAACCAGGGTTTAAATATGCGCGACTCGGGTTTAGATGTGGCTTATACTTTGCGCGATGAGGCTATAGCCGATAAAAGAGCGTCTTTTAAAAACGCTTCCGAAAACGGATTTAAAGTCGGAAATTACCAACAAATGATTCCAACTGCCGACTTAGTTATAAATCTTACGCCCGATAAACAACACACGCCCGTAATTTCGGCGGTGATGCCTTTGATGAAAAAAGGAGCAATTCTCTCTTATTCACACGGGTTTAATATGGTTGAAGAAGGGATGCAAATACGCAAGGACATAACCGTAATTATGGTCGCCCCAAAATCACCCGGAACCGAAGTTCGTGAAGAATATAAACGCGGTTTTGGTGTGCCGACTTTAATTGCCGTTCATCCTGAAAATGACCCAAATGGCGATGGATTTGAAATTGCCAAAGCCTATGCAGCCGCTACAGGCGCTCACAAAGCAGGGGTTTTACATTCGTCTTTTGTTGCCGAAGTAAAATCAGATTTAATGGGTGAACAAACCATTTTATGTGGTGTTTTGCAAACAGCATCTATTTTATCGTTTAACAAAATGATAGAAAAAGGTATTGAAGCAGGCTATGCTTCAAAGCTCATTCAGCATGGATGGGAAGTGATTACCGAAGCCTTAAAACAAGGTGGCTTAACTAATATGTTAGACCGTTTGTCGAATCCCGCAAAAATTAGAGCCTATCAATTATCGGAAGAACTAAAACAAATTATGCGTCCGCTTTACCAAAAACACATGGACGATATAATGAGTGGTGCTTTTTCGAAAACTATGATGGAAGATTGGGCTAATAATGATAAAAATCTCTTAAAATGGCGCGCCGAAACTGGCGAAACGGCCTTTGAAAAAACACCTGCCGGAGCTGTGAAAATTGCCGAGCAAGAATATTTTGACAACGCCGTATTGATGATTGCTTTTGTAAAAGCCGGTGTTGAACTGGCTTTTGAAACGATGACCGAGGCAGGAATTAAGGAAGAATCGGCTTATTATGAGTCACTTCACGAAGTGCCCTTAATAGCCAATACCATTGCACGCAAAAAATTGTATGAGATGAACCGAATTATTTCTGATACAGCCGAATATGGTTGCTATCTTTTTGATCACGCCTGCAAACCCTTACTAGCCGATTTTATGAAAAAAATTGACGTCGATGTTATTGGTAAAAAATTTGGTGATGGTAGCGATAATCATGTTGATAATAAAGAACTTATTGCCATTAACGAGGCAATTAGATTCCACCCAATTGAAATGATTGGTTATGAATTAAGAGCTTCAATGACCGCTATGACCAAATTGGTTTAGATTTTTTATATCCCTTTTGGCATATAAATGCCGAAAGGGGATTTAAAACAAGGGTAAAATCAAT
>PFPU01000122.1 GCA_002793215.1 Flavobacteriales bacterium CG_4_10_14_0_2_um_filter_35_18
TGAAAAAACAACTTTTTATACCGGATTTACGCATAATGACGAAGACGGAATTGTTAAAAACACCGGCTTTGTAAAAAGTTCTGCTCGAATTAATATTGATCATAAAATTAATGACTTTATAAAAGTATCGATTACAAGTAATTATATTACTTCAAAAGCAGATAGAGGCTTTTTTAACAATGATAATACCGGAACAACCATAGGTGTTTCGCTAGTTGGCACACCGCCTTGGGCTCAATTATTTCCAGATGCTAATGGGGTTTATCCAAACAATCCTTTTGGCGCTTCTAATCCGCTACAAACACGTGATTTAGTTACAAATAACGAAAAAATAAATCGATTTATTACAGGTGGTTCAGCCGATATCAGTATCTATAGAAATGATCATTCTGACTTAAAAGCAATCGTAAAAACTGGATTAGACTATTACACTTTAGCAACAAGAGCTATTTTCCCTAAAGATTTGCAATTTGAATCGGTTGATGGTGGCGATAATGGCGTTTCAGTTCAAGGAACAACTGAAAACAAAAACACTAGTTATTCAGCATTTTTAGTTCATAATTACCGAACCGAAAACAATGTAAATTATAGAACCCAAGCTGGGTTAACAAAAGAAACTTTTTCTAGAAATTCAATTTTATCAACAGCTAAAGATTTAATTGGATCTGAAACAAATCTTGATCAAGCCGGGTCTTTACAAGTTGAACAAACTAGACTTGATCAAAAAGACGCGGGCTTTTTTGCTCAAGAAGAAGTCAATTTTAAAGACCAGTTTATAGCAACTTTAGGTATTAGAGGTGACAAATCAACTAATAATGGCGATGCTAACGAGGTGTTTTATTATCCTAAAACTTCGCTTGCTTTAAACTTGCACAATTTCGACTTTTGGAAATTTGATAAAATTAGCCAATTTAAAGTGCGCGCAGCCTATGGTGAATCAGGAAACTTTGCACCAAATGGCGCTTTATATACCTCTTTTGGAAGTACAACCATTGGTGGAGCTGGTTTAGGTATTACCTTAAACGGTGTTTTAGGCGACTTAAATATTAAACCTGAACAACAAAAAGAATTCGAAACGGGTTTTGATTTAGGACTTATGTCTAATAAAGTGAATTTGTCTTTTACTTGGTATAAAAAACAAGTTGATGATTTAATCCTTAATGCTAGTACAGAACCTTCATCAGGCTTTACTTCTAAATTTGTAAATGCCGGTAAATTGCAAAATACAGGTGTTGAAATCGGGTTAAACATTGAAGCTTTTGATACAAAAGATTTTAAATGGAATTCTTCGGTTAATTTCTGGACTAACGATTCTAAAATAACCAGACTAGATATCCCTGCCTTTAACTTAGGTGCATTTGGGGCTACATTAGGTACATTTAGAATTGAACAAGGCAAAAGTGCTACCCAAATTGTTGGCATTAGCGAAACCGGTCTAAAAGTTCATGGAGATGCAGAAGCCGATTTTCAAATGTCATTTAACAACAACCTCGTTTATAAAGATTTTGAATTATCTTTCTTGTGGCATTGGAAACAAGGTGGCGATAACGTGAACTTATCAACCTTATTATTCGACTTAAATGGAACCACGCACGACTTTGATGCTAAAGGACTTGACCCTTCTGGAACCCTCACCAATGGACCATACAGAACAAGCAGACTTGGCGTTTCGGCCGATGTATTTGTGCAAGATGCTTCTTATTTAAGATTGCGTGAAGTTGGTTTATCTTATAACATTCCAAAAGTTAAATTAGAACGTTGGTTTGGAAAATCAATCTCAGGTGCAAAACTTGGTTTTTCGGGACACAATCTTATCAATATATTTAAATATAATAGCTACGATCCCGAAGTTTCTAATTTTGGTTCAAACGGAATTTCAACAGGTGTTGAAGTATTACCTTTTCCATCTTCTAAGAGGTTCATGTTTCATCTAACAGCTAATTTTTAACAACTTAAATACCTAAAAAATGAAAATAATAAATAACATTAAATTTATATCAATTGCCGTTTTCGGGTTGCTGTTGTATTCATGTGATTTTGATAATGGCACAGATTTAAACGGTCCTAGTGTTGATGCGATTGCCAATAATCCTTCACGTGGTGATATCGCCAGCTTAGCCGCCGGTGTTCAGTCTGATATGAGAGTTAGACTCGGTACTTATCTAGATGATTGTGGTGTAGTTGGTAGGGAATACTGGCGTTTTGCTAGCTCTGATCCACGTTTTACTGCCGATTTATTAGGTAGTGGGTCATCCGTTTTAGACAATAACACCTTTTATACTACCGCTCCTTGGGGTGCAAGATATCGAACAGTTAAAAGTACAAATATCTTAATCGCCGCTGCTGCTAATGCCACTACCGCTGGTTTTTCACCAGCCGAATTGAGCAGCATTAATGGGTTTGCTAAAACCATTCAAGCCTATGAACTCTTGATGAATTTGAATTTACAATTTCAAAATGGAATTCGTGTAGATGTTAGTGATATCAATAATTTAGGTGCATTTTTGGGCTATCCTGAATCGCTGACAGCCATTAAAGCTTTATTAGATGGTGGGGCAGCCGATTTAACCAATGGCGGTTCTAAATTTCCTTTTAAATTATCTGATGGATTTAACGGTTTTGATACACCGGCAAATTTTAAGAAATTTAACAGAGCACTTGCCGCTAGAGTAGCCTTATATCAAGGTGATAAAACCAATGCGCTATCGGCACTTTCCGAATCTTTTTTTGATTTAAATGGTTCAATGACTGGTGGTGTTTATTATGTATTTGCAAACAGTGGTAATGACATTGCCAACCCCGTTTTCAATGCTTTGAACTCATCAACCGCAGGTGCAAGAATTGTTCAACCTAGTTTTATAACCGATGCCGAACTTGGCGATCTTAGATTAAATAAGGTTGTTCAAAGAGATGCGCCTTTAACTTTAGATGGTTTAACTGGCAATTATGACGCTTGGGTTTTCACTTCAAACGATGCTCCAATTCCTATCATCCGTAACGAAGAGTTGATTTTGATTTATGCCGAAGCAAACATTGGTACTAATCTCGTTCAAAGTCTTGCCGCTATCAATAAAGTTAGGAATATTGCAGGTTTAACCCCTTATGCAGGGGCTACCGATAATGCCTCTTTATTAAACGAAGTGCTTCATGAAAGACGCTATTCGCTTTATGCCGAAGGTCATCGATGGATTGATATGAGAAGAACCGGTAAATTGGCGCAATTGCCTTTAGATAGACCGGGAGATGATGTTTGGGAACAATTTCCAAGACCGCTTACCGAAAACTAAATCAAACTTTTTTTTAAATTTAAACCCCGAGCCAAATGGTTCGGGGTTTTTTTATTTTTTGATATTATAACACTTTAATATTGCTCCTTTTTATTGGGGAAATCAACTGATTTTACATCGGTAATGTATTGTTTAAACGCCGTGCTCATTTCATCGTAAATATTGGCGTAGCGTCTTAAAAAGCGCGGTTGAAATTCTACTGTCATTCCCAACATATCATGCGTTACCAAAACTTGTCCGTCAACACCGCTACCTGCACCGATGCCAATAATCGGAATTTTTAAACTCTTTGCAACCTCCTCAGCCAATTTAGCGGGAACCTTTTCTAATACAATGGCAAAACAACCCAATTGTTCAAGCAATAAGGCATCTTCTTTTAATTTTTTGGCTTCATCATCCTTTTTAGCACGAACGGTATAAGTACCAAATTTATATATAGATTGTGGTGTTAAGCCCAAATGTCCCATAACGGGAATTCCGGCTGATAAAATTCTTGAAACAGACTCTCCCACTTGGCTTCCGCCTTCTAGTTTAACGGCATGAGCGCCCGCCTCTTTCATAATTCTGATTGAAGATTCAAGCGCCAATCTTGAATTGCCTTGATAGGTTCCAAAAGGTAAATCTACCACCACCAAACAATGTTCAATTGCCCGCACCACCGACGAGGCGTGATAAATCATCTGGTCGAGCGTAATGGGCAAAGTGGTTTCGTGTCCTGCCATCACATTGGAGGCTGAATCGCCTACCAAAATAATGTCAATTCCTGATTGGTCAACAATTTTTGCCATTGTATAATCATAAGAGGTTAACATAGCAATTTTTTCATTATTAGCTTTCATTTCTAATAACGATTTGATGGTAATGCGTTTGTATTCTTTTTTGGCTGCGGACATAGTCATTATTTTTAAATTGAGTCTTTATTATCTGTTTTACTTATAAAGGATGGAAATAAATAAGGGGCAAATGCTTCTACGGGTTTATATAAAACGGACTTGTTAAGGGTTTCTGGTTTAACAAAAGGAATGTGATTGATGAGTCTGTTAAAAAATAGGATAACAAAGCTGAGTATGAGCGCTACTTTTAAAGCGCCAAACATAGCCCCAAAAATTTTATTTGCCAATCCTAAAGCCATGGTATCGGCTATTTTATCTAAAAGTTTGCCAATTATAATCACAGCAGTAAGGATGGCTATAAAAGTGATAGAAAAGGCAATAATATGAATGTATTTGGCATCCAAGCTTAAATGTTTTGAAATGAAATTGGTAGCGTAATCAGAAAAATGAATGGCTCCATATAATCCTCCCGCTAAGGCTAATAGCGTGGCAATTTCAATAAAAAAACCTTTCATAAAACCTCTTACCAGTCCAAATAATAGAAGAAGTCCTATAACAACATCAATCGTATTCATATTTTTTTTAGCAAAGATAACAATTAAGTAAACGGTTTAATTTACAAACAAAATATTTAAAGGTTCTTGCAAATAAACCAAAATTTTTGCAGCAATTTTAAAATTCAAACTCGCCATTGCCTCGGCATATTGATTGATTTGTATTTGATGTGACTCCTTTGGTTTGCCGGTTTTATAATCAATTATAATAGCTTGATTATCATTTATTATTAAACGGTCGAGCCGATAAATTTGTTTTTCATTTGTTACAATTTCACACTCATTATAAACGGTATTGTTGTTTGAAAAACAGCTTTTTAATAGCGGATGGTTTACCAAACCGCTTAACAAATCCTTAAAATTTAAAGCCACTTCTTGACTTATTTTTCCTGTTTTTTGGTATTGATTAACCGCAATATTAACATCGTCTGCGGTTTTTATTTCGGCTAAAATATCGTGTAACAAGGTACCATAATCGGCGGCATCTTGCTGTGCCTCACTCCAATACTTTGATGCATTTGTCACGATTTTAATGTTATGACTATCCCAATCGGTTGAAATAGAAGTTAATACTAAGGTTTGATTGATGTCTATTTTTTCATTTTCATTTTGCTGTAAACGCTTGCAATTGCCAAAACAATAAGTGCGTTGACCAGCTTGCCAAAGCCGATTTGTTTTTAAATAATCCTCAAATATTTTGCCATAAGTAATGCTTATAGTCGTTGCCGATGGCGGCTCCGTAATGATGTATAATTGCTCTACAGCCCTTGTCAAACCTACATAAAGTAAGTTCATATTATCTAATTCTAAGGCTATTTTTCGTTGGGCATAAAGTGCCTGTCCAATACGGTCAGTTTTTTCAAGTTTTTGTCCACCTTCTAATAAAATACTTTCAAAATTGTTAAAATCAGCTGGGTTTTCAGGATGATACCATTCTGTTGCATTTTTATCACTATAAATATTTTCGTTATTCGGAAAAATAACAATTGGAAATTCTAAACCTTTGGCTTTGTGGATGGTTAAAATTTGGATGGCCTTAGTATTTTTTGAGGAGACGATGCTTAAATCAGCTTTTTTCTCTTCAAAGAATTCTAAAAACTGCTGCAAGCCTCCTTTTTGTTGTTGTTCAAATTTCAAAACTTCTTCTAAAAAGAATTGAATGTAAGCATCGGATGTTTTTACCAATTTAAAAGCCCTAACCAAATAAGTAATAGCTTGATAAATTGCCAGTTGGTTAAATTTTGATTCCTTAAAATCAATGCCAAAAGTTGCCAAACTTCGTTGTAATTCGGCCTTTGATTGCTTGGTTAAGTCGGCCAATAAATCGGCTAAATCTATTGGTATTGCAAAATGCTGATGTAAAAAACCAAGAGCTTTAGCCAAAGATTTTTTGTCGATTTCTTGCACCAAATACCTTAAAAAGTTAAGACAAAAGTCAACGGATTTTGACTGGTAGAGCAAGAGTGAATCGGAACTTACAATTTCATAGCCGGCTATAGATAGGTTTTTGGCAATTTCAACACCCGTTTTCTTACTGCGCACTAGCACACAAACCTCACCAAAATGATACTTTGGATCAAGGTTTTTTAAAATTTCTAAAATTTTATCAGAATAGGTCTCTTTTTCGGACTTTTCTTTTGGGGATTTTTCTAAAAAATCAATCTGAACATAGCCTCCTTTTTTAGAATTTTCATTTTGGTTCGTTCCAAATTCATATAAATTTTTGTGACTTTCGTCTGATAAATATTTAGCCGAATTTTTAAAAAACCCATTGTTAAATTTGACAATTTCGCTATAACTTCTAAAATTTGTATCTAATGCTTTAACTTCCTTATCAATAAAAAAAGGATTTTCGACTAAAGGCGCTTCATCACCTTTTGTTTTGCTCAAGCTTATAAATTGCTGGGCTTTGCCACCGCGCCAACGGTAAATAGCTTGTTTGGCATCGCCAACCAAAAACAAACTACTATCACCTTGATGCAAAGCATTGCCAATTAATGGAATGAGATTTTCCCACTGAAAAACCGAGGTGTCTTGCATTTCGTCAATAAAAAAATGACTGTATTTTTCTCCTATTTTTTCGTAGATAAAAGAGGCCGGTTCATTTTTAAGATGATTTCGAATGAGCTGGTTAAACTCAGAATTTAGCCTAATATTATGGTCAATTTTATAAGTTTCGACGCATTTATTCAACTCCGATAAAACCGAAAGGGGGATGAGTTTTGTGATAATTAATTTGGCTAAAACATAGTTAGCATATTGTTTTGAAAATAGGTTTTCTACCTCTGTAAAAATATTAAGTAAGTGGTTTGAATGCGCATCAATGGCTGCTTTATCGGCTAAAGCGGTGTCATTTTTATACCATTTACTACCGGCAATATTTTTAGCTAAACGGCCTTCAAAGTTTATAGTTTCAAAATCACTGTTAATGAGCTTTTTTAAAAAATTAGGAAAATCTGATTGTAAAAATGCATTTGAACTGATGCCATTAACAGTTATAATATCAAGCCCTTTTTCGCCCAAAGTAGCGGCCTCTTTTTCAAAAGTTTGGATGCGTTTGTGCAAAATTTTATGAAGGGTGCTAAAATCGGTTAAGGTTTTGTTGTTTAAGGTTTCAACTTCTAAAATGGCATCTTCATCGGCTAACAAATTAGCGATGTTATTTAGGGCAAACGTTACATCCCACGTTTCATCTTGTTGCCATTTAAACAGAGCAAAAAGCAATAGAACATTGGTAATATTTTGATCTTTGCCAATCTTTGAAATTAATAAGTCAACGGCATTTGTCAAAACGTTTTTGGTATTTAACTCCACTTCAAAATTCAAGCTCAAGCCCAAATCGAAGGCAAAATTCTTGATTAATTTATAGGTAAAGCTATCAATGGTAGTAATTGAAAACGCCGAATAATTATTTAGTATTTCATTGAGCACTAAGCTTGCGCGTTGTTGTAATTGATTTTTACTTATTGACGTTTCCTCACAAAGTTGCAGTGCCAAGTCGTTAAAAGCACCATCAGAAATGGCTTTCAAATTTGATAAAACGCGCGCTTTCATTTCTTGAGCTGCTTTATTGGTAAAGGTAATCGCTAAAATTTGTTTAAACCGATAGGTATTTGGGGTGCTTAAAATAATTTTAAGATACGATTTTACCAGTGTAAATGTTTTGCCACTTCCGGCAGAGGCATTGTAAACTTGAAATGAAGCGAGGTCTTTCAAAATAAAAAATTTAGGGCAAAGTAAACATTTTGAGACTATTTTTAAGGATTTTGTTTTTTATTCTAAAGGCGCTCTAACAATTAACAAAGGAATGTTAATTTTATGTCTAACGGCGCTAATAGTCGTTCCAAAAATGAAGTCTTTAAACCATTTATGACCGTGGGAACCCAATACCAGTATATCGCTATCAAAACTTTTTACCAATTTAGGAATGGCAACTTTAGGGCTTCCATAGCCTAAGTTTGTTGTAACATCATAACCCAATTGGCGAATAGATTCGGCATAATTATCGAGCACTTTTTGATCGCTAATCGCTTCATAATCTACACTATCATCACCATAAACAATAGCTACTACACTTTCAACAATATGAATAAATTGATAACGTGTATCTTTATCACCTAAAGCTAAAGCGTGCTGCAACACGTTATTATCAATATCGCTAAAGTCGAGTGCCAAAGTAATTTTAGAGTATTTTGGTTTAATTATATTTTGAGGCGCTTCACTATTGGAGTGAAATCGCCGTGTTTTTTTATCGGCATTCTTTTTTATTAAGGGCACAAAACTGATGTATAATAAAATACCAAAAACCAATAGCAAAATAGGAAGCATAAAACCAAAAAGCACTAAAGGATGTTCGCTTGTGGTTAACCATGTTTTGAGTTCTTCGAAAACTAATTTTGCATTTAATGAGATAATAATTAGGGCGATAAACCAAGAAATTAGCTTGGTTATCGGTTTAATGGCGAAGTCTAACATCAGTTTTTTATCGCTAACAAAATGAATCAATGGAATCACTGCAAAACCTAACTGCAAACTCAAAATTACCTGACTTAAAATCAGCAATTTTCCGGTATAAGATTCTCCAAAATAGAGCAGTACAAATATAGCAGGAATGATGGCAAGCAAGCGCGTAATCATGCGCCTAGCCCAAGGCTGAATTCTAAAATTTATAAAACCTTCCATAATAATTTGACCAGCCAAAGTTCCTGTTAAAGTAGAGCTCTGCCCGGCAGCTATTAAGGCGATTGCAAATAAAATTGGTGCAAAATCACTTCCTAAAAGCGGTGCTAACAAACGATGTGCATCTTGAATTTCTGAAACCTGATACATACCAATTTTGTAAAAAGTAGCGGCTGCCAAAATCAAAATGGCGGCATTGACAAATAATGCCAAATTTAAGGCTATAGCCGAATCAATTAAATTAAACTTTAGCGCTTCCTTAATTTTAATCTTTGTTTTTGTGAACTTACGGCTTTGAACCAAAGAGGAATGCAAATATAAATTATGTGGCATCACCGTTGCACCAATGATGCCGATAGCAATATATAGCGCCGCTTCGTTTTGTAAAGAAGGTATAAAACCTTGCATAAGCTCAGAAACTTGAGGCTTTGCCAGAATCATTTCAATAAAAAATGCCGAGCCTATTACGGCAACTAAAGCTAAAATAAAAGCTTCCATTTTACGCATCCCTTTATTGATGAGAAATAATAGCAAAAAGGTATCTAAAAATGTAAGGCCTACGCCCCACAATAAAGGAATGTTAAACAATAATTGTAAACCGATGGCCATACCTAAAACTTCGGCCAAATCGCAAGCAATTATGGCTATTTCGGCCATTATATAAAGGCTAATATTTACAAAAGGTGGGTAGCTTTCTTTGCAGGCTTGAGCTAAATCTCTTTGACGCACAATTCCTAAACGCGCACTTAAACTTTGTAACACAATTGCCATAATATTCGACATAAGCAATACCCAAAGTAAGGTGTAACCAAACTGGCTGCCTCCTGCAATATCGGTTGCCCAATTACCTGGATCCATATAGCCAACACTTATTAAATAGGCAGGACCCATAAAGGCAAATAATTTTTTAAAAAAGCCTTTTTTATCGGTGGTATCAACAGTTTGATGAACTTCTTCTAATGAGTTTTTTAAATTTGGATTCATTGTTTATTGACAATTATATTGAGAACTAAAGTTTGTGAAATTAGAATATTTTGTTTGTTTTTCAACGAATGCATTTAATTTTATTCGTGTATTCGTAGCAAATTTTAGTGCAAAATACAAATTAATTTTGGGTGTATCATCTTAAAAATAACTATAAAATGCCATAATTATTTACCTTTGAAATAAAAAACCACCGATGCAAAACCAAGCTCATTTATTCTCATTACCTGCCGATTGCACCTATCTTAATGGCGCTTATATGTCGCCTTTATTGAATAGTGTTGCAAAAATTGGACAAGAAAATCTTTTAAAAAAGCAAAATCCCACTCAAATTAGTGGTTCCGATTTTTTTATCCACACAAAAACGTTAAAGCAAAAATTTGCCCAATTAATTGAGTTAGATGATTATGAGCAAATAGCTGTAATTCCCTCAGTTTCTTATGGTATGGCTACGGTAGCAAATAACATTGTGCTAAAATCTGGTGATGAAATTGTACTATTGCAAGAACAATTTCCCAGTAATGTGTATGTTTGGCAGAAGTTAGCCGATAAATACGGCGCAAAAATTGTTTTTGTAGCTGCCCCAAAAATTGAAAAAAATCGCGCGCAACTTTGGAATAAAGCCGTTTTAAAAGCCATTAATTCAAAAACTGCTGTTGTTGCTTTGCCTCAAAACCATTGGGCTGACGGCACATTGTTTGATTTAATCGCCATCCGTAAAAAAAGCAGCGCCCACCATGCTTTATTGATTATTGACGGCACACAAAGTGTTGGTGCTTTGCCATTTTCGGTTGCCAAAATTCAACCCGATGCCTTGATTTGTGCAGGATATAAATGGTTATTGGGCGCTTATGGTCTCGGTTTAGCTTATTACAGTAAAAACTTTAACCAAGGAAATCCGATAGAAGAAAATTGGATTAACCGCTATAATAGTGAGGATTTTACGGGTTTGGTAAATTATGAATCGCGCTACCAACCAAAAGCCGGGCGCTATAATATGGGAGAATTCAGCAATTTTGTTTACACCCCAATGTTGACGGCCGCTATTGAACAAATTTTGGAGTGGAAAACCCAAAATATTCAAGATTATTGTCAACAAATCGCTGCTAAAGCGGTAAATGAACTTCAAAGTTTAGGCTGTTTTATTGAAGATGAAGCCTTTCGCGCTAAGCATCTATTTGGTATTTATTTACCTGATACTATTGATATTGAAAATTTAAAAGCCAGTTTTAACAAACATAAAATTTTTGTTTCCTTTAGAGGAAAAGCCATTCGGGTTTCGCCAAATATTTATAACACCAAAGCCGACTTTGACAACCTGTTAACTTGCTTTAAAGAAGTCATTTCGTAAAATATTTTAAATTACCTGTCCTTAATTACATTTTTTAAATAAGCAAGACTGGCTTATCTTTGCCAAAATTTAAGCCGATTTGAGTCTCAATAAACTGGTAGCTGCACTCGAAAAAAACGAACGAGTTGATGCCTTATCTCAATCCATTCTGTTGCCTAATAACCAAATTAATATTTCTAATTTGGCAGGCTCAGCCTTGTCTTTTGCCATTTCTGGAGCTTTTAAAAAAAGTGAATTACCTTTTTTAGTCATCTTAACTGACAAGGAAGAGGCTGCTTATTACCTCAATGATTTAGAACAACTTATAGGTGATAAAAATGTGCTATTTTATCCAGATTCTTACCGCCGACCTTATCAAATTGAAGAAACTAATAATGCCAATATATTATTGCGCGCCGAGGTTTTAAATCACATCAATTCCCGAAAAAAGCCCGCTTTAATTTTGAGCTATCCCGAAGCTTTATTCGAAAAAGTGGTTACCAAAGCCGAACTCAATAGAAACACCCTCAAAATTGAAGTCGGCGACGAATTATCGCTCGACTTTATCAATGAGCTGCTTTTTGAAATGCATTTTGAACGCGTTGACTTTGTTTCTGAACCGGGACAATTTGCCGTTAGAGGTGGTATCATTGACGTTTTTTCCTTTTCTAATGAAGAACCTTATCGGATTTCGTTTTTTGGCGACCAAGTAGATAGCATCCGCACTTTTGACGTTGAAACACAATTATCTATTGCTAAAATCAACAAATTGAGCATTATGCCCAATGTTGAAAATAAAACTTTAGAGGAAAAACGCGATTCCTTTTTAAATTACATCTCTAATAAATCGGTAGTTTTTGTAAAAGACCAACCATTTTTAGCGAATAAATTAGATGATTTGTTTTTAAAGGCTCAAGAAACTTTCAAAAGTTTAGACGGTTTGCTCACACCTTTGCAACCCGAAGAATTGTTTTGTAACGGATTGACCATTAATTCGCAATTAAAAGGGTTCACTTTAGTCAATATCAGCTATTCTGAATCAAATTCCGGGGCACAATCAAACGCCAATAAGCACCAAAAAACCATTGCTTGGCACACCAAACCGCAAGCTGTTTTTAATAAGCAATTCGATTTGCTTTTAAACGATTTAAATGCGCACACCAGCAACGGATTTACTAATTATTTGTGTTGTACAAATGAAAAGCAAGCCGAGCGATTTCACGATATTTTTAAAGAGTTAGACACGACCATTCAATATAAAACGCTCGTTTATCCACTTTATCAAGGCTTTACAGACCAAGATACTAAAATTGTTTGCTATACCGACCATCAAATATTTGAACGCTATTACAAATTCCGACTCAAAAACGGATTTGCTAAAAAGCAAGCCATCACTTTAAAGGAGTTGACTAACCTCGAAATTGGCGATTATGTAACGCATATTGATCACGGCATTGGCAAATTTGGCGGCCTTCAAAAAATTGAGGTTGAAGGCAAAACACAAGAAGCCATTAAATTAATTTATGGAGACAGAGATGTGCTTTATATCAGCATTCACGCGCTTTATAAAATTGCCAAATACAATGGCAAAGACGGCATTACACCCAAACTATTTAAGTTAGGCTCAGGTGCTTGGCAAAAATTAAAACAAAAAACCAAAACGCGTGTTAAGCAAATTGCTTACGATTTAATTAAGCTTTACGCAAAACGCAAAATGCAAAAGGGATTTGCTTTTAATCAGGATACGTATTTGCAAGACGAATTAGAAGCGAGCTTTTTATTTGAAGATACACCCGATCAATACAAAGCCACACAAGATGTTAAAGCCGATATGGAGCATGAGCAACCTATGGATCGGTTGGTTTGTGGCGACGTGGGCTTTGGCAAAACCGAAGTTGCCATTCGCGCGGCTTTTAAGGCGGTTGATAACGGCAAGCAAGTAGCCATTTTAGTGCCTACTACCATTTTGGCATTTCAACATTTTAAAACCTTTGCCGAAAGACTTAAAGATTTTCCGATAACGGTTGATTATTTAAATCGCTTTAGAACTTCTAAAGAGCGTGCTCAAGTTTTAGAATCATTGCAAAACGGAAAAATTGATATCGTAATCGGCACACACCAGTTGGTAAACAAGGCTATCAACTTTAAAGATTTGGGGTTGCTCATTGTTGACGAAGAGCAAAAATTTGGTGTAGCCGTAAAAGACAAACTCAAAACCATAAAAGAAAATGTTGATACCTTAACTTTAACGGCAACACCAATACCAAGAACGCTTCAGTTTTCACTGATGGCGGCGCGCGATTTATCGGTAATAAATACGCCGCCACCTAATAGACATCCCATTGAAACACAGGTTATCCGCTTTAGCGAAGAACTCATTCGCGATGCTTTGCAATATGAAATTTCGAGAGGCGGGCAGATATTTTTTATCCACAATCGGATAGAAACCATAAAAGAAGTGGCAGGCATGTTGCAACGCTTGTTGCCCGATGCCAAAATTGGCATTGGTCACGGTCAAATGGACGGCAAAAAATTAGAGCAATTGATGCTCAGCTTTATGGACAATCAGTTTGATATCTTGGTTTCGACAACCATTGTTGAAAGTGGTTTAGATATTAGCAATGCTAATACCATTTTTATAAATAACGCCCATAATTTTGGACTTTCAGATTTGCATCAAATGCGCGGCAGGGTTGGACGCTCAAACAAAAAGGCATTCTGCTATTTAATAACACCTCCATTTCACGCAATGACCGATGAGGCGCGCAAACGCATTCAGGCACTTGAGCTATTTTCCGATTTGGGAAGTGGTTTTCAAATTGCGATGAAAGACTTAGAAATTCGCGGAGCAGGTGATTTATTAGGAGGCGAACAAAGTGGATTTATCAATGATATCGGATTTGAAACCTATCAAAAAATATTGAATGAAGCTATTGATGAACTTAAAGAAAATGAGTTCAAAACCCTTTATAATGAACAAGATAACGAAGATAAATTGTTTGTAAAAGACGTTCAGATTGATGCTGATTTTGAAATTCTGTTTCCCGATAATTACATCAATGTGATAACCGAACGCTTAAATTTATACCGTGAACTCAACGACTTAAAAGATGAACAAGCTTTGCTTGCTTTCGAAAATAATTTGATAGATCGGTTTGGGGCTTTGCCAAAACCAGTTATAAATTTGATGGATAGTGTGCGGTTAAAATGGCTGGCTAAACAACTTGGAATTGAACGCATTATTTTAAAAAAGCACCGCTTATTAGGTTATTTTATTGCCGACCACAAAAGTGGCTTTTACCAATCTCAAACCTTTAAAAAAGTTATAGATTATATCAAAAATCATCCACAAAGTGGCGTTTTAAAAGAGAAAGAAACCAAAGAAGGATTGCGCTTGCTGATGACCTTGATTCAAATCGATTCTGTTCAAAAAGCGTTACTGGTGCTTCGTGAATTTTTAAAGTAAGAACTATAAAAGGATTTATTTTAAAGTAATGAAATCTAAATAATTATCAAGATGTATGGTTTTAAACTCGGCATCAGGGTAGAATTTTTTCCAAGATGAGGGTGCTCCTTTTATTTTTTTGGCATTCCATTTAAATTCATAAGCAAATATTTTGCCATCGCGTTCTTCAACCCAATCAATTTCTTGCTGACTATAAGTTCTCCAAAAATAATTATTGACCAACATTCCTTTATAAGATTGTAACTTTAGTCGCTCTGAAACTAGATAGTTTTCCCAAAGTTCACCTTGATCGGTACGCAAAGCTAAATGGTTAACATTTGCAATTAAAGCATTTCTAATGCCATTGTCATAAAAATACCATCTTGAAGATTTTGAAATTTCTTTTCTTTGATTTTTACTATAAGCTTGTAATTTATAAACTACAAATACTTTAGTGAGCAAATCCAAATAACGTTCTACTGTGTTTTTATCAAGGCCAATTTGTTGACCCAATTCTGGCAAAGACACCTCTTTGCCAATTTGAAAAGCAATGAGCCTCAATAAATTAATAATTTTATTGTGCTTTTTCAACTTTTCAAAAGTTAAAATATCTTTTAATAGATATGAATTTACTAGACTTGAAAGATAAGTAGATTTTTCATCCCAGCTGTTATATTGTAATAATTCGGGATAACTACCCAGTATTAATCGTTCCTCAAGTCTCGATTTAGTTTCTATTAAACCTTCCTGTTGTGAGAATTCTAGTTGTGAAAAAGGGAAAAGCTTAATTGTAATATTTCTTCCGGTAAGTGGCTCACCTAAAGCGTTATTTAAATCAAATAATGATGAGCCTGTTGCAATAATTTTAAGCCCTAGAATTTCGTCAACCATTAATTTTAAAATCCTTCCAATATCAGGAATGGTTTGAGCTTCATCAATAACCAATAATTTTTTATCACCTAATAAACGTTTATAATTTTCGATTGTTCGGTTGCTTAACAACAAGGCCGTTGTGTTATCATCTCCGTTTAAAAATAGATAAGGTTCTATAATATTTGAAAGTTGTGCCTTTATTAATTCAGTTTTACCAACTCTTCTAGCGCCCAGTATTATTAAAACTTTATTTGGCAATACTAATTTGTCAAAATTTTGCTCAATGGTTCTTTCAAGATATTTCATAAACAATAACTTTACAATTCACTTATTTAATACAAATATAGAGAATTGATTCACTTATTTAATACAAATTAAGTGAAAATATATAATTGTTATTTTAAAAGAGCGCAAAACCAAAGACGGATTGCGCTTGCTGATGACCTTGATTCAAATCGATTCTGTTCAAAAAGCGTTACTGGTGCTTCGTGAATTTTTAAAGTATAACCACAATTAAAAAAGCCCGCAAATAATTTCTTATGTAGCGGGCTTTTATCTAAAAACCAATAAAATCTAAGTTCTAATCGTTTACCTTAA
>PFPU01000194.1 GCA_002793215.1 Flavobacteriales bacterium CG_4_10_14_0_2_um_filter_35_18
ATTGAATATCATTCACCTAAAAAATGATTAATGTCATCTTTTTATTAAAATAAATTCTTTTCCTTTGAAATGTTTATTATTATTTATCTTAAATAAAAAAAAGCGCTTATCTAGAGTTTGTTTTTGGAATTGCTCAATAATGATTGATAACCCTACTTCTTTTTTATTAAATTGAGTTTGTTAAAAGTAATTAAAGCTATTTTACAAATTGAATCTATAAAAATCATTAATCCTTAAATAAATATTCAACCAAAATAATTCAAAATCAACCAAAAATGAAAACTCAAAACAAATTTCTTATTGTCAGTTTAATAATTTTTATTGCGGTAAGTTGTTCTACAACAGCCCGCTTTGTACCCGTTCCTGTTACGCGAGTTATAGAAAAAGAGCGAATTGTCAACAAACCTTTTGATGTTGTTTGGCAGAGTGCTGTAGAGTGGTTTGCTACACATAACACGCCAATTAAAAATATGGATAAAAGTTCTGGATTAATTTCAACAGAATACAGTCTTCCATTGAGCGATGCCTCGCGCTATATGGATTGTGGTAGCACAAAATCATCTTTTTCGGGTTATACAAACCTAGAAAATCACTCTGGAAATTTTAATGTATTGTTAAAAAAAGTTGGCGATAACGCAACAAAAATAAATATTAATGTATTTTTTGGATGCTCTGTTAATACTTATCAATCTAAAGGCTTATTAAGCACCGATTATGTGCTTAAATCAAGTTCTAGAATAAATTGCACCACTACGGGTACTCTTGAAAAAGAAGTGTTAGATTATATTGAGGCGTTTTAATTAAATTTAGAACTAATGTTCCTTTTAAATAACAGAATTACACCTCTTTTTGCAACCATTATAATGGTTATTTTTTTCGCAGAGTCATTCAATTTGAATGCGCAAGCCGGAGCGCCACTTGTTTTAGGTGACCAAATTATCTACTACCCAAAGCTTTCAACCAAAAATCAAAGTTTTGACCAAGTTAAAACCAACCTTTCAGACGTTTTAAAAAAAGTTGGGCTAATTTATGATTTCAAAAATAAGAAAGCGCTAAATGCCAAAGACATCAAAGGAATTTCGGTTTTAGACGATAGAATTGAAATTGAAGCTAGATCTAAAAAGAATAACCTCTCACTTTATTTTTCGAAATTGATTGACAGTACTATGGTTCTTTACACCTATCAAAATACTTGGCACTATGTATATTGTCCTTCTTTAGTCAATTTTGTTTTTTATGATTTAAGCAATGCCCAAACTTTAGCGGATAATATCTATTACATTCAATATCCGTTAATTAATAAACGCAGAGATTCATTAATTGAAGTATTCAAACCCTTGGCTTTAAAGTATCGTTCATTAGCCGAAAAACCAATAGTTTCAGAAGAACAACGCAAATTATTTGTGCAAGCCGACCTACTCAATCAACAAAAAAACTATATAGAAGCCATAAAATTATATAATAAGGCAATTGCAATTGACAAAACCGCTTACCCTTCGGCCCTTTCTAACTTGGCCTTGCTCTATGCGCAAGCTAACTTTTTTGATTATGCCATCTATTCTATGAAATGTTATTTGCTTATTGAACCCGATGCCGATGATGCTCGAAATGCCCAAGATAAAATTTATGAATGGGAAGGAATTATAAGTAACTAACTGTAATTTAACTATTTTATAAACAAATATTGTGAATATTTTTAAGCCCATATTGCTATTAGCTTTATTTTTTTTATTGAGTTCAGTAAAATTACTAGCCCAAGAAAACAAAGATTTAGATTCTATTTCTCCGTTTAATACAGCTGAATTAACAAATGCAAAAAAGCATTTAGCTGAGCAACTAAAATTTAATACCCAGTTTATTGGACTTATAGTTGAACATGAAAACACTCTTATTAATTTGGGTATTCCAACCGGGATTTTGGTGTTTGATAATCGCATTGAATTCAGCTTTAGCGGTCAAATTAACAGTCCTTTTCCGGTGATAAACATTAATTATACTTACCTTATCAACAATCGTTTAAAAATGTCTAGAGTTGAAAGTAGAGTATCAAATGGGACTGTCGTTATTGAGAATCATTTAAAAATTGGCGGTTTAACACTCACAATTAATTGGGCTTATAAAAACACCTTAAGTTCCATAATGAATGATTTGACATTCATTCAAGCAAAACTGCAAGACAACTACTTTGATATGGCAACATTTGAAGTGAAAGCTCTAAAATACCGTTCTCTAAAAGAAAAACCACCGCTCTTAGAAGAACAAAGAAAATATGTTGTACAAGCCAACACGTTTACACAGCTCCTAAACTATTATAAGGCTATTGAATTATATCTTAAAGTCATTAAGCTAAACCAAACAAACTATCCCGAAGCTTATTTAAACTTGGCTTTACTTTCGGGTCAAACGGGGCAATTTTATGCTGCCATTGCCAATATGAAAAAGTATTTATTATTACAACCCTCTTTATCAGATACAAAAAAAGAACAAGACAAAATAAAGGAATGGGAAATTATGTTGCAAAATTAATCAAATAAAAAGTTTGTAATTATGAAAAATAGCTTCAAATATTTGTTTGTTTTACTCACAATGGCAACTTGGCTTGGCAATCAAAAAGCTTTTGGGCAATCGGCTATTGGACAATTAGAAAGCATGACTGGTCAAAAAATTAATCGCGGTAGCAGTTCATCTAATTATAATTATAATGCTGAGATGAATACAATGATTGCCGGAACAATCGCTCAAGGTTTAATAGCTTCTATTTTTGGTTCTACAAATAGGTCAATACAACCCGTTCACGAAGCAAAAACGCAACCGTCAACACTCACAACACAATTTGCAGGCGAACAACAACGCGTTCAATTGGCTTTATTACTCGCTAAACATAAAAAATTGATGGAACTCTATAAATTTTTAGATGGTACTCAAAATACTATGTATAAACCACTAAGTGGCTCAATCAATTATAAAGCCATATCAAATGTGAGTGCGCCAATGACTCAAGAAGAGCGCGAACGACAAAATCTTATTAAACATGGTGTTAGCCTTACATGGGACTTTAATTCATGGGCGCAAATAAATGAAAATAGCGGTGAAATTGAAGCGGCTAATTCCTACAAAAAAACCAAAGCCGATAACTATCTAGATGATGCCATTAACAAAATTGAGACTCTTCCCGGAGGTGTAGGCCGCATTCCCGCTTTAGCCGGCAGGTTTATGGTAAATATAAAAGACGAAACCATGTCTTATCTTAATGATGCTACCAATGCCGCTGTCAGTAATAATATTTCAAGAATGGAAGAAACTGGACAAGTAGATTTAGGTAAAAAAATTGCTAATAATGCGCTTATAAAATCCGCCAAGCAAACTGTAAACGCTTATGTTGACCAAGGTAAAGACGTTGTAAAAGGTTTTTTTGATGATGGCATGAAAGAAACAAATTTTGGTTTATTGAAATCGGCAAGTGAAGATTTGCTTAAAAGCTTAAAAATTTATGCACCAACGTCTAATGCTTGGAAAGTTGGCTTGAAAAAATATTAATAGTCATGAAAAAGCTAATCCTAAATTTTCAGATAATTTTATGTTTAATCCTTGCACAAAGCAATTTTGCTCAGCAAAAAGACTCCTTGCGTTATGAAGTGATGCTAAACGGCAAAATGCTATCCGATTCACTTAAAAATGAACCTTTTATAAACGACATTGCTGTTTCACCAAATAAATACATAACCCTAGTAGCCGACAAAAATTTTTATATGTTAGGCTGGGGCGGTCTTTCAACATTTGGAAATAAAGCCGATACCACTATCAATGCCTTTTCTTATACCACAGAAGGCCTTTTAATGGCTATAAAAAATGACGAATTGTGCTTTATGAATGAACTGGGAAACCTTGACAAGCTGGTTAAACTGCCTTCTTCAAATATGAAAATAGCTTCAGGCAAGGAGGTTATGTATTTATTCGAACAAAATAAAAGTGACAGCCTATATCCACTTTTTGCTTTTGCTAAAGGTGGAAAATACAAACAACTTTTAGTTTCGCCTAAGCCCATAACCGCCGTTGTAGAAATGAAAGACTCTATTTATCTGGCAATTGGAAGTGGCCTTTTTTCCTTCTCACCAAAGGACGGTAAGCTAAATTTAATAGCTGGCTTTCAAAAAGAGAATGTCATTAAATCAATGGCGGTTGACTTAAAAAATTACATCCTTTATATTGCAACTAAAGCGGGCATTTACGCACTTAAAGATAATAGTTTGGTATTTATAACGAGTGATTTTAGCGGAAGCATTCTTAAATTTTTCAACGATGGTCTCATTGTTTTTAATCCCGAAACCTATGATATTTTAAGAATCGTAAATATTGGCAAA
>PFPU01000103.1 GCA_002793215.1 Flavobacteriales bacterium CG_4_10_14_0_2_um_filter_35_18
GGCATAAGCCGATTTGTAATCCTGAGTCATATTTTGGATTAATTTCAAACCTGCAGCTATCTCATCTTCATTCCCCGATGGATTGCCCATTGGTTTATGAATCATAAATTGGCTGTTTCGTTTGGCTGTACTGTGCCATTGGGTTAAAAAGTAGGTTCCAGCCGATGCGGCTACGGCTCCAACTTTTACGGTAACATCAGTAAAATTGTCTTTAACAAGGTTTACAATTTCGTTAGCCTCAAAGCAATCGCCACCTGGTGTGTTAATATATAGTTCGGCTTTGGTTATGCCGTCCTTTTTAAAACCCTTAATAGCTGCTTCAATATCAACACTAGAGGCCGTATTCCATCGATAGATAGAACCTTTTATACCGAGATAAGCAATTTTATCTTTAACAACAGCCGTTATCTCAAGCGGTGTGCGTTTATTTTCGGCATAGGCCATAATTGTAAATGATGGTTTTTTCATATTCAAAAGGCAAAATTGCATGATGCTTTCTATAAATGAAAATTTCAATCCCATGATGGTAAGCATACGTCCCATGATGGTAAGCATACGCCCCATGATGGTAAGCATACGTCCCATGATGGTACAAGAATTTAGAAATTGAAACCATTTATTACAATTTTGTACCATTATATTATGGCTAAACAAAACGAACGCAGACTGGCAAAAGAATTGCTACTGCAAGGGAATAATCAAAAAGAAATTGCCCGGATGGTTAAAGTTCAAGAAAAGACCATCAGTCAATGGGTTAAAAAATATGGGTGGAACGAAGAGCGTGATGCACGGTTTAACAGTGCCAATACTCAAATTTTGAGTTTAAAAAAACTCATCGGCCGTTTAACCGAACAACGCTTAACACTTATCCGAAAAATGGAAACTGCAATAGCTAATGATAACCTTGAGGAACATGATGCATTGCAATACAAAGCCAATCGTTTAGCTGATGAAGTCTCTAAATACAATAAAGCTTTGTTGTCTATTGACAAAGAAAATAAAATCTCTTTGTCGGTTTACCTCGATGTTATGGATAGCATCTTTAAAGCCGTTCAAGTTTACAGTCCTGCATTGTATATGTCGCTACTTGACTTTCAAGAGCAACACCTTAGTGATATCAGTTTAAAAATTGGATAATGAGTAACAGAAAAAAAATACCGTTTAAACAGCGTTTAAATGCTTGGTTAGACTTTAGAAAAAAGATGTTTCAGCTTTGGTGGTACGATGCACCGGCATATCAAAAAAATTTAGAAAAAGGCATTTATTATTTGCGAAAAGGTGCCGTGTATCAGGTAGGGCAACCTTTTACTGTAATTGAACCAATTACCAAGCGTAGGCGATTTCGTTACATCAGCAACCTGTTCTACAATTTTAAGCTAAATAAAGTCACGCATTCTTTTTCGCGCCAACCTATTGAGGGTCATTCCGAATTTTTTACCAAACCAAAAAAATAACATTGAAACAACAGGATAAAATAGCGCTGCAAAGGTACCAGGACAAAATTAAACTCATCCGTAGTTCGGGAGGAGTCATTAATCCCGATGAAACCAAAGCCGATAAATTGGCGCGTATTGAACGTGCCAAAAAAGATGTGCGCTTTATGGTTCAGTACTACTTCCCACACTATGCTACTTCAGAGAGCGCCAACTTTCAAATTGAGTTTGCCAATATGGTTAAAAAGAATCCAACCTTTAAAGGCTTTTGTGAATGGGGTCGCGCGCTTTCAAAATCTGTTTGGAATGATATTATAATCCCTTTTTGGCTGTGGATAAATGGAGAACCAGTATATTTAGTTCTAATTGGAAACTCCCAAAAAAGAGCACAACAATTATTGGAAGATATTAAAGCTGAGTTTGAGGGAAATCCTAGAATAATTGGCGATTTTGGAGAGCAACAAAACCAAGGCTCTTGGGAAGATGGGCTTTTTATTACAAGAGGTGGGTTTATAGGTCAGGCTTTGGGAACCGGACAAAGTGTAAGAGGCTTACGTGTAGGTAGTAAACGACCAACTCACATTGTGCCAGATGATATTGAAATTAAGGACACAATTAAAAACCCTAAACGTCAAATGGAAATTGTGAAGTGGATTGAAGGCGATTTAATCCCTACAATGGACGGAGATATTCGGCGGTTTATTCAGGCGAATAATAAAGCCTATCCGGTAATGATTCAAACACTTTTACAGGAGCGCCACCCCACGTGGAAAATCCATGGTATTAAGGCCTACAACCCTGTAACCTATGAGCCAACATGGTATCAAAAATATGATAGCGAGTATTATAAAAATATTGAATCTGATATTGGCCGATTAGCTGCTTTGGCTGAGTACAATAATGAGCCACATATTGAAGGAAGTATCTTTTTAGAGGAACACATTCAATGGGCAGAATTACCTAAATTAAACCACTTTAAAATTATCATAGGTCATTGGGATGTTGCTTTTGCAGGTTCTGCTACTTCCGATTTTAACGCCGTTAAAGTTTGGGGTTTAAAAAACGCCGACTTCTTTTTAATAGATAGTTTTGTTAAGCGCAGTAAAATGCGCGCGCCTATTGTTTGGATGTGCCAATTTCAAAAAACGCTACCCGAAACCGTCATCATTCATTGGCGGTTTGAAGCGCAATTTTGGAATGATGAGATCGAGAGAACCATAGCTGAAGTAGAAGCTGAATTCGGCATTAAACTCAATATTATTAAAGTTAATATACCAAAGGTTAAAAAGTTTGATCGGATGTTAACAATGCATCCATACTATCAAAATGGACGTATTTATTACAACCTTAAAAAGAAGAGTCATAACGATACTTTGGTGGGCATCTCTCAGTTATTGGGCTTAGAACCCGGTTATAGAACCAATGATGATTCTCCAGATTCCGATGAACAATGTATCACCGAATTAAGTAAATATATATACAGTTCGCGCGGGGCTACAAAGCCCGTAACGGGCAGATATCAACGACCACAAAGTTTTTAATTATGGCATATAAATTTTTAATTGCAGCAGATCTACAGGCACATATAATCGACCAGTTTTTGACTGAGCGTAGCGCAGAACCACAAACCGCAATACTAGAGACTTTAGAAGCTCAAAATATTGAAATTATCAAAGCTAAGCTTAAGGGTAGATTTGATGTGGTCGCCATTTTTAATACTACCGGTGCAGACCGACATTATTTGATTATTAAAATATTAGTCAAATTAGTATTGTACGACTTCATCCGCCGTAATGCATCGCGTAAAGTACCTACCGATTATGTAAATGAATGGGAATGGGCAATGAAATTACTTGAGCAAATAAAAGCCGGTAAAGAAGTGCCTGATGGTTTGCCAATTCCGTTAGATGCCAATGGCGATTCCACCGTGTCATTAATGTACGGCAATAACAAAAATACTGATTATTACATCTAAATATTATGAGCAAAAGTTTTATAGATAAAGTTACCGATAGACTTCTAGGTTTTGTGCCAGACGGTCGCATAAAAGTTGAGGCTGCCAACCGTAGCGAAAACAAAGGCAAAGTTATTAGTGGCGAGATTAAGCGCGCCTCAACCTTGTTTCAGGCTAAGACTTTAAAAGATTGGAAAAGTGCCATCGCATTGGCAACTGATTTTGATAACCAAAGTTTTTTGTTATTGGCTGAGCTCTACAATA
>PFPU01000110.1 GCA_002793215.1 Flavobacteriales bacterium CG_4_10_14_0_2_um_filter_35_18
GTGCCATTAAAAGATATTGGCGACAATCAAAGAGTTGATATTGTATTAGCCAATCCACCATTTGGAGGCGAAGAAGAAAAAGGAATTTTAAACAACTTTCCTGACGACAAACAAACCACCGAAACTGCTTTACTTTTTTTGCAATTGATAATGCGTAAACTAAAACGCAAAAAGCCAACACAAGATGGCGGCAGAGCTGCCATTGTAGTACCTCACGGCACTTTGTTTGCTCCGGGTATTGCTGCAAGAGTTAAAAAACAATTGGTAGAGGATTTTAATTTGCACACAATTGTTAGATTAGGTGAAGGTATTTTTGCTCCCTACACAGACATCCCTTGTAATCTTTTATTTTTTGAACAAGGTGAACCCACAAAACATATTTGGTATTACGAGTTGTTGCCACCTGCTGATAAGAAGAAATACAGCAAAACAAAACCCATTCAGTTTGAAGAATTTGACGAGCTAAAAAAATGGTGGCACAAGCGTAAAGAAAATGATAACGCTTGGAAGGTCAACATTAAAGATATTTTAATGACTGATGACGAGGGAAAATTTGTTAATGTAAACTTGGACATTAAAAATCCAAACAGAAAAAGCGGATTTGTCTATAAAGAACCAATAGAGTTGGTGACTTCGATTTTAGAAAAGGAAAAACAGATTATGCAACTAATGAAGGAAATTCATACTTCCATAAAACAAACCGTCATAGATGAAGCATAATTGGGAAACAAAAAACATAAGCACTGTTTTTAACTTCGATAAAGGTGTATTGCAAAGCTCAAAAAATACAGCTGGAAACTTTGTGTTTATAACAGCATCGGAAGATTTTAAAACACACAATGAATACTTCTATGACACAGAGGCTTTATGCTTTGCTTTTGCTGCTTCTGGCTCATTGGGGAGAACTCATTATTTCAAAGGAAAATTCATTGCAAGTGATTTAGTTTATGTATTAACACCAAAGCAAGACTTCAAGGATAAAATTGATTTAAGAATTTATTACTATTATCTTAATCATTTCAAGGAGGAAATAGTAAGAATGACAAAATCAGGAACTTCAAAAGCATCAATAAATAGAGATGCTTTTTCTAATGTTCAAATTCCTTTACCACCTCTAAATGTTCAACAAAAATTACTTTCCACACTTGAAACCGTAAAAATTAAAACTCTCGAAATAACAAAGCTAAGAACAGAGCAAACTAAAGACATAAATAATTTACTATTCAGCAAATACACTGACCTTATAGAAATTGCTGATTGGCTGCCAATGAAAGACATTGCTCCAATTATTCGCAGACCAATTGTTTTAAAAGACGAAGCATTATATCCTGAATTGGGTATTCGTTGTTTTGGAAAAGGAACATTTCATAAACCTGCATTGACAGGAACAGAAGTAGCAACAAAAAAGATTTTTCAAATCAAAACAGGTGATTTAGTTTTCAGTAATGTATTTGCTTGGGAAGGTGGAATTGCAGTTGCAAAAGAAGAAGATAATGACCGTTACGGTTCACATCGTTTTATTTCTTGTGTAGCAGACGAAGAAAAAGCCTTAGCAGAATTTTTGTGTTATCATTTCTTATCTCAAAAAGGATTAGAAGACATTAACGCTTGCAGTCCTGGCGGGGCAGGGAGAAACAAAACATTGGGCTTGGATAAGTTGATGAAAATATTAGTTCCAGTTCCTTCAATTGAATTACAAAGAGAATTTGTTAAACTGCTAGAAAAAACAAACGCTATCAAAGTACATCACAATCAAACCGAACAAGAATTAACCGAACTAATGCTAAGTTTATTAGACAAGGCTTTTAAAGGAGAATTGTAAAATGAAACCAAGAATATTTACATCCATACTTTTATTCATTAGTGCCTATTCGCCACTATTTTTAATATTGGCTGTAAAGGATTTTGATTTTCAAACAACGCATCAACTCAAACACCCTTTAGCAATTTACATTCTATTGGGCTTAACACTTTTGAGTGTTATTTTGCTTTTTGTAACCGTTTCAACCATCAAACGAGGAAATATGTGTGTTGAAATTGTATCAGTGAAAAACCGTTCAGTTGACCTAATCAATTATACCATTCCTTATATGCTTTCCTTTTTCGGTATTGATTTATCAAAACCCGAAGATGTAATTGCTATAACCATTTTTATGCTCATAATGCTTTTGCTAACTATTACGAGCAAATCAGTTTTCTTAAATCCTGTTTTAGCATTGGTTGGTTATGGCTTATACGATTTGGACTATAAGTTTGATGGAAAAACTTGTTCAACTATTGTAATAAGTAAATTGGAAATGCACACAGGAGATAGGTTCTACATTCGTAGCCTAACCCGCTTTTTATATTTTGTAACAGAAGAAAAAAATAACAATACAGATGCCGTTGAGAACTAAATTTAGAAATTTAAAACGCCTGAACTTGCAAAATACCGAAGTTTCTTTGGCTATTGTAAAGGAGTATAAGCGTAACAGAGTTTCGCAGTATGAGGTTAATTACGTTCAAATTAACCCCCGATTAGAAACACGTTTAAGAAACATTATCATAAGGAAAATTGAAGCAGCAAATACTTTTGAAACTTACACTTATGACTGTCCAGAACCCGAAGAAGATGAAGTAAGAGCAATCAATTCAGATGAAACAGATTTTTTCAGAATTCTTGAACAATTACTAGCCTTAAATCCCGAAGAAGATATAATTGAGAACATAGACGAATTAGTAAAAGCCAAAGCCTACTTGATTATTTTACGCAATGATGAAGGAATTCAAACAGTTGGTTTCAAGACCTTGCCCGAAAATTGGAAAATGAAAAGAGATAGAGGCTTAATTCCTCTTTTGTATAAAGAAAATCGCTTTGAAGATTTGGAAGACGAAAACATCTTTAGTATTTCTTCATTTGTTGATATAATCTATTTTGATGAAGCCCTTTTTATCCTTTCTAAGAAAAACTTTGAAAGTGGATTAAACTTTCGTGATGGTATGATTGCAAAAGCAGATGAACTTTATCAAGAAGTTCAAGAAGCAAATTTGTTTGTCAATATGGACATTCTAACAAATCGAGTTGGCAATAACCAAAGGTATTTACGGAAGATTGCAACCATAAAAAATTTAGGATATTACCAAGATGTAAATTACTTACAGCGTTTAAGAGCAATAAGCGAACAGAGAAATTGGGGTATTCAATTTCAAGAAGGACAAATTGTGATTACAGAAGAACATTTAGATGCGATTTTAACTTTGCTACAAAACAAAAGGCTTCACTCTGAATTGACTGATGAAACCTTTGACGTTGATAGTGCAAAACGATTAGAAGTATGAGCTTTTAAGAAATTATCTTCTTCCTCCAAATACAGCAGTTAACCCTAGAAGCAACAAAGAGCCAAGAACTACTCTCCCGACCCATTTATTTGCATCTTCACTTTTACGAGTGTTATGGCAAGCAGTATTTGTATATGTTTGGCAGTTGTAAGAAACTGGCTTGTAGCTTTCACCCCTCAACATTTCATTCAACCCAATTTCAATAACTCTTAAAGGAGTGTTTGAACATTTCTCATTGTAAATGTATAAAGGCATTCCTTTACCAAAATCTTTTTCAGTTGTTATATG
>PFPU01000178.1 GCA_002793215.1 Flavobacteriales bacterium CG_4_10_14_0_2_um_filter_35_18
TTTTTCCCTTTCATGGTTAAATAAGCATTTGTTTTACTAAAATGTTTGTTTCCAAACCAATAACCACGATTGGCGCTTAAGGGCGAAGGATGTCCGCTCAACAAAATACAATGTTTTGTAGTGTCAATATTTTTGCCTTTCTGTTTGGCAAAACCACCCCAAAGCAAAAAAACGACGTTTTCTTTTTTATCAGAAATTTGTTGAATTACAGCATCGGTAAAAGGTTCCCAACCACAATTTTGATGCGACCCAGCTTGATGTGCAGCTACTGTCAAGGTGGCATTTAACAACAATACACCTTGTTTTGCCCAGCTTTCTAAATTGCCACTTTGCGGAATGGGTAAACCCAAATCTGTTTGCAATTCTTTAAAAATATTGATTAATGATGGTGGGGGTGCCACGCCGTCGTTAACCGAAAAACACAAACCATTTGCTTGACCCACATCGTGATAAGGATCTTGACCAATAATAACAACTTTTACCTCATCAAAATCACAAGCATTAAAAGCTGCAAATATCTGATTTCCTTTAGGATAACAAATATGTTTGCTATATTCAGCCTTCACAAAATGGATTAAGTTTTTAAAATATTCCTTTTCAAACTCCGGTTCTAAAACGGCTTTCCAACCTGTTGAGATGTTAACATTTAAAGCCATAAAGCAGCGTCTTGAATTAAAATATTAAACTTATTTTTGTGTTTTCAAAAATACAACATTGAAGTCTAAAATAACCTCAAAAACATTACAAGATTTAGAGTTTAACATCGTGTTAAACAAGGTAGCCGAACGCTGTAAAACGGCTTTAGGAGCTGAATTAGCGCTTAAAATTATACCACAATTTCATAAAACATCCTTGCAAAATGCCTTGCAGTTAACCAATGAATATTTGTCGTCTTATGAAAATGAAAATCAGCTACCTACTTCCTATTTTGATGCTATTACAAAAGAAATTAGCTATTTAGGTATTGAAAATAGTTTTTTAGAGATTGAATCATTTTTAAAAATTGTCAGGCTGACAAAAACTACGAAAGAGCTACTAATTTTTTTGAAGAAATTCAAATCTTATTATCCTGGTTTATTTGAGTTATCAGAAGTTATTGATTTACAAGCCGATATTTTAAAATTCATCGCCGAGATTATGACCCCTTATGGTGAAATTTTACAAAATGCTTCGCCTTTTCTCAATAGCATTCGCAAAGAAATTCAAGAAGTAAAAGGAAAAATTAGCAGCAGCTTTAATGTGGCCTTATCAAAAGCAGGAAGTGCTAATTATTTAGATGAAATTAAAGAATCGGTTGTTGACCATCAGCGGGTTTTGGCAGTTAAGGCCATGTATCGCAAAAAAGTAAAGGGACTTTTGTTGGGAACATCTAAAACGGGGAATACACTTTTTATTGCACCTGAAGAAACCCTTAAACTTACCCGACAATTACAAAATTTAGAATTTGATGAACAACAAGAAATCATTCAAATACTCAAAGCATTAACCAATAGCATCCGTCCATTTGCGCCGGATTTAAAAACCTATCAAAATTTTTTAGCTAAGCTCGACATGATTTCCGCTAAGGCACTTTATGCCAAGCTAATAGGCGGTATTTTGCCAACTATGAGTGATGAAAAAATTTCAAATTTTAAAAATGCTTATCACCCATTGCTACTTGAGCACAACAATAAACAACATTTAAAAACCATTCCGCAAAGCTTAATTTTAAACCAAGATCAGCGCATTATCGTAATTTCTGGTCCTAATGCAGGCGGAAAAAGCATCACCTTAAAAACCATTGGTTTATTGCAAGTGATGTTTCAAAGTGGCTTGCTGGTGCCCGTTCACACCAGTAGCAGTTTTCATATTTTTGATTCCATTCTAACCGATATTGGCGATAATCAATCTATTGAAAATCATTTGAGTACTTATAGTTATCGGCTAAAAAATATGCGTCAGTTTTTGCAAAGCAGCAATGATAATACCTTGCTTTTAATAGATGAATTTGGCACAGGTAGCGACCCCGAACTCGGTGGTGCTTTGGCAGAAGTTTTTTTAGAATCATTTCATGAACTTCAGGCTTTTGGCATTATCACTACGCATTATACCAATTTAAAAGTTTTGGCCGATGAATTGCAATATACCGTAAATGCCAATATGCAATTTAACGAACGTACTTTAGAACCTTTGTATCAATTATTTATCGGTCAAGCTGGAAGCTCATTTACCTTTGAAGTTGCTAGCAAAAATGGCATTCCGTTTAGTTTGATTAATCGCGCTAAGAAAAAAGTAGATACCGGAAAAGTCCGTTTAGACAAAACCATTTCTAAACTTCAAAAGGAACGCAATAAGTTGCAAAAAAATTCAGATTCTTTAGAAAAAGAGCACCTTATCATTAAAGAAAAAGGTGATTTATTGGCTACTGACCAACAAAAAATACATCAAAAACTGGTAGAATTTAATACCCTTTACGACAACAATCAAAAAATGTTGATTTATGGGAGAAAGATTAATGAATTAATAAACAACTATTTTCAAACTAAAAACAAAAAACAGCTCCTCGCCAATTTTTTTACTTGGACTGCCACTGAGCAGGCAAAATATATTAAAAAAACAACGCCCGAAATTAAAAAAGTCAGCAAAAACGAGAAACTTAAAGCGCTTGTAGAAAAAAAACAAGTTGAAGAACAATTAAAAGTTGTTGAAATTGAAGTTTTAAAAGAAGTGGCTGCCGTAAAAAAAATAGAAGAAAAAAAATCAATCCTCAAAGCAAAATTAAAAGCCGACTATCAATATAAAATCAATGACCGCGTGCGATTGATAGATAGTCAAACAACAGGACTCATTCAAAAGATAGAAAAAAATAAGGTTTTTATAAATTATGGATTTTTTACAACCACTGCTAAAGTAGGCCAAATTGAACTGGTTGAAAAAGCCTAATTTAAATTTGTCAAACGACTTAAAAAATATTTTATAACTTTACCATTTAAAGTAAATAAAAAAAATAAATGAAAAATTTTGTTTTTGCATTTTTTACCTTTTTAGTCTGGGCAATTTTGAGTGCCTTGGCACATCAAAAATTGTTTAGTGTTGTTGCTGAATTAAAGCCGCCCGACAGTTTAAATATTTTGCAAAGTGCTGTTAAAGAGCCTGTTTATAAAGATACATTAAAAGTTAAAACCACTAAAATAGATAGTGTTGTTGCCTTGCCAGTTAACAAAACCTATCTAACAAGCACCATTTATTTTGGTGTTAATCAAGATAAATTTAAAGAGCTAAATAAAATCGACAGTTTGACAAAGGTGCTTAAATGGGTGCTTTTAAATAATCAAGATGCCCATCTCTATATTGAAGGACATACCGATAGTATTGGTCAAGTCGAAACCAATTATTCAATCGGTTTAGAACGTGCAAATATTTTTAAGGGTTATTTATCATCGCAAGGCATTGACGCACTAAGGATAGAAACCTCTTCGAAAGGAGAAACAGCGCCTAAATATGAAAATTCAAATATTGAACATTTTAAAAATAGGCGTTTAGAACTTACCGTTAAAACATTTAAAAACAACTAATAATGGGGCTAAATAATTATATCGAGCTATTTATTTATATGTTGGGTTCCTTTTTAATAGGTTATGGTTTTGCCTATTATTATTATAAACAGAAGTTCGACAAATTAAATTCGAGCTTTGGTGCGCGACATATTGACGACAAACTTGAGGAAGTTGTGATTGGCAAGATAAATGCCAAGAAAACTTTTGAACGAGGCGGCAAAGAAGTTGAAGAAAACCGACAAAGTCAAATTGATTTTTTTGTTGAAGAACCCATTATTAAGCCCAAGGCAAACAACAAAAAGAAGCCTCCTAAAAAAGCTTAGGCTTCATGCTCAAATCGCGCGGTTTCCCTATCAAAAAAGGCGTTTGCTTGCGCCACTAAATCTTGAACAAGGTCTAAAATTTCTTCCTCACTTTCTTCTTCTAAATCGTCAAACCAAGTAATATCATCGTCTTGCAGATTGATTACAAATCGCGGATACTCGGTGTGTATCACAAAAATAGCCTCTTGATAATCGGTATTATCGCCCAATAAAAATTTAGGTAGTTCCATGGTTTGAATGAATTAATTTTTTGGTAAGGTAATCAAATCTTAAATATAATAAAAGTGCCGAAGCGGTTAAACCCGATAATAAACCAATCCAAATGCCTTGAGAACCAAGACCTAGGGTTTTTCCTAGAAAAAAGGAAATTGGAAAACCAACAATCCAATAAGCGATAAAGGTGATGTAAGTCGGAATTTTGACATCTTGCAATCCGCGCAAAGCGCCTAAAACCACTACCTGCACACCATCTGAAATTTGAAAAAATCCCGCCACAATAAGCAAGGTAGATGCTGTTTTAATAACTTGCCAATTGTCAATATAAACCAAGGGCAAATAATTTTTTAAAGTTAAAAAGCCTATGGCAAAAACAAATTCTATCAAAAATATCTGTAAAAAAATGGATAAAGCAATACGGCGCAATTCAATATATTGTTCTAAACCTTTTTGGTTTCCCACGCGAATAGTTGCCGCAACACCCATTCCAACGGCAATCATAAAGGTCATTGAAGCTAAGTTAAGCGCAATTTGGTTGGCTGCTTGGTCTATAACGCCTAAGGTTCCCGAAAGCCATACTGCAGCTGTAAAAACTGCGACTTCAAAAAACATTTGCATGGCTGTTGGAAACCCGAGGCTGATGATTTTTTTAAATTTTTCTTTTTGAATTTCAGCTAAACTTAATAGCTTTATATAAGGAATGAATTTTGGCTTTGTATTTAAAATATACCACATAAAAGCTACCATGGCAATTCTTGAAAACAAAGTGCCAATACCAGCACCTATAAGTTCAAGTCTTGGAAAAATCCAAATTCCATAAATTAAAAAATAGTTAACAACTATATTTATAATATTTGCAAAAATAGCAGCATGCATGGCGTGTTTGGTTTGTGATAAACCATCGGCAAATTGTTTTGAAGCCTGAAAAATCATCAACGGAATGATAGAAAAAGCGATAATTCCCATATAAGGTAACGCCAATTTAACCACCTCAGGAGGCTGGTTCATGTGATTTAAAAGGGGCTTTCCTAAAAGCAGCAAAATAAACATCACGACTCCTAAAACAATAGAAAGCAATAAACCATGTTGAAAATCGAGCCGTCCTTTTTCAATATTTTTACTGCTATCTGCTTCGGCAATTAAAGGTGTTATGGCAAAAGTAAATCCGATGCCAATAGATAAGGCTATAAATACCACGCTATTACCCAATGAGACAGCAGCTAATTGTATAGCACCGAGTCTTCCAACCATAACATTATCGGCTAAACCTACCAAAACATGTCCAAGTTGGCCTAACATTACCGGATAAGCTAATTTGAGATTGAAATTAAATTCTTTGGTATAATTCGCTAATCGCAAGGTTTTGGTTTTAAAAATTAAGTGCGCAAATGTAGCGGTTTAAAACTATAACACACTAATTAAGGTTTTACTTTTAGCTTCGGTTTCTTTCCATTCGTTTGCCGGATTGCTATCTTTGGTAATGCCACCGCCAACATATATAAATGCCATTTGATTTTTTAATTGCATACATCTTAAATTTACGAAAAGATCCGTCGTTTTTTGTGCCTCTTCATTTTTATTGATAAGTCCCAAATAACCTGTATAAAAACTGCGGTCATATTGTTCGTTACTTTTTATAAAGTCAATGGCATCTTGCCTTGGCAAACCAGCCACTGCCGGCGTTGGATGCAAACAATTTACCAATTTAAATAGGCTGACTTCTTTAGGTAATTTGCCTTTGATATCTGTGCAGATATGTACTAAGTTTCCCGCTTTAAGGTTACGAGTTTTTAAGGTTTTAAATTCTATTTTATTTTTATTCAATACTTTAACTAAATAATTAGTAACCATTTGCTGCTCTTTTAACTCTTTTTCCTCCCAAACAATACGTCCTTCGGGTTTAAGAATTTGCGTTCCCGCTAAAGCCATGGTTGAAAAATTAGCATTTTTAAGTGACAATAATTTTTCGGGAGTAGCGCCCAACCAAGTGCCTACCTTAGGATGATGCCAAAAATAGGTAAGCGAATTTGGATATTTATACAATAATCTTTTAAAAACATCTTCTGATTTAATTTGCTCTGCTCCAATGTATATTTTTCTAGACAGCACCACCTTTTCGAGTTTTTCATTTGTGATTTGGGTTATGGCTTTATCAATTAATTCAAGGTACTTGTCCCGTTCTAAAGACGATTTTTGATTAAATGGCTCATGATTTGGTGTTGATTTTTTATAAAATTCGTCGGTAATTTCGTAGGTATCAAAACTTGACACTTCAAAGGGTGTTAAAATACAGCTTTCAGCCGTATCAAAAGGGGCAAAAACAAAACCCGATTCTCCCAAATCTAAAGAGGTGTGTAGCAGGTCATTTTTTTGAATGATGATTGAAATATGTTCATCATTAGGCAGCCTAAAAGCCACAAAAGGTAATCGATTTGCGCGGGCAAATTGTAACTTACTAAAAAATTTATGTATGGCCATCTTTTAAAAATTATTTCTTTTAAGCGCAATGGTCGTGAGTTTGCAAAGCGAAACTAACTGATTTTGAGGGTTTGTAACTTTAATTTCCCAAAGCTGGGTGGTTCTTCCTTTGTGTAAAATTCGCGCTGTTGCAAAAATAAAACCTTCTTTAACCGACTTAATATGGTTTGCTGAAATTTCAATTCCGCGAATTTCAAATTCACTGTTGTCAAAAAATAAATGAGAAGCCGCACTTCCCACACTTTCGGCTAGTGCCACAGTAGCACCGCCGTGCAAAATGCCATTAGGTTGATAAACCTTTGACGTTACGGGCATTTTTGCAACCAAATAATCATCACCATAATCAATATATTCTATTTCAAGTGTTTGCATTAAAGTGTTTAGAGAAAGATGATTGAGTTGGGCTAAAGTTTTGGCTTTTGACATAACGCAAATTTTTTGTGGTAAAATTAAGCAAATAATAAGTACATATTTATCAAAGTTTGTAACTTTGTCAACTACTAAAAACTAGAAATATGATTTATAAAGTTAGGGTCATTGCTGACTTAGAAGAAGATGTTATTAGGGACATCGCCATAAGAAGTACCGCAAATTTAGAAGATTTACACAACACAATTGTCAATGCATTCGATTTTGACGGCTCAGAAATGGCTTCTTTTTATTTATCCGATAAGGAATGGAATCAAGGTGATGAAATTCCGCTCGACGATGTTTCAGATGACGCCGATTCTGAGGTAAAAACTATGAGCGATTACCAACTTGCTGATTTGTTTAAAGAACAAAATGACAAATTAATTTACGTTTACGATTTTTATTTAATGTGGACTTTTTTAATTGAATTAATTGAAATTACCACTTATAATAAAGAACGCGACTTGCCAAAAATATTATATTCGTTAGGAAATTTGCCACAAGATGCCCCTGAAAAAGAGTTTGAAGGTGAAAAAATTGAAGAAGGTTTTGAAGAATATAACGATGACTTTGATGATGATTTAGATGATGATGAAGGTGGCTATACCGAAAATTTTGACGATGAATATAACTTTAACTAATGATATAAGTATTCACGTTTTCGTAATTTCTAATCACAAAATCAAGTGCGTATTTTAAAATTTCACCCATTGTTTTGGCGTGTCTAAAGTTAACATCCTTGGTCATAGCCATAACTTCGCGACGTAGTTGTAAAATTTTTTCGGGTTTTGAAATTTCGTCAACCATCATACATTTAATCAACTTTTCTAATCTCAAATGCGAAGCTCTTGCGCGTTTTGCCAACAATGAGCGCTCTTCATTTTTATATTGAGCAACCGATTCTGCTTGCAAACTTTTTTCAACCATTTTTACTAAAGTACTGTTTTCTTTAAAAAACTGTGGAAGGTAAATTTTTAAAGCCCCTTCATAAGATTGTTGGTCAAAATCTATGGCCCTAATGCGGTATTGAACTTGGTCAAAATCGTGTGATACCACAAATACATAATTATATGAGCGCATATCGCCCAAAAGGCGAATCATACAACGTTCATTAAACTTAACAAACTCTTTCGAAATTTGCTTTTGTTCGCGAACCGTTAAATTAGGCAAGTGTTCTTCAATAAAAACATCGCCCGGAATGCCCAAAATATGTTCTTCAATTAAGGTGTCTTTATACATCAAAAAGTCGACCTTGTTTGGCGATAATAATTCCTCTAATTCTAATCCATAAATACGAGAAGCATCGGCTTTTTTAACATATAAATAGGTATAATTATCATTTAAAATATTTCTGATTTTAACTCTAAAAGGTTTTGAATTTCCAAAGGTGCAATAATCAATCGCATCGACATTTAAATGCGGAATGGCAAAATCGCTCCCATCGGAATGCATAATGGTATAGATTTTTTTTAAGTTTAAATCAATGTTTTCGCGTTCGTGGTCGGGATAAATTACGCGAATCCACATAGTATCATTGTCATTTTTATCAAAAACCTCAAAAGAGCCCGAAAAGCGCAACAAATCTTCATAAAAAATAGGGATGATAATGTTACGTCCATATTCAGTTAAGTAGCTGTATAGCATTTCGCTTATCGGATAAGTGGGTTTTTTTAAAGATATTTTTGGGTGATTTTTCAAATTCGCAGATTGTATGCGTAAAAATAAGCGGTTTTTAATTAAGAATTGGTAACAAAAGATTAATTTCATCGTCCTATTTTAAAATTAATCAAAACTTCAACATTGGAAATCATCTTAAACATTCAAAATCTCTCTAAAAATTACGGACGTCTAAAGGCGGTTAGTGATTTATCTTTTGAAATTAAAAAAGGGCATGTTTACGGCATTTTAGGTCCAAATGGAAGCGGAAAATCGACTACTCTCGGCATCATTTTAAATGTGGTAAATAAAAATTCGGGCACTTTTAGCTGGTTTGGTGGCAAATTAAGCACACACCAAGCACTAAAAAAAGTAGGCGCTATTATTGAGCGACCAAATTTTTACCCTTATATGACCGCAAAACAAAACCTTCAACTGGTTTGCAAAATTAAGGAAATTGCCGAAAACAATATAGATAACAGGCTTAAGCAAGTCAATTTATATGAGCGTCGCGACAGCAAATTTAGCACCTTTTCGTTAGGGATGAAGCAGCGATTGGCCATAGCATCGGCTTTGCTAAACAATCCCGAAATTTTGATTTTAGACGAGCCTACCAATGGTTTAGACCCGCAAGGCATTCACGAAATAAGAACGCTAATTAAGGAAATTGCAGGCAAAGGAACCACTATTTTGTTGGCTTCGCATCTATTAGATGAAGTCGAAAAAGTTTGCGATCAAGTTGTTGTCATTAGAAATGGCATAAAACTTTATGCAGGGCGTGTTGACGAATTGACAAGCTCTTTTGGTTTAATTGAAATGGCATCCTTTAACAATCAAAAAATTGTTGAAATCTTAAATAATTACGAAGGCATTTCCTCACTTAAAATTGAGGGCGATTTGGTTTTAGCGACTTTAGATAAAGCCGTTTCAGCAGCCGAAATAAATACTTTTTTAGCTAAAAACAAAATCGTTTTATCGCATTTAGTAAAACGAAAACAAAGCCTTGAACAACAATTTTTAAACCTAACCAATAATTAAAATTAAGCTATGTTTCGTTTACTCAACATCGAAATTTATAAACTTCAAAAAAATTTAGCCAGCAAAGTGCTGGTTATTAGTTATTTTTTATTGCTGGTTTCAATCGCCTTAATTGCCGCCATTAAATTTGATATCGGCCCAATAAAATTCCATCTCGCCGAACAAGGCATTTTTAATTTTCCTTATATCTGGCATTTTAACACCTATATCGCCTCCATTTTTAAGTTTTTTTTGTTGTTAGTTATTGTCTCAATGATGGCAAATGAATATTCAAATCGCACCTTAAAACAAAACTTAATTGACGGTTTGAGCAAGCGAGAATTTATTTTGTCAAAATTTTATACTGTAATACTATTTGCTTTAATATCAAGCCTTTTTGTGAGCATTGTTACGTTAGTTTTAGGATTGGTTTACTCCGATTTTAACAGTGCTAACATTATATTTTCCGATTTAGAATACCTCTTGGCCTACTTTATAAAATTGGTTGGATTCTTTTCTTTTGGTTTGTTTTTAGGGATTTTAATCAAGCGTTCTGCCTTTGCCGTTGGGGGTATGTTAATTTGGTTTATCGGAGAAAATATTGTTTACGGAATTATGCGTTGGAAAATTTTTGACGATGCCAAACCTGCCGATGCCATTTCGCAATTTTTTCCGCTTAAAGCGATGGGAAATCTTATAGATGAGCCTTTTACAAGATTAAGTGCCGTAAAATCGGTTGCCAATCAACTAGGCGAAAAATTTAAATTTGACTATGCCGTTCATTGGTATGAAATTGCCATTGTTTTAGTTTGGACTTCAATTTTTATTTATCTTTCCTATTTACTGGTTAAAAAACGAGATTTATAGACGGTCATTTCATACCTTTAGGGCTATAAATTATAGCGCAATGAAATCTCAATTTTTTAAATCAATTTGCTTGTTTTTTTGCCTTTTCGGATTTTTTACCATTTCAGCACAAAATTCAAGATTTAACAAGTTAACTTACACAAACACAAAGGGCGACAGTTTAAATTACCGCTTGTTAGCTCCCGATTACGATACCATTCGCAGTTATCCATTGGTGATTTTTTTACATGGCTCTGGCGAACGTGGCAGTGATAATGAAGCCCAGTTAAAATGGGGAGTCAGCAATTTTGCAACCGACCAAGCAATGACTTTATTTCCCGCATTTGTCATCGCTCCACAATGCCCAGAAAATGACTGGTGGTCTCATTTTGACACCAATAAAAATAACCGTGCGTTAAAACTTAATGGCATGCCAAGCAAGCCAATGGCACTTTTAATAGAACTCATTCAGCAGTTTATAAAAAATAATCGCGTTGATGTCAATCGGATATACATTACCGGATTATCGATGGGCGCTTATGGAACTTTTGATGCCTTGATGCGTTATCCCAATTTATTTGCGGCTGCCGTTCCGGTTTGCGGGGCCGGAGACGTTTCGAATGCAGCGAGTATTGCAAAAATTCCCATGTGGATTTTTCACGGTGCTGAAGATGCCGCTGTTAATCCACTTTATTCAGTTGAAATGCACCAGGCTTTGATTAAAGCAGGCGCTCATCCGGGCTTTACAATGTATCCCGAAGTTGGACATTTTTCTTGGCTTGCTGCTTATAGTGATCCATTAATGATGGCATGGTTATTTAGGCAACACAAATAAAATAGGCTGTCATTTTTGAATTATTCGTAGCTGTTTCATCCGCTTCCAAGCCAAAAGATGACGCTGTTTATAGAGCCATAAACATCCCAAATCTAAACTAAAGTAAAAAAAGCTGATGCCACTTGGCGGATTGGCACTTTTAAGAAAGGAACCTAAACCAAACGCCGTATCGGGCCAATACCAGCATTTATAAGACGTCCCAATTATTTCTAAAACTACAACCACCAGATACATTGTTAAATAAAATAAACGTTCGCGTGGTCTGTAACTCAAAATCCAGACTGTTAAAATGCTTAAAACAAAGCCAAAAACATCATGAGCAAATATCAAAAAGGCAGTAGCATAAATGGCAATAAAAACGATTAAAGCCTTTTCAAGTATTGACCTGTATTTTTTTACAGCTGGTTTTCTTGTAAAATATATTGCAACAATGTAAATAATGGCATGCCCAAAAAACACATAAATAGGTACGCTTTTTAGACGATAAGTATACATTTCTAAGCCTATAGAAAGTAAATTTTCACCAACAATGGCTATCAAAACCGCATAAATCATCAGCTCTTTTGACCTTTTAGTGGCATTATTGAACACGCGCAAAAATATCAAAATCATAGCCCCATTGGCAATCCATTGCCCTTGCGTAAATTTTGACGTAACTAAAACACTGTCAACAGATAGGCCAATTATAATAAATATAAACAGTCGCCCTAAAGTTTTATAAAAAGACCTAAATAAATCATTACTATTATAGGTTTTTATAAATTTATATTCAGTCATTATAATAAATAGCTTTAATTGCAATTGATAACAAACATAATAAAATAGATTCAACCTGAAATTAAAATTATTAATTTGGATTTAAATTATTAAATCTTAAAAAGTTATATTTGTTGGAGTTAAAATGCCTATCACGCCTCAACCAAATTATGGAAATACTCGAAAAACAGTCTAAACTAACCGCTATTATTGTAGATGATGAGCTTCACGGAAGAGAAAACCTTCGGCTTATCATTGAAACTTATTGTCCGGAGCTTGAAGTTAAAGACTGCGCCGCCACAGTAGTTTTGGCAATTGAAATGGTAAAAATCCATCAGCCGGATGTGGTATTTTTAGATATCAATATGCCGGTGCTTGACGGATTTGATTTTCTAGATGAGTTTGAATGTCGAGATTTTATGGTGGTAATTGTAAGTGCGCATCAGGAGTTCGGAATTAATGCCGTTAAAGCAGATGCGGTAGATTATCTGCTAAAACCCATAAATATCAAAGAACTCAAACTATGTGTTAAAAAATTAATGGCTATTAAAACCGAAAAGGATAAAACAAAACCCACAACAAAAAATAATAATTTGATAATTCCTGCCAGTCACGGATTTAATGTGCTGCAAATTGATGATATTTTAAGGCTTGAAGCCGATGGTTGTTATACCAAAATCATCACAAATGATAAAAAATCGACCATGGTTTCGCGGACTTTAAAAGATTTTGAAGTCTCTTTACCAAAAGATACCTTTTTTAGGATTCACAAATCGCACCTTATCAACTTAAAGTATATCAAGGATTATTCAAACCTTAGTGGTAGTTTTGTAAGCATGACTGATGGCTGTAAAGTTGAAATTTCACGACGCAAATCGTCAGAATTTATCCAACAGGTAAAGGTGTTTTTAAAGGCTGTTTAACCATGTTTAAAAAACATTTATTTTTAAACATCTTTTGGCTATTTTGTGTTGGTCAAATTATTGCGCAAACCCCATCCTACTATCATTTTTCATCAGCCGATGGGCTGGCATCATCTACTGTATATGATATCATTCAAGATAAAGAAGGCTTTATTTGGCTAGCTACTGTCAATGGTATTAGCAAGTTTGACGGCAAACATTTTAGCACATTCCGAACCAACGAAGGTTTAAACTCTAACTCAATTATTTCGCTTTTAGAAGGGAGTGAGGGCGAATTGTATATTGGTAATTTCGATAAGGGGATTAATGTTTTAAAAAATGGTAAAATTGAAAATTATTGCGATACCATTAACGGAAAAAATATAGCTATTTCATATTTGCTAATGGATTTATCTAAAAAAGGAACGCAACAAATTATTGCTTTTAATCGCTGGGGGGGGTTAAGTTTAATTATCGAAAATGATAAAGGCCAACTTAACACTGAGATTATTAGTCCTTATCCAATCTATATCAATAAACTAGAACCAACTTTAAATGGTGATTTTATAGCTTTAACAACCACTGGATTATATAATTATAAAAATAAGGCTTTCTCAAAAATGCCTATTGATGGTTTGCCAGAAACCAATGTTTTAAGTCTTACCAACAGTAAAGATGGTAGTTTTTTTATCGGAACCAAAGGAATGATTTATCAAATAAAAAACAAGCAAGTCATTAAAAAATACCCGGTTAATATAGCTGGCATTAACGAAGTTAATACCATTTTAAGTGACAAGAATCAAAATATCTGGTTTTCTATTATGGGCAGAGGCTTTTATATGATTTCAAATGGTACCGATAAAATAGTTAATATCGGAAAAAAACTTGGATTGGAGCAAACACAAATTAACAAATTATTTGAAGATCAAGAAGGCAATATTTGGTTTTGCACTTATGGCAAAGGCGTTTATTACATTAACAACCCTTATTTAAAAAACCTTGATGAAAATGATGGCTTAATTAACGATAATGTCTATTCCATTGCAAAAGAGCAATCTGGTAAATTGTTATTTGGAACTTTTAACGGTGTGAGTATTTTGGATAATGGACATTTTAATCAAATTGTATATGGCTCTAATGAATCGATTCATCAATATATATATAACATTAAAACGGTTGATAATGCGTTTTTTGTTTGTGGGGCACTTACCACAAAAAATATGATAAACAGTTCTTATCAAGGGATAGCAATTCATTTATTCGACGGACTTTCATTTTGCAAATTGCGTTCTGGATACTATTTATTTGGAACAAGGGGGAATTCTATAAAAATTAGTAAAACGCTAAATCCTAGTTTAGCACAATTATCTGAAATTATTATTTTTGGTGATAACATTAACGCGATTCGCATTAATCAAATTTTTGAAGATTCCGAAAAAAATGTGTGGATTGGAACCGGTTTGGGTTTGTGCAAAGCAAAAATCATCCTCAATAAAGACAAAAAAATCACTCTAGAGAAAACATTCTTTAAATTGAATACCGTATTAAATTCAAAAATTAACGCCATCATTCAAGATCAAAACCAAGGTATTTGGATTGCTAGCGAAAAGGGCATAGCCACTTATCATCTTAAAAATGATTCCATTGAAAGCTACACAAATTTAGGAGCTTATGATTTATCTTCTTCAACTTCGCTTGCCGTAGATAAAAAAAACAGAATTTGGGTTGGCAATATGAAAGGACTTTATTTAGTTGATGGCGCTAGCATTAAATACCTAAATAAACAAACTGGCTTACCATCAAATGAAATCTATTCGCTTTTATATGAACCGGCTAAAAACCAGTTAATCGTTGGTTCTAGTGGCGGAATAAGTTTTTTAGATATTGCGCTTTTCGATAAACAAATTCCAAAAAAACTTCAAGTAAATATTATTAGCATCAAGGCGGGCGATTCGGTTTATACCAAGTATGAAAATCTAAAATTTGAGCCCAAACAACGCGATATAATCGTAAATTTTAAATCGCTTAATTTTACTTCACCAGGCTCCATAAGATATCAATATCAATTAAATGCCAATAAATGGAAGGAAACCGAAAATGATTTTCTTGATTTTATTGCTTTAAAAAATGGCACTTATCAATTGCAAATTAAAGCAAAATCTCAAAATGGCGTTTGGGGCAAACCCACCCACATTAGCTTTGTTTTAAACCCCCGTTTTAGTGAAACTTTATGGTTTGATTTTTTAGTTTTAACAATTATAACCCTCATTGCTATTTCCGTTGTAATTTGGCAATCACGCGTTAAGCAGCGCAAAATTCGTGCGGAATTAAATTTAAATGAACGCATCAACACCTTAAAACACGAGGCTTTGTCGGCTATGATGAATCCACATTTTATCTTTAATTCGCTTAATTCCGTTCAATACCTCATCAATTGCAAGCGCAATGAAGAAGCCAATAATTACATTGCAATCATGGCAAACCTGATTCGTAAAAATTTAGATATGGCCGGAAGCCGATTTATCCTTTTAGCCGAAGAGATAGATCGCCTAAAACTTTATCTTAACCTAGAAAAACTAAGGCTTCAAGAAGGTTTTTCCTATGAAATTATTACCGCAACGGATGTGGATACCAATCACACAATGATTCCGAATATGATTATCCAACCCTTTTTAGAAAATGCCCTTTGGCACGGCATCATCGATTCGGGAAAAAAGGGATTGGTGAGCATTTCATTCGCTTTCGAAAATGTAGAAATTGATACTAAAATTTGCAAATCGCTTATTATTAAAATTACCGATAATGGCATTGGCATAATTGAAGCAAAAAAACACAAAAATCAAAATCATACTTCAAAAGGCATTGCTATAATTGAAGAACGGCTTAGCCTATTGAGCGAAAAAATGGCCTTGCCACAACCCATTATGATTGATGATTTAAGCAAAAAAAATCAAAATTCATACGGTACCGAAGTCATTATTTCATTGCCACTACCACTTTACAATATTTTTGACTAGGCGTCTAAACCCAATTTGCAGGCCTAATTTACCGTTAAATGTCCAAAACCTACCGTTTACTTAATAGTTTATACCGTTCACTTATTTGCTATTGACAAGCTAATGCTTTGTAAATAGCTTTACTGCAAATTGAATAAAAAA
>PFPU01000088.1:0-207 GCA_002793215.1 Flavobacteriales bacterium CG_4_10_14_0_2_um_filter_35_18
CGCCTTGTCCAACGAAATTTTGCACATAATTACCAAAAGTTAATTCAGCGGAAAGTTGACCTTCCATGGTGCTATGAATTACTGGCGCCAATAAGTCGCTCATTCTTAATTGCTCAGGTTGCGCTGTTCCAGAAGGCGTATTTACGTCAAAATATTGATCACTGCAGGCGGTAATACCAACTAAAAGTGATCCTATTATCATTGCTT
>PFPU01000088.1:242-3582 GCA_002793215.1 Flavobacteriales bacterium CG_4_10_14_0_2_um_filter_35_18
AATCCTAATTTAACTCCAAATGAATAACTCTCACTTAAAGGAGTGCTTAATCCGGTAAAACCATATACATTTGTGCCTGCACTATACTGACTTCCTTCAGGATCATAACCTTTAAATGGTGTCCATAATAAAATATTATAAGCGCTTGCCGAAATAGAAAGATTGGCAATATGAAATTTTTCTAAAATACTTCCTTTGAATTTATAATTAATACCAATATTACGAAGTTTAACCCAAGAAGCATCTTGCACCAAAACTTCAGAAGCTCTATTATATACAGTAGAACTTCTATAATAATTTTGATCAATTAATGTTTCTTTAGTATTTGTTACAAATCCACCAGTTCCATCATCCATTACACCTTCTAAAACAGTAGTTTGATTTCTAAATTCAGTAGATTTTAAAATACCGTTTCTGATGGAATTTCTAATTCCGGAATCATACAAATCACCACCTTTTTTCCATTCCAGTAAGAAATTAAAACTGATATTTTTATATGACAAATTATTCCCTAATGATGCAATAAAATCAGGAAATGCATTGCCAACAACCACTCTCTCATCTAAATTTACACGAGGCTTTCCATCGCTGGCAATATACCGTTGACCATTTTCATAACGCCATTTATAACCATATAGAGTTCCCATTTTATCACCATCCCTAATTTCAGAAGTGACTCCCGCAAAACCCGAGTTTGCAAAAATTAGATTTTCAATATCGTCAGGCAATGCCAAAACCTTGCCTTCGTTTGTTGACCAGTTAATAATTGTTTCCCATTTGAAATTATCATTTTTAACAATATCAGCAGAAATTAATAATTCGTGGCCAAATGTTTCAAAGTCCCCAGCATTTCTAACTATACCAGATAATCCAGATGAATATGCAGTTCCAACAGTAAAGATTTGATCTTTAATTCTTGTTTTATAATAGGCATAATCTAAACGAACCCTGTTTTTGAAGAATCGTAAATCAGTACCAATTTCATATGATTTATTTCGTTCAGGCACCATATCAGTGTCTCCCAATTGTGTACTTGATCTATAACCTCCAGAACCTCCAAAAGGAAAATCGCCATCAACAACAAAATAATGTCCAACCTGCCCAAATAATGGTCCTTTACCTACTTCGGCCCAAGAAGTTCTTAATTTTCCAAAAGTAAAAAACTCGCTGTCCTTATCGAACAAATCATGGATGTCATAAGCCAAGCTTACAGAAGGATAAAAGAATGAGCGATTTACTTTAGGCAATGTTGAAACCCAGTCATTTCTTCCAGTAACTGTTAAAAATAATTTATTTTTATAAGCCATTACCAACGAGCCAAAAACACCTACATCTCTTAATTGAGTGATACTTTTTCCGGCGAAAGTATTAATTGTATTTGCCAAATCATTAATGCCCGGAATGTTCAAGGTTTCTCCTCTTATCCAAGAATAATCACGTTTTGAGTCCGATATCTGGTTTCCTAAGGTTAAATTAGTACTAAAATCATCAGACCAGTCCCTATCTATAGCAACCACTAAATTAGATTCTAAACCTAAGTAATTGATATTTTGGTCTACAATAAAACCGCCTACTTGTGTACCGGCATCCAAATCAGGTGGCACAAAACGATTTCTTTTATCAGAAAAATTATCTACTTGCGCAGCATAAGTAACATTAATCCAATCTTTTGGAGCCCAATTTAAACTAACATTGCCAACCCATCGATTTACATCATCTTTTAAATTACTTGTTTCTAAGAAATAGCGTGGATTGTCAATAACCCCAAAAGAATAATTTCGTTGTGAGCCATTTGAATTCTGCCAATCATTAATTGGAAAAGTCCCAGAATAATAAGATAAAGAACTAAATACCGACTTATCTCCTCCATTACCTCTTGTCCCTCCAGAATTGGTGTAAGAAATCGATGAGTTAATGTTAAATTTATCAGTTACTTTATAGCCACCTTTAAATCTAATATTCGTTTTATCATATTTAGTGTTTGGCAATATACCTTCTTCAGAATCGTCACCCATTGAAAAGAAATAATCCATTTTGTCGTTAGCCCCACTTAAACTAAAATTAACCTGTGTATTTATACCTGTTTGAAATAAATCATAAGGACTATAAAATTTATCATTCGTTAAATCAATCGTGTTTCCGCCAACGATGGCTGAGTCATCAGAGTATTTTGGTCCCCAAGAATAGAAAACAGTTCCTCCTAGTCTTGTAAAGCCACTATCCGTTTCAGGAGTGTACAAGGCCCTTGGCAATCCACTAAACCCTTCTCGATAAATAGTTTGCAATTCAGGAGTGGTATTGATATTTCTATAGGTAGTAGAGGTCGTTATGTCAATTTTAGCTTTCCCTTGTTTTCCTTTTTTTGTAGTAATTATTATTGCCCCATTCGCGGCTCTTACACCATATAGTGCTGTTGCAGCAGCTCCTTTTAATACGTTAAAACTTTCAATGTCTTCAGGATTTATGTCAGATGCCCTGTTCGAAAATGAAAATTGCTCCGAACTGCTTGGTGAATTTGTGCCTGCACTAGGTAAAACACTACCAGAAAAAGTATCATTATTTAGCGCCAAACCATCAACAATTATAAGAGGTTGGTTGTCTCTATCTGGGTTTATTGAGGAAACACCCCTAATTAATATATCAACTCCTCCTCCGGAAGACCCCGAGGTTTGACTGATTTGCACACCTGCCACACGCCCTTGCAATACAGAAATAGCACTAGATTGGCCTTTAATATCTATATCATCTGACTTAATTTGTGTCACGGAATAACCAAGTTCTCTGGTCTCCCTTTTAATCCCAAAAGCTGTAACAACAACTTCATCTAACTGCTTGGCGTCCTCTTCAAGAGACACATTAATTGTTGGTCCAGAGACCGAAACCTCTTTGGTTTTATATCCTATAAAGGAAAAAACCAAAATATCACCTTTTGCAGCGGTAATCTGATATTTACCATCAAAATCCGTCGCTGTTCCAATTTTAGTTCCTTTTACTTGAATATTTACGCCAGGCAACACATTCTCTGAAACATCATTAACCTTACCGCTAACGGTAACATTTTGTGCTAACAGTAAAGAAAATGCTGATGTAAAAAAAACAAGAAAAGAAAAAGTAATTTTTTTTCTCATAATGTGTTAATTTTATAATAATTTAAGCAAATATAATTTTATTTTTTTTAAATGTATCTTTATGCATAAAAAATTTAAATATATTTAAATTTTTGCAATGATGTTTATATTATGTGTTAAGTTTCACAAGGTTGTTTCTTGTTTTCTTGTTTACTATCTTTCAAAAGTAGTAATTTATTTTTAAAATCAATAGGATTTTATTTAAATATTAT
>PFPU01000144.1 GCA_002793215.1 Flavobacteriales bacterium CG_4_10_14_0_2_um_filter_35_18
TTTCTGGACTTTATGGACTATTAAAACCACTCGATTTAATACAGCCATACCGTTTAGAAATGGGAACTAAACTTAAAATTGGCACTAAAGAAAACCTTTATAAATACTGGCAAGAACCAATTTCAAAAGCCTTGAACAAAGAAATGAAGCCAAACGAAGTTTTGATAAACTTAGCCAGTTATGAATATTTTAAAGCCGTAGATACCAAAATTTTAAACCGCCCCATCATCACACCTATTTTTCAAGATTTAACCAAGGGTAAATTAAAAGTGGTGTCATTTTTTGCTAAGCGCGCACGTGGACTGATGCTGCGTTATATTATTGATAATGATATTGACACAACTGAGCCAATTAAAAATTTTAATTGCGAAGGCTATGCTTTTGACAGCAAATTATCAAACAATTTACAACTTGTGTTTACCAGATAAACAACTTTTCGCCATTATCTTTAGCCGCTTTAAGTAAAAAAATATACAGATTATTAAAAAAATTCTGACACTCTGTCATTTTAAAGAGTATATCCGCTGACAAATCCTTGAAAATATTTGGATGGCATAAAGATTGTCATTAACACTTCAGTTAATAATAAACTGAAATAAAATTTAAAACAAATAGTATTATGAGTAAAATTATTGGAATAGATTTAGGTACAACCAACTCTTGCGTAGCCGTAATGGAAGGTAATGAGCCCGTAGTGATACCTAATGCAGAAGGAAAAAGAACAACGCCATCTATAGTAGGATTTATAGAAGGAGGCGAACGCAAAATTGGTGATCCAGCTAAACGTCAAGCCATTACCAATCCGATAAATACCATTTATTCGATAAAAAGATTTATGGGAAATAAATATACAGAAGATAAAGAAGAAATAGCACGCGTTCCTTATAAAGTAGTTAAAGGCGATAACGACACCCCTCGCGTTGATATTGATGGCCGATTGTATTCACCTCAAGAAATATCAGCAATGATATTACAAAAAATGAAGAAAACAGCCGAAGATTATCTAGGTCATAGCGTAAACGAAGCTGTAATTACGGTTCCTGCTTATTTTAACGACGCACAACGCCAAGCAACTAAAGAAGCTGGCGAAATTGCTGGATTAAAGGTGAGCCGAATCATCAACGAGCCTACCGCTGCGGCTTTGGCCTATGGTATTGACAAAAAAGGTAAAGAAGAAAAAATTGCCGTATTCGATTTAGGTGGAGGTACATTTGATATTTCAATACTTGAAGTTGGAGATGGTGTTTTTGAAGTATTGTCAACTAATGGTGACACACATTTAGGTGGAGATGATTTTGACCAAGTTATTATCAATTGGTTAGCCGAAGAGTTTAACAAAGAAGAAAGCATTGACTTGCGAAAAGACCCAATGGCTTTGCAACGCCTAAAAGAAGCCGCCGAAAAAGCTAAAATTGAATTGTCTTCAAGTCCTCAAACCGAAATAAACTTACCTTATGTTACCGCCACAGCAAGTGGTCCAAAACACTTGGTAAAAACCCTAACCCGTGCTAAATTTGAACAATTAGCCGATACCTTGATTAAAAGAACGATGGAGCCTGTAAAAAAAGCACTAAAAGACGCTGGTGTCAATATCACTGATATTGATGAAGTGATTTTAGTGGGTGGTTCAACACGTATTCCAATTATCCAAGATGAAGTTAAAAAATTCTTTGGTAAAGAACCACATAAAGGGGTTAATCCCGATGAAGTTGTGGCTATTGGCGCTGCTATTCAAGGAGGCGTTTTAACAGGTGAAGTAAAAGACGTTCTGTTATTAGATGTTACCCCTTTATCATTGGGTATTGAAACTATGGGAAATGTTATGACAAAGTTAATTGAGTCTAACACAACCATTCCAACTAAAAAATCGCAGGTATTTTCTACCGCTGCCGATAACCAGCCTTCTGTTGAAATCCACGTTTTACAAGGCGAACGCGCAATGGCAAAAGACAACAAAACCATAGGCAAATTCTTTTTAGATGGTTTGCCACCTGCACCAAGAGGCATTCCTCAAATTGAAGTAACTTTTGATATTGATGCAAATGGAATTATTAAAGTTTCTGCCTTAGATAAAGCGACAAATAAATTGCAAGAAATTAGGATTGAAGCCTCTTCCGGCTTGACCGAAGATGAAATTAAAAAGATGAAACAAGAAGCCGAAGCTAACGCTGATGCGGATAAAAAAGCAAAAGAAACGGTCGAAAAAATCAATGGTGCAGATGCGATGATTTTTCAAACAGAAAAACAATTAAAGGAATTTAATGAAAAATTATCAGCCGATAAGAAAAAACCAATTGAAGACGCTTTAGTAGAATTGAAAAAAGCACACGAATCTAAAGACTTAGCGCAAATTGATGCCGCTATGGAAAAGATAAATGAAGCTTGGAAAAATGCCTCAGAAGAAATGTATAAAGCCGAACAACCTAAGGGTAGTGCAGATGCTGGAGCAGATACCGGTGCAAAACAAGAACAAGCTCAAGGCAATGCCGGTAAAGCTGATGACACCGTTGAAGATGTTGATTTTGAAGAGGTAAAATAACCGAATTCTAAATAAATTTAAAGCCCACTCTTGCCAAAGAGCGGGCTTTTTTTATACTAATTATAAAATATATTTTTGACTATTTAAAGGTCATCTTTAAAAGATTACCAACCAGAACTCAATCCGTTTTGTAAAGCTAAATGATATTTATCAAGATCAAATTGATATAAATAAGGAGATCTATAGGCTCCACCTACACGTTGCTTTTTTGTAGGAATTAGCATGGCAAAGTTCAATATTTTACGTCTAAAATTACGGCGGTCAAGTGGTTTTTCTAAAATGGTTTCATAAACGGCTTGTAATTCGGACATCGTAAATTGTTCAGGTAATAAATTTAAACCAATGGGTTGGTAATTGAGTTCTTTTTTAAGGGTTTTATGAGCAGAATCAATTATTTCTTTATGGTCAAGAATCATTTCAGGGATATCTTTAAGAGAACGCCACTCACAAGATTCTGATAAATTATCAGGTGTAAAAATTTGTGAAGGCGAAAACGGAATTAAAGCGTAATAACCTACCGTAACAAAGCGTTGCTTAAACCAAATCAATGAATCATTATCTATAATTTTACTATTAAACAACGCATTAATATGAGCATCAGAGTTTCTTTTAACATCACCAAATAAATGAAATTGTCTTAAAAAGACGTTCTTTAACCCAGTTCGGCGTTTCAATATATTAGTAGCCTCATCATCAACATCTTTAGTTTGATCAACAAAACCTCCTGGCAATGACCATTTTTCAAAATTCTTCAATTTCAAAACTAATACTTTTATTTCCTTTTGATAAAACCCAAAAATAACACAATCGATAGATAGTCCCGGATGAAGTGTTTGATAGGTGATTAATGGCATTGTCATAAATTTAGGTTGCAAATTTAGCTAAATTAAAATATTTAATTATATTTGCGTCTTAATGACACAATAAAAAATTAATTATGAAAACTATTTTTAAAATTACCACTGCATTTCTTATGTTTTTGACTTACAATAGTCAGGCGCAAATCACTTTTAAAGATTTGAATAAAAATGGAATTAAAGATATTTATGAAGATTCAAGTGTTCCTGTTGAACAAAGAGTACAAGACCTATTGTCGCGCATGAGTTTAGACGACAAGGTTAATTTAGTAGTTGGCGTTGGGATGAACCTTCCTGGAGTTTCAAAAGCGCAAAAAAAAGATAAAGTTCCAGGAGCGGCAGGAAATACTTTTGAGTTGACACAATTGGGAATACCATCTGTTGTTTTAGCCGATGGTCCAGCTGGTTTAAGAATTGAACCGGTATTTGATTCTGTTACCAACAAAAAGCATTATGCCACGGCTTTTCCAATTGCAACCGTATTATCATCTACTTGGAATACCGAATTAGTTAATGCTATTGGTACCGCAATGGGAGAAGAAGTTAAAGAATATGGGGTTGATGTTTTGTTAGCTCCTGCAATGAACATACAATACAATCCACTTGCCGGAAGAAATTTTGAATATTTTTCTGAAGATCCATTTCTTAGTGGCTATATTAGTGCTGCCTATGTTAATGGAATTCAATCAAATGGAGTTGGCACCTCTATAAAACATTTTGTTGCCAACAATCAAGAAACAAATAGAATGATGGTTAATGATATTGTTAGCGAACGTGCTTTGCGCGAAATATTCTTACGTGGATTTGAAATTACTGTAAAAGAAGCAAATCCGTGGACCATTATGAGTTCTTATAATAAAGTTAATGGGACTTACACATCACAAAGGGGCGATTTATTAAATACTGTCTTAAGAGACGAATGGGGATTTAAAGGAATGGTTATGACCGATTGGTTTGGTGGTGATGATTCGGTTGCACAAATGAATGCCGGTAACGATTTATTGATGCCCGGAACGCCAAAGCAAAAAGAATTAATTTTAGAGGCAGTTAAAAATGGGAATCTCAATGAAAAGGTTTTAGATGAAAACGTTATGCGAATCTTAAACCTCATTTTAAAATCGCCTGTTTTTATAGATTTTAACTATTCAAATAACCCTAATTTAACCGCACATGCTAAGATTGCGCGTCAGGCTGCAGCCGAAGGAATTGTATTATTAAAAAATTCTAACACACTTCCATTATCAAATAATATTAAAAAAATTGCTGCTTTTGGAAATGGTTCTTACGAATTTATTGCAGGTGGTACTGGTAGTGGTGATGTTAATGAAGCCTATACCATTTCATTGGTAAAGGGTTTAGAAAACGCTAATTATAAGGTTGATGAAGAACTTGAATCACAATATTTAAAGTATATCGTTATTGAAAAAACCAAACTACCCAAAAAGGATTTTTTCTTCCAATTACTACCTCCTTTGGCAGAAATGCCTTTAAACAAAACTGAAATTACCAACAAAGCAAAGCAAACCGATATTGCATTTATAACAATTGGTAGAAATTCAGGAGAATTTCAAGATAGAAAAGTAACGGATGATTTCAATTTGACTGTTGCCGAATTGGAGATGATTAAAACCGTTTCTGAAATATATCATCAACTGGAAAAAAAAGTAATTGTGATTTTAAATATTGGCAATGTAATTGAAACGGCTAGCTGGCAAAATCTAGTTGACGGTATTTTGTTAGCATGGCAAGGTGGCCAAGAAGCCGGCAATGCCTTAACAGATGTTGTTTTAGGTAAAGTTAACCCTTCAGGTAAATTACCTGTAACATTTCCAATAAAATATCAAGATGTTTCTAGTGCCAAAAAATTTCCTGGTGTTGAACTTCCGGGTATAGAAACCGAAATAATGCCAGGATTTTCTAGAGGTAAAAACTCCGAAATTGTTTATGAAGATGGCATTTATGTGGGATACAGATATTACAACTCATTTGGTGTTAAAGTAGCTTACCCTTTTGGCTTTGGATTATCATATACAAGTTTTAAATATGATGATTTAAAATTGAGCGATACAAACTTTAACCAAAATCTAACTGTACAAGTTAGGGTAACAAATATTGGAAATGTTTTGGGAAAAGAAGTTGCTGAATTATATATTTCAGCCCCTGGCAAATCAATGGATAAACCAGTTTTGGAGTTGAAGGGTTTTGCAAAAACTAACAATTTAAAACCAAACGAAAGCCAAGTGTTGCAATTTAAAATCAACGCCAAGGCGTTAGCGTCTTTTGATACAAAGCGTTCTAGCTGGGTAATTGAACCTGGTAATTATGTTTTAAAGATTGGGTCATCAAGTCAAAATATTAAAGTGTCTCACAAATTTACTGTAGTAAATGAAATTATTGTTGAAAAAAATCATAAAGTATTAATTCCTAACAGAATAATAAATGAATTGAAACCAACAAATTAAAAAAAAGCATTTTTAACTTTTAGATACAAGATAATAAAATGTAAAGCTAAAATATAGATCCTTAATAT
>PFPU01000054.1 GCA_002793215.1 Flavobacteriales bacterium CG_4_10_14_0_2_um_filter_35_18
CATTGCGGGCGAGCCATTAAAAGTTAATGATGCTTACCGCTCCTTTAAAAGTGGCATCATTGAAAGTAATGAAAGCACTAACACCATTGCCGACGGCTTGCGAACGCAGTTGGGCACGAATAATTTCCCAATTATCCAAAAATATGTTTCGGATATTATTTGCGTGTCAGAACCTGAAATTATTGAGGCGATGAAACTGATTTGGGAGCGCTTAAAAATTGTGGTAGAACCTTCATCGGCCGTAGCTTTTGCAGCTGTTTTACATGATAAAATACGCTTTAAAAATAAAAAAATTGGCATCATTTTATCAGGAGGAAATGTAGATTTAGCTAACTTGCCCTTTTAAAAACTGACCTATGAATCGTTTAAAAGAACTCTGGAAAACCTATTATCCATACTTTACAGATATTTGGCAATACCTCATTATCATTGGATTGTTTATCATTATGGGCATTGTACTTTTAATTATCAGCTAAAAAAAGTCCAAAAGCAAATTGCTCTTGGACTTTTAAAATTGAATAAAAGTTTATTGAACTATTTTGGGACTAAAGTTGCTTTTAAAAACTCCCTGTTCATACGCGTGATATTTTCTAACGAAATACCTTTAGGACATTCGACTTCACAAGCGCCTGTGTTGGTGCAGTTTCCAAAACCTTCGGCATCCATTTGAGCGACCATATTCATGACGCGCTCGGCTGCTTCTACTTGGCCTTGTGGCAAATAGGCAAATTGAGAAACCTTGGCAGATACAAATAACATCGCACTTGAGTTTTTACAAGTCGCCACACAAGCGCCACAGCCAATACATTCGGCAGCATCAAAAGCCTCGGCAGCCGCTTCTTTAGGGATTAGGATATTGTTTGCTTCTGGAGCACTTCCGGTATTAAAAGAGGTGTAACCACCAGCTTGTTGAATGCGATCAAAGGCACTGCGGTCAACTACTAAATCTTTTACAATTGGAAAAGCATTTGCCCTAAAAGGTTCAACATAAATGGTTTGTCCGTCGGTAAAAGAGCGCATATACAACTGGCAAGTTGTTACCAACTTTTTAGGGCCGTGAGCTTCGCCGTTAATATATAATGAGCAGGTTCCGCAAACGCCTTCTCTACAGTCGTTATCAAATGAAATAACGTCTTCATTTTTATCTACAAGTTGCTGGTTTAAAACATCTAACATTTCTAAAAAAGAAGTGTCAGCGTCAATATCGGTAACTTTATATTCTTTCATGCTTCCTTGAGCATTGGCATTTTCTTGTCGCCATATTTTTAAAGTAAAATCCATTTTTAATATTTTTTACTTGTAATTATTTATAATTACGTTGTTTTAATTCAATTGCTTCAAACTTCAAATCTTCTTTATGAAGTTTAGGTTCTTTGCCTTCGCCCATATATTCCCAAGCGGCAACATACATAAAGTCTTTATCGTTGCGTTTAGCTTCGCCTTTTTGAGGGCCCTCTGGTTCAACAGATTCTTCTCTATAATGAGCACCGCAAGATTCTTTTCTGTTTAAGGCGTCTATTGCTAGTAATTCGCCCAATTCTAAGAAATCGGCTACGCGAATGGCTTTTTCGAGTTCGTTATTAAACTGGTCGGGTTTGCCGGTTACGCGGACATCCTTCCAAAATTCGGCACGAATGGCTTTTATTTCGGCAATAGCTTCATTTAAACCCTTTTCGTTACGCGCTAAGCCAACTTTATCCCACATAATTTTTCCGAGTTTTTTATGGAAATGGTCAACCGATTTAGTGCCTTTTATGGCAAATAATTTATCAATTAAGCCTTTTACATCCGCTTCAGCTTTTTCAAATTCGGCAGAATCTGTTTTTATTGGCCCAGTGTGAATATCTTGGTTCAAATAATTTGAAATGGTGGCGGGCAAAACAAAATAGCCATCGCACAAGCATTGCATTAATGAAGAAGCGCCCAAGCGGTTTGCACCGTGATCGGAAAAATTAGCTTCGCCAATAGCGTATAAACCAGGAACGGTAGTCATAGTTTCGTAATCTACCCAAGTTCCGCCCATGGCGTAATGTGAGGCGGGATAAATCATCATCGGGGTAACATAAGGATTATCGCCCATGATGTTTTGGTACATATCAAATAAGTTTCCGTATCGTTCTTTCACGGTATTTTCACCTAAACGTTTAATGGCATCGGCAAAATCTAAATAAACAGCATACCCCGTTTTGTTAACGCCAAAACCAGCATCACAACGTTCTTTTGCGGCTCTCGAAGCCACGTCGCGTGGCACTAAATTGCCAAAGGCGGGATAGCGGCGTTCTAGGTAATAATCGCGATTTTCGGGGGCAATTTCGGTAGGTTTTAGTTTTCCTTCGCGGATGGCTTTAACATCTTCCAAATTTTTTGGAACCCAAATACGTCCGTCGTTACGCAACGATTCTGACATTAAGGTTAACTTACTTTGATTTTCTCCTGAAACGGGAATACACGTTGGGTGAATTTGTGTGTAACAAGGATTGGCAAAAAAAGCGCCTTTTTTATAAATTTTCCAAGCGGCAGTTGCATTGCAATTCATGGCGTTTGTTGAAAGGTAAAACACATTGCCATAACCTCCAGAGGCAATGACTACGGCGTGTGCGCCAAATCGTTCGATCGCTCCTGTTACTAAATTTCGCGCAATAATGCCACGTGCTTTTCCGCCTACAATAACTACGTCGAGCATTTCGTGGCGGTTATAAGATTTAACCTTTCCGGCTTTTATTTGACGGTTCATTGAGCTATAAGCGCCTAACAACAATTGTTGTCCGGTAGCGCCCGATGCGTAAAAAGTTCTTGAAACTTGCGCGCCACCAAAAGAGCGGTTGGCTAAAGTTCCGCCGTATTCTCTGGCAAAAGGAACCCCTTGTGCCACACATTGGTCAATAATATTGCCACTTAGTTGAGCTAAGCGATAAACGTTTTCTTCACGTCCACGGTAATCGCCACCTTTTACGGTATCGTAAAATAAACGGTAGTCGCTATCATTGTCATTTTGATAATTTTTTGAAGCATTGATGCCGCCTTGTGCAGCAATTGAATGTGCGCGTCGTGGGCTGTCTTGATAGTAAAAAACCTTTACATTGTAGCCTGCTTCACCTAAAGTTGCGGCGGCAGCGCCACCGGCTAAACCGGTACCAATAATAATTACATCTAGTTTTCGACGGTTAGAAGGGTTTACCAAGGTGGTATGGGCTTTATAATTTTCCCACTTTTTATCAATTGGGCCTTCGGGTATTTTTGAATTTAATGTTGTCATAATTTTTTAAATCTTTACTTTGATTTATATAAAAAAGAAATAAAGCGCTATAGACGAAAATCCTACGGCGATTAAAATACTAAAGGCAATGCCCGTATTTTTAATACATGCTTTAAATTTGTTATAGTTTGCGCCAGTACTTTGAAAAGCAGATTGAAAACCGTGGCTCAAGTGAATGCCTAATAACACAAAGGCTAGCACGTATAGGGCTGTGTATAAAGGTGACTTAAAAAGCGCAGTAACTAAATCATAATCAGTGTCAAATCCGCCCTTGGCATTAAATTTAAGTTGCACAAAAAAATCTTTTAAGTGTAAGATTAAAAACAACAACACAAGAATTCCGGTTATAATCATGTTTCTTGAAGCCAGTGAAGCGTTTTCGGATGGTTTATTCATCACATATTTAACAGACCGAGAAGCGCGATTTTTAAGCTCTAACCGAATTCCTAATAAAATGTGCATGATAAAACCAGCTGCAAGAACATATTGCATAACTTGTATAACGCCATTGGTTGCCATAAATTCTGAAGCGCCATTAAAGGCTTCTTTACCCCAAAATAATGAAAGATTTATACCAAGGTGAACAAGTAAAAATGTTATTAAAAAGAAACCTGTAATTGCCATAATTACCTTTCTTCCAATAGAGGTCGATAAAAATTTGTTCATTTTAACTAGTTTATGTATAATTTATAAAAAAATATTTTTAAAGTAACAAAGATAAAGTAATTCTTTAAAAATGACCTTTAAAACTCACTAAAATTTGTAATCAAGAATGAGTTTAAATATGAATAATTACATCTGTTTTTCAATGATTTAATGAAAATATTTTTTATTATGAGCCTAAGCTAAATAGATATTTACCAAAAACATTAAACCAAAACCCTTGTTTATTTAAATTTAATTACTTTTACAAGGTTAAACTAGAAATTATGACCGACGAATTTGACCAAGAACCTAACGTTTTAGATCCCAATAAGTGGATTGACTTGTATGCCGATTATCTTTTTAACTATACCATTTCAAGAATTGATGATGCTGAGCAAGCCAAAGACATTGTTCAAGAAACGTTTTTATCGGCCCTAAAAGCGATGAAAAATTACCGCGGAGAAGCCTCAGAGCGCACTTGGTTGGTATCTATTTTAAAACGAAAAATTATAGACCAATACCGCAAGATGAACTCAAAAAAGGGCAAAGCCGAAATTAGAGTTAGCTTTTATGAAACGGGTGGTAAAAAAGGAAATTGGCTAGAAGAATGCGTGCCACAAACTTGGAGCAACGAAGCCGAAATAGCATTTGAATCAAAAGAACTTGGCAATGCCCTTAATAATTGTTTAGAAGCTTTGCCTGATAAATATAAAGCGGTTTTTAAAATGAAAACAATTGATAATGTTGAAACTGAAGAAATTTGTAATGAACTCAATATTACTGCGTCAAACCTTTGGGTTATCATACACCGTGCACGATTGCAACTGAGAAAATGCATGGAAGAAAGTTGGTTTAAAAAATAGCATAAAATGAGTAATAAAGTATTGATTAATTGTAAAGAAGCTTCTACGATTTGTGATAAAACAGAATACAAAGAAGCAACAAAATGGGAAAAAATAAAATTGAATATACACCTGTTTTTATGTAAAAAATGCAGTTTGTATTCCGAACAAAATGTTATAATGACAAAAATATTTTGTACACATTTATTAAATCATCCTGATCACATTCACTTACCTGGAAAGGTCAAAGATGATTTTAAGGCAAAATTAAAAGAGCAAATGAATTAAAAAATCATAAATATCAAATTAAACGGTGCTTTTATAGCGCCGTTTTTTATTTTTGTCAAAATTTACCATCATGGAATTTATCTCTGAGCCACTTCAAAATTACATTGAAGCGCATTCACAACCAGAACCACCGTTATTGCACGAACTCAACAAAGAAACTTGGCAAAAAGTGATGGCTCCCAGAATGCTAAGTGGCCATTTTCAAGGGCGCTTTTTAGCCCAATTATCAAAGCTCATCAAACCAAAAACTATTTTAGAAATTGGCACTTATACAGGCTACTCTGCTTTGTGTTTAGCCGAAGGTTTAGATGTGGACGGCATTTTACACACCATTGATCACAATGAAGAATTGACCTTGATTCAACGCAAATATTTTGACAAATCTCCATATAAAAATCAAATAATAACCCACTTGGGAGATGCGCTCGAAATTATTGAAAGCTTAAATTTAAAATTTGATTTGGCTTTTATTGATGCCGATAAGGCAAACTACCTCAATTATTACAATGCCATTGTTCCAAAAATGAACCAAGGAGGCTTGATTTTATCAGACAATGTTTTGTGGAGTGGAAAAGTTTTGCAACCGGCAGAGGCTAAAGATTTTGACACTAAAATATTGCAAGCTTACAATAAATTAGTTAACCAAGATGACAGAGTAGAAAGCATTTTGCTCCCCATTCGCGACGGATTAACCTTGACAAGGGTAAAATAATAGGGGTGCAAAAGTGTGCTTTATTTTTTTGGAATCGCAATTTTTGTCAAAACAAAAAGCGTAACTTTATAAAAACCAAAGCCTAAACCCATTCCTAAAAAGGCTCCCACTAAAACATCTAGCGGATAATGAACTCCTAAATAAATGCGACTGTAAGCAAAAACCAAGGGCCAAATAAAAAATAACCAAGTGTAATTAAATTGCTTTTTGAGCAATAAATAAACAAAAACGCTACTCGCCATTGAATTGGTGGCGTGTCCTGAAACGAAACTAAAACTGTGAGGTTGCTGTAAAACGCGAATTAAACCATTAATGGAAGGGTCATTATTTGGGCGTAGGCGCTCAAAAACATGTTTAACGAGGTTTATAAATTGATCGGTAAAAGCCACCAATAGCGCTGCAAATCCTAAAATAATCAATCCCTTTTTTAAACCATAAGCCCTAAAGATTAAAAAGAGCATCAAAATAAATAACGGTATCCAGTGGTATTGGCGGGTAATTGCTATCCAAAAACCATCCCAAAAAGGAGAGCCTAAATTATTTAAATAAATAAGAAGCGATTGGTCTAAGTCAATAATTTTATCTAAAACCGACATTTAAAACGAACGTTTTATGGGTCCGGTTATATCATCAATATTATCTTTAACTTTATTGATTTCTTTTTTGAGGTCATTTGCCAAACTAGCGTCAATACCTTGTTTTTCGGCACTTTCGGTAATTTCACGTTTAATATCGTTTGTAGCATCTTTTAATTGACGCATGCCTTTACTGAGGCCTTTTGCCATTTCGGGTATTTTATCGGCACCAAAAAGCATGACGGCAATGACGATAACTATAAAAATTTCGGAACCACTTATAAATAAAATCATTGATTTAAATTTAAGTTACAAAGATATAAAAAATAGAAGTCACAATTAAGTCTAGCAGATTTTTAAAACCTGTTAGGTGTAGCATGTTTTGAAACGCTATCAGTGATTAGGTGAAGTCAACATCCGCTTAATTTCATTGAGTTTCATCAGTGCTTCAATAGGCGTGAGCGTGTTGATATCAATCGACAAAATCTCATCTTTTATAGCTTCTAGCAATGGGTCGTCAAGTTTTATAAAACTCAATTGCATATCGGCTTGATTGGCTTGATTGAGTTTGTCTTTTATCGCTTCTGAAGTATGGCTTTTTTCGAGCTGTTTTAAAATTTTATTGGCTTTATGAATCACTGAGCCGGGCATCCCCGCCATTCTGGCTACATGAATTCCGAAGCTGTGTTCACTGCCACCGGGCACTAATTTTCTCAAAAAGATGACCTTGTCGGGAAGTTCTTTTACCGAAACATTAAAATTTTTGATGCGCTCAAAAGTCGCCGCCATGTCATTTAATTCGTGGTAATGTGTAGCAAAAAGTGTTTTTGGTTTTGAGGGATGTTCGTGCAGATATTCGGCTATAGCCCACGCAATTGAAATGCCGTCATAAGTACTTGTGCCGCGGCCTATTTCATCTAACAGCACTAAACTTTTATCTGTAATGTTGTGCAAAATACTCGCCGTTTCATTCATCTCAACCATAAAAGTTGATTCACCCAATGAAATGTTATCACTTGCGCCAACGCGTGTAAAAATCTTATCAACTAGGCCTATTTTGGCAAATTTTGCAGGCACATAACTTCCCATTTGCGCTAATAAAACAATAAGTGCCGTTTGCCGCAAAATAGCCGATTTTCCGCTCATATTTGGCCCCGTAATCATGATGATTTGTTGCTGTGTACGATTTAAAATCAGGTTATTAGGAATGTATGGGTCGCCAATAGGCAATTGTTGTTCAATAACCGGATGACGCCCATTTTTAATCTCTAAGTCGGTTGAATTATCAACTACCGGGCGCACATAATTATAAGCGATGGCGCAATTGGCAAAGCTGTGTAAACAGTCTAATTGCGCAATTCCCCTAGCATTGTGCTGAACGGCTTCTAAATGCTGGTTGATAAAAGCCAGCAATTCGGCGTATAATTGCTGTTCAAGTGCTGCAATTTTGTCTTGAGCACCCAAAATTTTTGTCTCGTATGCTTTGAGTTCTTCGGTAATATAGCGTTCGGCATTTACCAGCGTTTGCTTGCGTATCCAATCATTGGGAACCTTGTTTTTATGAGTATTTCGGACTTCAATATAATACCCAAACACATTGTTAAAATCAATTTTTAGGCTAGTGATTTGGGTGCGCTCAATTTCGCGCGCTAACATGGTGTCGAGATAGCCTTTTCCGGTTTTAGACAAATTGCGAAGTTCGTCTAGTTCGGTCGAAACCCCATCCGCAATAGCGAATCCTTTTTGCAAGGCAACAGGCGCTTCGGGATGAATATCGGTGTTGATTTTAGCGATTAAAACGTCGCAGTTTTTAAAGTGATCTGCCAATTCCGTTAAGGCTTTTGAGTTGCTTTTTAAAAGAGCTTTTTTTATAGGGATAATCGCTTCTAAGGAATTTTTGAGGTAGCGCACTTCGCGCGGTGAAATTTTTAAGGTTGCCGCTTTTGCAATCAGGCGCTCAATATCGCTCATGGCTTTAATTTGAGCACTAATTAAATCGTAAAACGCAGGATGATCTATGAGATATTTTACAATGTCATGCCTTGAATTTATGAGTTGCTCATCTTTTAAAGGTAATGCTAACCAACGTTTTAGCAGTCTTGCACCCATTGATGAGTTTGTTTTATCAATAACACTTAACAAGGTTACCGAATCGGTTGAGGTGCCGGCATAAAGTTCCAAATTTCGAGTGGTGAATTTATCCATCCACACGTAGCGGGTTTCTTCAATGCGCTTTAAAGTGGTAATGTGCGCTAATTGGTTGTGTTGGGTTTCTAAAAGGTAGTGTAAAATGCTTCCTGCGGCAATAATTCCTTCGGGTAAGTCATCTATACCAAAACTTTTTAGGGATGTGATTTTAAAGTGTTTTAATAGGGTCTCATTGGCAAAATCGGTTTGAAATACCCAATCTTCTAAATAAAAACAATAAAAGTTATCAACGCCAAAAACGCTGAATTTTGCTTTGTGTTGTTTTTGAACGAGCACTTCGCTAGGTTTAAAATTTTGAAGCAACTTATCAATGTAGGCTTCATTGCCTTGAGCGGTTAAGAATTCTCCGGTAGAAATATCTAAAAAAGAAACGCCTAAATTTTTAGCACCAAAATGAACTGCCGCTAAAAAGTTGTTAGTTTTAGCTTGCAACACCTCATCGTTTAGAGCCACTCCGGGAGTTACCAATTCGGTAACACCGCGTTTTACAATGGTTTTGGTCATTTTGGGATCTTCCAATTGGTCGCAAATGGCCACTCTAAATCCGGCTTTTACCAATTTTGGCAAGTAGGTGTTTAGGGCGTGGTGTGGAAATCCCGCCAAGGCAGTTTCGGTTTCGCTTCCTGCGCCGCGTTTGGTTAAAACGATGTCTAAAATAGTGGATGCTTTTTTGGCATCTTCGCCAAAGGTTTCGTAAAAATCGCCCACCCTAAACAGCAAAAGTGCATCGGGATACTTTGCCTTTATGGCATTGTATTGTTTCATTAAAGGCGTTATTTTTTCTACTTTTGACAAATCTTTTAAGTTTCTTTGTAAAGCTTTTTTGCTTTTCAAAAATACGTTTTTTGAGCAGGCACACAAAGATAGAATTTTAAGCTAAAGAATGAAGTACCGAAAATTAAAAAACAGCGAACTCAATCGCCTAAGCGTAACCGATTTTAAAAATTCAGATAAAACACCGCTGCTTGTAGTTTTAGATAACATCCGCAGTTTAAACAACATAGGTTCAGTTTTTAGAACTTGTGATGCTTTTGCCATTGAAAAAGTTTATTTGTGTGGCATCACGGCACAACCGCCGCATAACGACATCAATAAAACCGCTTTGGGCGCTACCGAATCGGTGGCATGGGAATATGCTACTGATGTTTTAACCATAATAAACAAGCTTAAGGCCGATGGCGTTAAAATTATCGCAATAGAGCAGGCCGAAAACAGTGTAGCTTTACAAGATTTTGAGTTGGCTAAAAATCAAAAATATGCCGTAATTTTTGGAAATGAGGTAAAAGGCATTCAGCAAAGCCTTGTGAATGCAGCCGATTATTGCGTTGAAATTCCGCAGGTAGGCACAAAACATTCATTAAATATTTCGGTAAGTTGTGGGGTGGTGCTTTGGGATTTGTTTAAAAAAATACGACTTTAGCAAACTGATTTTTAATAATTTATTATGGAACAAATTATTTTTTATTTAAAACAAGGATTATTTCACGTTTTAGATTGGACGGCTTATGATCACATCTTGTTTTTAGTGGTTTTGGTGGTGGTGTTTACCTTTGCCGATTGGAAAAAAGCCTTGTGGCTCATTACCCTTTTTACCATTGGCCACACCATAACTTTGGCACTTGCGGCCTATAATTTGATTTATATAAAATCGAGCATTGTTGAATTTTTAATTGCGGCAACAATCTTTATTACGGCGCTCTCAAATATGGTGTTTCAAAAGAAGGGAAAATCAGATGGATCAAGCCTAAACCTATTTTTCGCACTATTTTTTGGACTCGTTCATGGATTGGGATTTTCGAGTTATTTTAAAATTTTGGTAGGAAATGAAGCCGGTAAACTTTTGCCGCTTTTTTCATTTGCCGTGGGGGTTGAATTGGCGCAAATCACCGTGGTAATCGCCCTCTTAATTTTAACTTTTTTTGGTTTGACCGTTTTTAAATTTTCAAAACGCGATTGGGTTTTAGTGATTTCGGCAATTGTGCTTGGCATTGCAATTCCCATTTTGTATGCGCGAAAATTTTGGTAATCTTTTAACAACATAAACCATCGAAAAGGCTTTAATTTACTGAGAAACTATGCAAACAGATCAAAAACAAATGCGATACGATATCGCCTACTTAAAAATGGCGCTCGAATGGGCAAAGCTTTCGCGTTGCAATCGAAAACAAGTTGGCGCACTTATCGTTAAAGATAAAATGATTATATCCGACGGCTACAATGGCACACCGTCGGGCTTTGACAATTGCTGTGAAGATGATGAGGGTTTAACCAAATGGGAAGTGCTTCATGCCGAAGCAAATGCAATTTTAAAAGTGGCTTCCTCTTCGCAATCGTGCAAGAACGCCACTTTATACATAACTTTGTCTCCCTGCCGCGAATGCAGCAAACTCATTTATCAGGCCGGAATTAAACGCATGGTTTATGCCAAAGGTTATCGAGATACAACCGGGTTGGATTTTTTAAAAAAAGCAGGCGTTGAGTTATTGCAGATAGATTTGGATGAGCGGTAGGCATCAGGTATCAAGTATTGATAATTTATTAAATTTATTTTTTTTAAAGTGATTAAATTAAAAACGTTTTTACCAATTATTATGGCGAGTTGTATTGCCATTGGGGTATTTTTAGGCAGCTACCTAAACTTTAACAATAAAACGGCCTCTTTTTTAGGAATGGTTAATCCGCAGGAAGCTAAAGTAAAACGGCTGATAAATTTTATCCAATATGATTATGTTGATAAAGTTGACACCGATAGTCTTTTAGATGATGCCATTAAAGAGATGTTGAGCAAACTCGACCCACATTCAGTTTATATTCCCGCTTCAGATCAAACCCAAATTAACGAACAAATGGACGGTAAATTTGTAGGGGTTGGCATCCAATTTTTGATGTTTAAAGACTCTTTAACCGTGTCAAAAGTCATCCCAAATGGACCTAGTGAAAAAGCAGGAATCCTCCCCGGAGATCGCATTTTAAAAGCTGATAAAGATACTCTTTACGGAAAAAAAATTACCAATGATGCGGTGATTAAAAAACTTAAAGGCATTGCCAACAGTAAAGTTGCTTTGAGAATTTATAGAAAATCATCAAAAACCTTTTTTACCACAACGGTTACCCGAAATGAGGTTCCTATTAAAAGTATTGATGCTTTTTATATGGTTAACAATACTTTAGGTTATATTAAACTGAATAAATTTTCGGCAACTTCTTTCGATGAGTTTGAAGCAGCATTACAGGCTTTAACAAAAGAAGGTATGAGGGCTTTGATATTTGATTTACGCGATAACCCAGGGGGTTATTTGCAAATTGCCATCAAAATTGCGGATGAATTTTTAGAAAAAAACAAAACCATTGTAACCACCAAAAATAAGGGGGGAGAAATTGATAAATCATTAGCAACATCAAAAGGAAATTTTGAAAAAGCGCCGGTTTATGTGCTTATAGATGAGGGTTCAGCCTCGGCAAGCGAAATTATTGCCGGCGCTTTACAAGACAATGACCGAGGAACCATTATTGGACGTCGTTCTTTTGGAAAAGGTTTGGTGCAACAAGAAATGAGCTTAGGCGATGGCTCTTCGGTGCGTTTAACAACCGCAAGATATTACACACCTACCGGCCGGTCAATTCAAAAACCCTACAACCACAACGGAAATTTAAATTATTTTAATGAGTTAGAAAAGCGTTTTAATGGTGGTGAATTGACCAATGCGGATAGTATTAAGGTAGTTGATTCCTTAAAATACAAAACCCCAAAGGGAAAAACTGTTTATGGTGGGGGTGGCATTGTTCCCGATATTTTTGTGCCAATAGATACCGCAAATTATATCAACAGTTTCCATTTTACTTTCATCAACAATTTTGTTTTTAACTATATTGATGAACATCGTAAAGAATTTAAGAATCAGGTATTTGAAAATTTTAATGCAAATTTTGATGCCGATGAGTCCATTTTTAAAGCCTATTTAAAAGAAATTAAATACACAAAGCGTTTGGATGCTAAACTTAAAACTCAAATAAAATTTTATTTAAAAGCCTTATTTACAAGAGAATTGTTTGATGACAATAAGTTTTATAAATTTTATAATCAAAATGACAATATGATTCAAAAGGTTTTAGAAATTGATAAAAAATAGCAAATTACACTTAATATAAAATTACTGAACAACAATAAAAAAGGGTCTTTTAGGAACTTATTTTTGATAAAATAATAAAAAGATTTTCATTTGTTTAAAAAGTTTTTTTCGGAAAGCTTCAGGATTATTATTGTAAAATCAAATCTGGGTAAAGATTTTGAAATTTTGTAGTCATCAAATAATCTATATTCTTAGCGTGTTGACCGAAATCAAAGAAGTACTACTTTGTGCCACTACCCTAACAATATAAAAAAATAGGTTTTAAAAAGAACTTTCCAACAATTATAAATAGGTCTCTAGGGCATACTAATAAATGATTTATATCATTATTAATAGAGCGATCATAAACTAATTTTGAATTCTAAATTAATTTATTATGAAAAATTCAATTATTAGCTTAATGGCAATTGTAATTATTAGCTTTGAATCAATTGCACAAGATTTATCACCTTATATAAAAATTGGCGAAACAAATGAAACGATGCAACAGGCATTTGAAAAAATAACTAAAGCATTAGAATCCAATTCATTTACAATTTTAGGTTCCTATAACCCGTCAAATAAAAGCACCTTAAAAGTGATAGCTTTTACAAGAACAGATTTAAAAGAGGCGGTTGTAAAGGTTGCAGATAGAGGGGCGCTTGCAGCCGTATTTAAAGTAGGATTTGTTTCATTAAATGGAAAAGTCACCATCTCCTATACAAATCCAGAATATATTTTAAGGGCTTATTTAAGAGATAATTACAACATTTATAAAGGCGTATTTCAAAAAATTGAAGCCGATTTAAAAACAGCATTTTCAACAATTGGCCGAGAATTTAAACCATTTGGAGGCACGGTAAAAGCTGAAAACTTGAAAAAATATCATTATAAAATTATGATGCCCTATTTTACGGACCCCATAATGCTTAATGAGTTTTCCTCATTTGAAAACGGCAAAAAAATTATTGAAGATAATTTAAAAGCCAAAAAAGGTGAAACGGTATTAGTTTATAAGCTGATTTTTGAAAAAGAAAATATTGCCATATTTGGTATTGGATTGCAAAATAATGTAAAAGGTGAAGCTCATTTTTTGCCGATTATTGGAGAAAATAATATTGCTGCGATGCCTTATGAAATTATTTTGCAAGATAAAAAGGCTACTATGCTTCACGGAAAATATAGGTTAGCTTTGAACTGGCCCGAATTAACCATGGGAACCTTTATGAAAATAATGAGTACACCAGGCGATATTGAGGCTGTTTTAAAAACAGTTTGCAAATAGCAATCCATTAAAATAGTGTGTTTTAAAAATCGCTGTAATTTAATTTGTTTCAGCGATTTTTATATAATCAATTTTTTAAAATCACGATCGCCTTAAAAATTAACTCAATACCTAAAAACTTAGGCATACCAAAAATAATTAGCCACAAAAAACTTATCGGTAATTATTTAAATAACAATTTGGATGTTTTGTATTTTACCGAAAAATAAAGATGTATTTTGGTAAAAGCTATTTTATTTTAACCAATTCACAGGCTACTTTTGCCGCCAAGGCAGCGTTGTTAAATGCCAATTTAATATTTGACTCTAAGCTTTCTCCGCTTGTTAATAGCGCAATTTTTTCCAGTAAAAATGGAGTGCTTTCTTTGCCTTTAATTCCCATTTTTTTTGCCTCCAAAAGCGCTTCGTCAATGGTGTGCATCATTTGTTGGTAATCCATCTGATAAGCCTCCGGAATTGGATTGGCAATGACCACCCCTCCATTAAGGTTTAAATCCCATTTACACTGTAAAAATTGGGCAATTTCTAAAGGCGAATTTAATTGATAATCAACTTTTAATCCGCTTTGACGGGTATAAAAGGCAGGCAATTCCGCCGTTTGATAGCCAATTACCGGAACGCCATTGGTTTCGAGGTATTCTAAGGTTAGGTTAAGGTCTAAAATGGCTTTTGCGCCGGCACAAACCACCGCAACCGGCGTATGTGCTAACTCTTGCAAATCGGCCGAAATATCAAAACTTTCTGCTGCACCTCTGTGAACACCCCCAATGCCACCTGTGGCAAATATTTTAATACCAGCCATTTGTGCAATTATCATGGTTGATGCCACCGTGGTAGCGCCATTTAATTTTTTAGATACCAAAAAAGGAATATCACGGCGACTCGTTTTGATAACCGCCTTGCCTTGTTTTGCCAAAAAATGAATTTCATCTTTGCTTAATCCCGCCTTTAAGATTCCGTTAATGATGGCTATGGTAGCCGGAATGGCGTGATTTTCGCGCACAATTTGCTCCACCTGCAAGGCGGTTTCCATGTTTTTTGGATAAGGCATGCCGTGTGAAATTATGGTCGATTCAAGCGCCACGATTGGCCGATTATCAGAAAGTGCTTGTTTAACTTCCGGACTAAGTTCTAGATAAGGATTCATACGTGGGTGTTTATTTTATTGAGGAGTTCTTGTTGCAAATTTGGGTTTACGTTGTCTTGGTGCATTAAAGTTACCGCGGCGCATAGCATTCCAAACGCAGCGCTTTCTTTTAGTGATTTTTCTTGCAAGTTAGCGCTGATGAGTCCCGCCATAAAAGCATCACCAGCGCCGTTGGTGTTGACAACTTTGATTTTTTTTGGTTTTATAATGCCCTGCATCAATTCATTGCTATAAAATGCCCCTTCACTTCCCAGTGTAATGCAAAGGTTTTTTACACCTTTTTTGTGAAAAAAATGGCTGCAGTTTTTAAGGTCGGCCAATTGGTTTATTTTTAGCC
>PFPU01000092.1 GCA_002793215.1 Flavobacteriales bacterium CG_4_10_14_0_2_um_filter_35_18
AAAATTCAAGCTTTTAAACAGCGGACATATTTTGGGAAGTTCGTTTATTATTCTCGATATCAATGGTAAAATTATTGTCTTTTCGGGCGACCTTGGCCGAAAAGAACCGCTTATTTTGCATCCCCATCAATATATTGAAAAAGCTGATTATGTGATTGTTGAATCGACTTATGGAAATAGAAATCACGAAGCTTTATCGGCGCAAGATAAACTGTTAGAATACATTAAGCTCACCTTTTCAAAGGGCGGCATATTGGCGATTCCCACCTTTTCGGTAGAACGCGCGCAAGAAATTATTTATCTGTTGAGCCAGTTAAAACAAAAACAGCTCTTACCAAATATCCCTATTTATCTCGATAGCCCTATGGGTGTTAATGCTACCAATATTTATTTTGCGCATAAAAGTGATCATAAATTGACCAACACGGCTATCGAAAACATGCAATCAACCGTTCAATTGATAAGCAATATTGAAACATCAAAAGCGATTGTGAATGATGAAAATCCGAAAATTGTCCTTGCCGGAAGCGGTATGGTAACAGGTGGACGCATTTTGCACTATTTAAATAAATTGATTTCTGATAAAAAAAATACGGTGCTAATAGTAGGTTATCAAGCTGTCGGCACTCGTGGCAGGGCTTTGCTAGCGGGCGACAGTGAAATAAAATTCTTTGGAAACTATCACAAAGTTAATGCCGAAATTTTTAAAATTGATTCCTTTTCGGGTCACGCCGACCAAAGCGAATTGCTAGATTGGTTGCAACATTTTAAAACGGCTCCAAAATTGACCTTTATAAATCATGGCGAACCACACCAAAGCGAGGCTTTTAAAGTAAAAATAAAAACAGATTTAAAATGGAACTGTACGGTTGCTAAGATGAATGAAGTTTATTATTTAGATTAAACCTTCACTTAATCAAACACTTAACACTTTTTGGCAAGGGAATTCCCACCTTTAAAACAGGGTCTGCAATAGGTTTTCCATAGTGTTTTTCAATGGGTATCACGCCCGCCCAAATTGGCAAATCACAATCGGCTATATCATCGTGAGGCGCGCCTGTTCTTATTTTTGCAGAGGCTTCATCAATTTTAATTTTTAAAACCGACGTAACCTTAAGCTCTTTGGCATTGGGCAATCGTACTTCTTGCCAGCGGTTGGGAATAATTTGATTGGTTATGGTTTCTAAAGCAGCAACTTTTTCATTTTCATCAACAATTAATTCGGCTTGACCAAAAACCACAACCGATTCATAATTTAAAGTTGAATTAAAAGCCGAGCGTGCTAAAACAATACCATTAGTTTGTGTAACATTTAAACTCAATGAAATGCCTTTGGCCAAATCGGTCAACATACGGCTAACCGAAGCGCCATGAATATACAATTCATCACCTTTACGGCCGAAAATAGTCGGAATAACAACGGGAAAACCTTCGTGAATAAAACCTATTTGACAGATAAAATTAGCATCTAAAATTTTATAGACCGTTTCTTTATCGTAAAAACCCCTAATTGGTAGTCGTTTTACTTTGGTTTTTTTAGTAGGTTTCATTAACCCTAATTAAACCATACGGTAATATATCTAAATGGTGCATTATCAGGTATTTGTTCAACTTTAACTTCGTCGGTACTAAATTCTGACAAGCCTAAATCCTTATTGCCAATGTTGAAAGTAGCGTTTAACTCTTCAACAAAAACAGTAGCTGAGGTAATGGCAGTTTCCACTTTTTCTATCTGATATTTTTCTTTTAAATCCTTAAACAAGGAAAGTACAGATATTTTACTTTTAGTGTGAAAATCACCGCTAAAAATCAAGACATTTTGAATGATAGCCGAAGTGTCGGAACTATTTTCAATATTAATAGTCAATAAATGATCCCCATTTTTAGCATAAACTTCATAATATTCGGCAGCAGATTTTGGCTGACTTACTTGATAAACAGGTTTAACTAATGAATCGGTCTCAAAAAGTTGATCTAAATCGGAAACTTTGGTGTCTTTAGTAATAAGTCCCACCTGACTTTTTTGAATAAGGTGTTTTTTATCTGATTGACATTGAATAAATAAAATGCAAATGAATAATAAAAGTAATGAATTTTTCATTGATTAGTTTCTTAATAATAGTTTTTCAAAAGTACACTTTTGAAAGATAAAAACAAAAAGAATTTAAAGTGCATGCTAATTTGAAAAGTAAGTAACTTATCTTTGCCAGATGCAAAATTTAAAAAATACTTCTGAAGTTACACAAGGTAAATTATTGCCTTTAATGGAGGCGTTCTACACCATTCAAGGCGAAGGATTTTATACCGGAAAAGCGGCTTATTTTATCAGAATTGGCGGTTGCGATGTAGGCTGCCATTGGTGTGACGTAAAAGAGAGTTGGAATGCAAAATTGCATCCCTTAACCCAAACCGATTTTATCGTTGCCAATGCTAAAAAACACAGTGATACTGCCGTAATAACAGGAGGTGAACCACTTATTTGGAATATGGATTACTTAACCAACGCACTAAACAAGATTGGTGTTAAAACCCATTTAGAAACCTCAGGGTCTTATCCAATGAGTGGCAATTGGAACTGGATTTGCCTTTCGCCAAAAAAAACAAAATTGCCTTTAGCTCAAATCTATCAAAAAGCTAACGAGTTAAAAATGATTATTTCAAATAAACACGATTTTAAATTTGCCGAAGAACAAGCTCAAAAAGTGAATGCTTCTTGTGAACTTTTTTTACAACCGGAATGGAGTAAACGCGCAGAATTTAATAATTTAATAACCGATTATGTATTGGCAAACCCCAAATGGAAAATCTCCTTGCAAACCCATAAATTTTTAAACATTCCATAATTTTTAATTTTGAAGGTATTTTGTATCTTGCACTCCTAAATCGCCCACAAATGAAAAATATAGTTTTTATTTTAGTCGCCTTGATCACCCTAAACGCCTTTGCTCAAACCGATGATGCTTATACAAAAAATGTAAAAAAAGCGCTTGAGCTATATAAAGGCTCGCCCTCTTTAGACCTTATTGCAAAAGATGCTTTTGCAAAAGTGCCTCAAAATAAAATGAGTAATCCAGAGTTGCAAAAAGCACTTACAAATGCCAAAAATAACGCTTACGCGGATGCAATTTCTAGATTTAAAGAACACTTTACAGCAGATGAAATGGCTGAAATTGTAAAAGATTTATCGGTTAAAAAAGAAAGTTATAGCGGCACTACCAATAACTTTACCAGACAATGGGGCATTAGCCAACGGAAATATATAACCGAAATTAATGAACTCTACAAAAAATTTCAACAATAAAAAAAAAGCGCTTAGGCGCTTTTTTTTATACTTTTATTTTTTCGTTCACCAAATTAAACAACTTTTCAAATTGTGCTTCGCGCGATAAAAAACTATTATCAAAAAGCACAGCATCTTTTG
>PFPU01000129.1 GCA_002793215.1 Flavobacteriales bacterium CG_4_10_14_0_2_um_filter_35_18
CAAAAAAAGCACAAGCACAGTCAACGCCCGAAAACCCGGGTTAAAAGCAAGCGCAATAAAAAACCACCTAAAAGGGCGCTTAAGGTATTTAATTTTTTAAAAACCAAAGTCAGCTTTTCTATTTTAAACAGTTTGGCTTTTAAAATAAATACCATTCCCACTTTAAGTCTGCTGTTTAAGAGCAAATAAAGTGGGAAGGACTACTTATAAAAAAATCATTTTTTAACCAAAAAGTGAAACTCCCAAGGTTCAAAAGTCAGGGCTTTGCTGTTTTGTAATGCCAGCGGCGTTTTGGTTAATACATCGGTATAATTACCTGTTAAATTGGTTTTAAAGCTCAATTTTTTTCCTGTTAAATTGGCAATAAAGGTAATGGAGTCGCCTTCTTTTGAGCGTTCAAATGCTAAAATTGAAGCGTCGTTTGAAGTTGGCAAACGGGTATAATTTCCGGCATTTTTTCCTCCGTCAAGGGCTTTATAAGTTGCTTTTAATCCATTTAATTGGGTGTAAAAATCATAAAACACACCCTTGGTTTGAGGAATGGTATCTTTTTCAAAAAATCGCAAGCGCTTGTTCATGTCATACTCTTGACCGTTGTAAATTAGGGGCATGCCTTTGGTTGCAAAGCTAAGGGCAGCCATTGTTTTTGCGGCAGCGCCCATACGTTCAAACACAGTGCCATTCCAAGAATTCTCGTCATGATTAGAAGTGAAATTCATCAAAATATCATCTTTTTCTAAGAGGCTATCTTGCTTAATTATATAAGCATCCCAAGCTTTAACCTGGTCTTTTCCTTGTGCTAGGCTATTAAAAATGTGATGGGCTTCCCAGCCGTATTGCATATCAAAAGCTTTGTGCATGAGTTCGGCTTTTTCGGCTTCAGCCAACATAAAAATAGGTTTGATTTGTTTTAATTGTGTGGTGGCTTCATCCCAAAAATCGGTTGGCACTTCGCCGGCTACATCACATCTAAAACCGTCAACATCGGCATTTTTTAACCAATAACTCATAGCGCTAATCATGGCTTTGCGCATAGCGGGATTTGAGTAGTCTAATTTAGCTACATCGGTCCAATCAAACGGGGCTAAAGGTTTGCCGGTGCTATCTCTAACATAAAAATCAGGATGCGCACTTAGCCAAACATGGTCGCGCCCGGTATGGTTTGGAACCCAATCAATAATAACATAAAGGCCGTTATCGTGGGCGGTTTCTACCAGCTTTTTAAAATCGTCAAGAGTGCCAAAATTAGAGTTTACCTTGGTATAATCTTGAATGGCATAATAACTTCCCAAAGTGCCTTTGCGATCTTTTACCGATATGGGATAAAATGGCATCACCCAAAGAATGTCAACGCCCAATTGTTTTAACTGCGGAATGTCTTTGGTAAAGGCGTTAATAGTGCCTTCGGGCGAGTATTGGCGCAGATTGACTTCATAAATGCTTGCTGATTCTATAACGGAATCAGAAATTGGCGCTATGATACCCAAAGTTACTTGGGCTGATTCATCGGCTTTTAAACTGGTTTTACAAGCGGTCAAAGCCAATAGACTTAAAATAATAAAAAGGTTTTTCATAAGCTTATTTAATTAGGATGTGTTTTTTAGTGGGTTTATTTAAAGGAACGCTAATTATCAAGGTGTGATTTGTAGCATTCCAATTATAGCTATAACCCTTTATTTTATTGGGTTTTTGAGCAAAATTATGAATGATTAAGTTTATTATTTTTTGTGAGAAGTCAAAGTTTTTACCCAAATGGGTGTTTATGGTTAGCTTTAATCGCTTTCTTTTTTGGAGGCTTTTAAAATAGAGGATTTCATAGCGCTCTTTTTCAAAAGCTTGTGGTGTTTTGCCGTCATCGTTATACAGTTGAGCCTGACTTTGTTTTACGGAGGCATCGTCATAAAAATGCAAGTCAAAAGTATTTAAGTTGTATTGGCTGGTGTTTTGAATGGTTTTAATCATTGGAATAAACGCCCCACCGCGCACAAAAGTTGGGATATAATCGGCGTGTAAATCAACAGCAGTTGTTTGTCCTCCGGCAAATTTGGCATCGGTATAAAAATCATACCAATTTGAATGCGTTGGAAAATAGATATTTTGTGTTTTTAAACCGGCATTTACCACTGGGCTTATCAAAAATACGTTCCCCCACAAATAGGTTTTGTCATTGGTTAACAAGGCTTTATTTGAATCTTCTTCAAAAAATAGCGGGCGCATCAAAGGCGTGCCGTTCTGATTGTTCTCAAAAGCCAAAGTGTAATTATAAGGCAATAATTGGTAACGCAATTCGATGGCTTTTTTGGCTAAAGCCTTTGTTTTAGGTTCTCTAAAAACGGGTTCGCTTGGCACTTCTTCTTGAGCGTGCGGTCGGTAAATAGGTTGAAAAACACCATATTGTAACCACCGTGTATATAATTCGTCGTCTAAATTTGCACCTGCAAATCCGCCTAAATCCGAATGCATATAGGCCATTCCTTGCATGCCCATTTGCAAAGCAATTTCTGGTTGCGATTGCAGTCCGCCCCAAGAACGATTAACATCGCCTGACCACGGAATGAGGCTGTAATGTTGTGATCCCGAAAAACCTGCGCGCATCAAAATAAAAGGGCGTTGATTGGGAAATGCCTTTTGATAACCCTCATAAATCAATTTTGCCCAGTTGTGACCGTAAATATTGTGAACTAAGTCGGCAGTGCCTGTGGCGTGAATCAAATCGGATGGATGGACTTCTGGCTCACCCAAATCACCCCACCAACCTGCAACACCCTCATTTGCTAGGGTTTCATAAATATTCCAAAACCACGCCTTTCCTTTTGGATTAAAAATATCGATGAGTCCGGTATTGCCAAAGTAAAAGTCATAAGTAAGCGGTTTTCCTTGTACATTTTTTCCCAAAATATCAGCATCAACGGCTTCTTGCCAACGGTTTGAAGTGGTTAAAATAAAAGGCTCGGTAACCAAAATGGTTTTGATACCTTTAGCATTTAAATCGGCAATCATTTTTTTAGGTGTTGGAAACGAATCTTTATAAAATTCGAGGTTTCCCATTGTGCCTTTAATTTCTTTTCCAAACCAATATAAATCAATGATTACGGCATCAACGGGAATATTTTCATCCTTAAATTTATTAACGGTATTGATAACTTCCTTTTCGGAATGGTATCCAAAACGACTCGAAAAATTACCTAATGCCCAAAGCGGAATCAAGGCTTGGGTTCCTGTTAAAGTAGTGTATTGCGAAACTAAGTCAAGCCAAGTATCACTCGCAATAATTTGGTAAGTTTTGCGTCCGCTGATGGTTTCATATTGAAGCGAGTGGTCTTTTTGACTGTCTAAATCTAAAAAACCAATAGGGGCATTGTCAAAATGAATCGCATATTTTTTTGAAGAATAAACCAGCGGTATGGTAAAATTCATCAATTCAGAATGGGTTTCGTAACCGTAATGGGCACGGTTATAAAGCTGTAATTTATAGCCGCGGCGATTCATACCTAAAGCGCGTGCGCCACCGCCATATAAAACCTCATCGGGCGTTAAATTGAAATCTAAAACTTCATTTTTTTCATTTTTTTGGTAGCCTTTGCGCTCAGAAATCAGCTCTTTATCTTTATAAAAGTAGGAGATTTTAAAAGGACTTTTGTCAATTTTTACCGAGAGACCTTTTGTTTTTAAATAGAGGCCCTCAGCGTTTTGTGAAAGCGCAAATGTTACCCCATTAGGATTTAAAACAAGGGCTTGCGATTCGGGATTAAAGGTTTCGCCGTTGGGTATAAAAGAGGTCTCAATAATTTTATCGGAATAAGGTTTTATAATGTAGCGCCCGTCGTTGGTGGTAATTTCAACACTGGTATTTTTATTGTAAAGCGCCTTAAAAATACGCGCATTGTTTTGGGCGCTTAAAGCGGAGGAAGCAAGTAAAAAAAGGCTTAAAATTAAGTTGTTTTGTTTCATTTTACTGCTTATTGCAATTCAATTATTAATGGGGTTTTTGCTTTTATCATGATAGAAGCCTTAGCAAAATCAAAGAATTCGCCCGAAAGAATATCAGTTCCTTTTGTAAAGTGTTCAATATTTTCGGCAAAGCGCGCTAAATCAATAGTTTGTTCTTTTGGGCTGTTGTTCAAAACCACCATAACGGTTTTAGATTTATTGAATCTAAAATAAACATAAACATTATTTTGCGGAATGTAGTGCTTAAATTTACCCGTTTGCACGGCGCTATTTTGTTTGCGCCAGTTGAGCAATTTTTTAGTAAAATCAAACCATTTTTGTTGGTCGGCTGTTCTACCCGATGCCAAAAAAGCATTGTTAGCATCTCCATTCCAGCCACCAGGAAAATCACGGCGAATATCGCCGTCGCCTTTAGCCTCTTTATTTCCGAGCATCCCAATTTCACTGCCGTAATAGATTTGAGGAATGCCACGTACCGTAGCGATTAAACTCATCACCAATTGGTATTTATTAAAATCGCTTTTATAAATTTCGTTTATCCGTTGCGTATCGTGATTTTCGGCAAAGACAAACATATTATAAGGGTTAGGATAAAGGTAATCATTGGTAAAATTATCATAAACCCTAATCATACCGCCATTCCAAGAGTCGTAATCTTCATTAAAAACTTGGGTTATAGCATCGTGTAAGGTAAAATCCATAACGGCAGGTAAATGGGAGTTATAGTTTTGAATGGCTGCTAATTTGCTGTCTTTTTGCCAATAGGCAATTTGCGATTGTTGATGCATCCAAACTTCACCGGCAATGTTAAAATTTGGATATTCGTCGGTAATTGCTTTGGTCCATTGTGCAATTCCTGTTTTATCGTTATATGAATACGTATCAACTCTAAATCCGTCAAGGTTTGCATATTCAATCCACCATAGGGCATTTTGAATCAGGTATTTTAACAGCAATGGATTGCCTTGATTTAAATCGGGCATGGTGGTATCAAACCAACCGTCCATACACAAATGGCCGTCAATTTTTGAAGCATAGGAGTCAAATTGCGTGGTCATTCGGTAATTAGAGCGTTGGAATTGTGGAAACTGGTGAATCCAATCTTTTGAAGGCAAATCTTTAAGCATCCAGTGCGCACTGCCCCAGTGATTGGTAACGTAATCTAGCACCAATTTAAGTCCTTTTTGATGCGCTTGAGTGGCTAAATTTTTGTAATCGTCATTAGAGCCATAACGCGGATCGATTTTGTAAGTATCGGTTAAGGCATATCCGTGATAGGAATAGCTTGGCAAATTAGCTTCGAGCAAGGGTGTACTCCAAATGGCAGTAGCACCGAGTTCTTTGATATAGTCTAAGTTATTGATGATACCTTGAATATCGCCTCCATGACGACCGCCATCAAAAGGGCGATTAGGTTTTTCGGTCATAGCCGAAGCGGCATCGTTAGCGGGATTGCCATTAGCAAAACGGTCGGGCATGAGCAAATAAATCACATCTGAATTGTCATAACTTTTGCGTTGTGCCGAATGAGGGTCGCGGGTTTTAAGTTCATAAGAAAAATGGAGCTCCTTTAAATTAGCATTGGTAAACACTAAATTAAAAGTACCGGCTTTTGCTTTAGACAAGTCTAAATCTAAAAACAAATAATTTGGATTTTCGGTTTTAATGATTTTGTTTAAAAGCACACCACCACCATTGATTTTTACTTGATAGGCATTGATATTTTGGCCATAAACCATCAATTCAAGCCGGGTGTTTTTCATGCCTGTCCACCAAAAAGGCGGTTCAACACGGTTGATTTGAGCTTGACTTGTGAGCGTTATTAAAAGCAATAAAGAAAGTAATTTTTTCATCAGTTTAAACTTTAACGAGCCCTTTGGGTTCAATTACTAAAATGCTTCCATCGACAATAATTTTTAGAGCCTGAGTCGATTTGTTGGTAAAAACACAGCCACTATGGGTTTTGTGAACCCTTAAAACACAGCCACGATAATTAATATTAAAAGCATAAGACTCCCATTGTTTTGGAATTTGCGGGTTAAATGACAAAGCATTGTTATGTGTGCGCATGCCTCCAAAACCTTGTACAATGGCCATCCATGTGCCCGCCATACTGGTAATGTGACAACCTTCGGCAACTTCGTGATTGTAATCATCTAAATCTAAACGCGAGGTGCGTAAATACATTTCATAGGCTTTGTCAATGCGGTTTATTTTAGCGGCCAAAATAGCGTGAATACAAGGCGACAAGGACGATTCGTGTACGGTTAGGGGTTCATAAAAATCAAAATGTTTGCGAATTTGGTCTTTGCTAAAGGCATTTTCAAATAGGTAAACACCCTGTAAAACGTCGGCTTGTTTAATATAACACGAGCGCAAAATGCGATCCCAAGACCAATATTGGTTAATTGGCCGTTGTGATTTTGGCAAGAATTCGGTTGGCACAATTTCTTTGTCTAAAAAGGCATCTTGTTGTAAAAAAACTTCATAATCTTTGCTATAAGGCAAGTAAATATTTTGCGCCACTTCGAGCATTTGCGCCAGTTCTTCTTGGTTGAGTTGGGTTTTGCTCAACACCCTATCTAAATCGGATGGATAGCTAGATTTTAAATTTTCAATGGTTTCGAGGGTGAAATTAATACACCATTTAGCCAGGTAATTGGTATAAAAATTGTTATTGACATTGTTTTCATATTCATTTGGGCCTGTAACGCCCAAAATAACATATTGGTTTTTTTCTTTTGAAAAATTAGTGCGTTGATGCCAAAAACGCGCAACGCCAATCATCACTTCTAACCCAAATTTAGGGATGTATTCAAAGTCACCTGTATAATTAACATAGTTGTAAATGCCGTAAACAATTGCGCCGTTGCGGTGAATTTCTTCAAAGGTAATTTCCCATTCGTTATGGCATTCTTCGCCGTTCATAGTTACCATAGGATAAAGGGCAGCGCCGTTTGAAAAGCCCAATTTTGTGGCGTTTTCAATGGCTTTTTCGAGGTGATTGTAGCGATAAAGCAAGAGGTTTTTTGCCACATGCTTATCTTTTGTTGCCATATAAAACGGTATGCAATACGCTTCGGTATCCCAATAAGTGCTACCGCCATATTTTTCGCCGGTAAATCCTTTAGGGCCTATGTTTAGGCGCGCATCTTCACCCAAATAAGTCTGATTTAATTGAAAAATATTAAAGCGAATGGCTTGTTGGGCTTTAACATCACCCTCAATTTTAATATCAGCAGTTTCCCAAATGGCAGCCCAATCTTGTTTTTGGTATGCTAACAAAGCTTCAAATCCTATTTTGCGCGCCTTGTCTAAATTAGATATAGCCGTTTGGCATAAAGCATCGCTTTGATGGTTCATACTTTGAACATAAGTAGCGTATTTTATAATGCTTAGGGTCTGATTTTTCTCAAGTTTTTGCTTGTAGATAAATTTTATTTTTTTTGTTTTGGATGCCAATTTAGGCTTCAAGGTGATGGCTTGACCGTTCAAAGTAAATTCGTTTGCCATAGCCGTACAAACATGAAAGTTTGTCTTAAGTGTTTTTGAGAGGATAAGGGCGATATTATTTTCGGATTTTATATCGAGGATTTCCCAAAAATACTCGTCGTAGTTGGCGTCTTTGTTAACAATTCCCGCATCAATATAGGGAGCCATTTCAATTATGCCATCAAAATTTAGCGGACTTAAGCTATATTTAATTGCGCCGATTTCGTTAAACTTTAGACTTAAAAAGCGCTTGGCTTCAACTTGAATTTGGCTGCCGTTTGATAGTGTTGCCATAAAAGTGCGCATCAACCACCCCTCTTTCATGTTGAGTTCTTGATAATATGCGTCAATTTTGCAAGTGTTTAAATCTAAAATTTGGTTGTTAATTTTAATGCCGATGCCAATCCAGTTTGGAGCATTGAGCACTTTGGCAAAATATTCAGGATAGCCATTTTTCCACCAGCCCACGCGGGTTTTATCGGGATAGTAAATCCCTCCGATATAGCTTCCTTGCAATGATTCGCCAGAATATTTTTCTTCAAAATTAGCGCGTTGTCCCATAGCGCCGTTTCCTAAGCTAAAAAGACTTTCGGTGGCAGGGACTTCGGCTTTATTAAAATGGTCAACAATAATAGACCAAGGGTTTGGTAAGATAAAATTTTGATTCATTTTTAATTTTTTAATAGCTCATCTATAAATTTTTTAGAGAGTTTAGAAGTGTCTTCTAAAACATAGGAGGCGTTTATTAAAATTTCTTTATTGCCAATGCCAATACTGGTCATTTTAGCGTTGTTTGCCGCGTCAATACCCGCTTTGGCATCTTCAATAACCAAGCAATGCTTGGGTAAAACGTGCAATTTATTTGCAGCCTGCATAAAGACTTCGGGATCTGGTTTTGCCTTTTGAACAATATTGCCATCAACAATGACATTGAACAAGGTGCTGATTCCTAATTTTTGTAGGATAGGCAAGGCGTTTTTGCTAGCAGAGCCTAGCGCAACGGGAATATTTTTTGATTTCAGATAAGTTAAAATCTCGAGGATTCCCGGTAAAATATCGGTTTTATTTAGCAAATTAATAGCGGCTAAATAGGCTTCATTTTTTTGATTTAGTAAAAGCGTTTTTTGCTCTTGACTGAGTTTAATATGACCCCATTCTAAGATGAGGTCTAATGATTTTATGCGGCTCACGCCTTTGAGTTGCTCATTTTGATGGGAGCTAATTTCAAAACCAAATTGTTTTGCAATGTCATTCCAAGCTACAAAATGAAATTTTGCGGTATCTACAACAACGCCATCTAAATCAAAAATAACTGCTTTAATCATTTTTTAATTTGTTATTACTTCGTCAACATCTTTAACCTTAACCACAAAAGCAGCGGCAATTAAAAATGAAACGCCACTTGTTAGGATAGCGAAAATAGGATCCCCTCCGTAAAGATATTCAACTAAAGGACCGCCAAATAAGGCGTTTATAATTTGAGGGATGACGATAAAAAAGTTAAAAATACCCATATAAACCCCCATTTTTTTTAGCGGAATTGACCCCGCTAAAATAGCATAAGGCATGGCGAGAATACTTGCCCAAGCAACGCCAATGCCCACCATTGATAAGATAAGCCAGTATTGATTTGGTGCAAAATATACCGATAATAAACCGAAACCACCAATTATTAAAGACAGGGCATGTGTTTTTTTACGACCCAATTTTAAAGCAATTGCGGGTAAAAAAAAGGCAAATATTGCCGAAACGGCATTGTAAACGCCAAATAAAACTCCCACCCAATCACCTGCATTTTGGTACGTTTCACTTGTGTGGTCGCTTAAGGCTAATCCGTAGGTGTGGTGTGCAATTGCCGGTGTAGCAAATACCCACATGCCAAACAATCCAAACCACGAAAAAAATTGGACGTAGCTCAATTGTTTCATGGTTGTGGGCATATTTTTAAAATCCGTAAAAATACTTAACAAGCCCTTTGAGGAGGCTTCTTCAGGAAGTTCTTCAGTGCCAATTAGTTTTATTTGCGCTTTATAAATAAGTGCCATTTCATCGGGCGTATATTCTTTAGTTGTAAATACTGTTATCAAAATACTGCCAACTAAAACACAGGCACCAATAAAAAATGACAATAATAGATTAAGGGGAACGTGTCCGGGTTCGGCTTGATTGACAACGCCAAACCAATTGGTAAGCGCATAAGGCAACCAAGAGCCAACCACAGCGCCAATTCCAATTAAAATAGTTTGCACACTAAAACCGAGTGTTCGTTGATCGGAAGGCAATAAATCGGCCACTAAAGCTCTAAAAGGTTCCATCGCAATATTAAAGGAAGCGTCCATAATCATCAGCATACCGGCACCAACCCAAAGAGAAGGCAAAAAGGCGGTAAACATTTGGGCGTTGGGCATAAAAATCAATCCCAACGAAGCCATTATCGCTCCAAATAAAAAGTAGGGACGCCTGCGACCGAGTTTTGTCCAAGTTTTATCACTATAATGGCCAATGATAGGCTGGACAATTAATCCGGTTAAAGGGGCGACAATCCAAAACCATGAAAGCTCGTGAACATCAGCGCCAAAGATTTGTAATATTCTGCTGGCATTTGCATTTTGCAAAGCGAAGCCCATTTGTATTCCTAAAAATCCAAAACTTAAGTTCCAAATTTCCCAAAAATTAAGACGTCTTTTTTCCACAACAATTGTTTTTAATAAAGTTTGCCTTAAAACAATAGGTTATAAAGGCCTTTAAATTAGAACTAAATATTAATATAACAAAAATCCAAAAGGCCCAAAAAGCCTTTGGAGATAATAATTGTGAAGTGTGAAACGCAATAAGTTATTATTACTGGGGGCAAATATAAAAAATATTTTAAATAATAAACTTTTTTATTTGGTAGATTCTCTAAACATAATATTGGCAGAAATGATTTCTGTTTGAAAGGCTTCGCTTATTTTTTTTTCGATTCTGTTTATCAGCATTTCGGCGGCGTGTTTGCCCATAGTAGCGCCATGTTGCGCGACGGTTGTTAACGAAGGTGATGAAAATTCGGAGATAATTCCGTCGGTGAAACCAATGATTTCGAGGTCATTTGGCACATTTAAACCGCGTTCTTTAGCGATTCTAAGGGCTAAGGCAGCGTATAATTCGTTAACGGCAAAAATGGCGTCGGGTGGGTTTTTAACAAAGATTAGTTTTTTTATTTGGTTGTAAATGGCTTCGTGATCATCATCATTTTGGTCTATTGCCATGACGATTGAGGGGTTGTAGTCAAGGCCGAATTTTTGCAAGGCTCTCATGTAGCCTTTTTTTCTAAGTTCGCCAACGGTAACATAATCGGGAGTGGTAATGAGCGCGATTTTTTTAGCACCTTTTTCTATTAAATAGGAGGTTGCTTTGTAGGCACCACCTTCATCATCAATAATAATTTTATCGCAATTTATTTCGTTTTCTACGCGGTCAAAAAGAACAAATGGGATGCTATTTTCGGTGAGCTCATTAAAATGGTTAAAGTCCTTTATTTTTTGAGTTTCTTTAGAAAGCGAAATCAAAATACCGTCAACACTGCCATTGGCAAGCATTTCAATATTTAAAAGTTCTTTGTCATACGATTCATTTGAAACGCAAATCATCACATTATAGCCGCGCTTATTGGCTACCTGTTCAATACCGCTAATAACCCTCGAAAAAAAATGGTGAACAATTTCAGGAATAACAACGCCGATAACCATCGTTTTTTGGCTTCTCAATTTAAGCGCTAAGCTATTTGGTTTAAAATGGTAAAAATCGGCGAAAGCTTTGATTTTTAGTTTGGTAGATTCGCTAATTTCATAGCTATCTTTTAAAGCTTTTGAAACCGTTGAGGTAGAAACACCAAGTTCTTTAGCAATGTCTTTTATGGTAATTTTTTGCTTCATAAAGATTGGAGAATTTAGGTATTCAAATAGATTAGAAACGGATTGTTTTTTGTGTAAAAATAGGACAAAATAAGTAAATGGCGAAAAGTTTTCAACACGAAAACGGTTTCGCAAATGCTAAAATTTGCATTAACCAAGTTAAGATAAGGTTAAATTTATACATTCCCCTCGTGAAATGTGAAACTTAGTAAGTTAAGTTGAAAAAATAACTATTTTAATTAACCTTAAATTCATGAGAAATTTTAAGCCAATTTTATTGAGTATGCTAATGCTTATTCCCTTTGCGATGTTTGCTCAGCAAACCGTTAAAGGTAAAGTGTTAGAAAAATCTTCGGGCGAACCATTGCCTGGAGTAAATATTTTAGTTAAAGGAACCGCGATTGGAACAACCTCCGATTTTGATGGTGCTTTTAGCATAGAGGTAAAAGACAAAAATGCAATTTTAGTCTTTTCATACTTGGGTTATAAAACCCAAGAAGTTGCTGCTAATGTCAGTTTAATAACCGTTAGCCTTGAAGATGACGCACAAGCTTTAAACGAAGTAGTTGTTATTGGATATGGTACCACAACAATTAAAGACGCAACAGGTTCTGTCGCTTCTATTACCAGTAAAGATTTTAATTCAGGCAACATTGTTACACCTGCAAGTTTAATTACAGGGCGAGTTGCTGGGGTTGAAGTTACTACCGATGGCGCACCCGGTGGCGGATCGGCCATTAGAATTAGAGGCGGTTCATCTTTAAGTGCTTCAAACGACCCATTAATAGTAATTGATGGTTTGCCAATTTCTAACAATACCGTTGGAGGTTCTCGTTCACCATTGGCATCGATAAATCCTGCTGACATTGAATCTTTTTCTATTTTAAAAGACGCTTCAGCAACGGCTATTTTCGGTTCTAGGGCATCTAATGGGGTGATTATCATTACTACTAAAAAAGGTAAAGATACCTTTCAAGCCAATTTGGATTTTAAAACAGGGCTTCAAACCCTTGCTAAAACAATCGATATTTTTTCGGCCAGTGAGTTTAGAAAGCTCATAACTGATAGAGTTGCTTTAGGTCAATCAGGAATAAGTGTTGCGCAACTTGGCAATGCTAATACCAATTGGCAAAAAGAGATATATCAAGAACGCGTAACTTCTGATGTGTCACTTTCATTAAGAGGTTCTTTATTTCAAAAATTACCCACACGATTTTCTATGGGCTTTACCGGGCAACCTGGTTTGAGAAAAACATCTTATTTTGAACGTGGATCAACTTCTTTGGCGTTATCTCCAAGCTTTTTAAAAGAGCATTTAAAGGTAAGTGTTAATGCAAATTTAAACTTTGAACACAATCGTTTTGCCGAAGGTGTTGAAGGAGCTGCCTTAGTTATGGATCCAACCCAGCCAGTTTACGACCCAACCTCTCCTTTTGGAGGATTTTTTGAATACCATACCAATGGAGAACCTAATAATGCACCTAGAAATCCAGTAGCCAGTTTGTTACAAAACGATAATTCAAGTGGTGTAACCCGTTTTTATGGAAATATTGAATTAGATTATAAATTTCATTTTTTGCCTGAATTAAGGGCTGTCCTTAATCTGGGTTATGATGATTCAGACGGTCAAGGCTCAAATACGAGAAAGGTTAGCAGTATTAGAGGATTTAGAACAGGTAATAATCAACCATTTTTGGGGTCTAATAGCAGTTATACCAGCAATCGAAAAAACAAATTACTAGATGGTTATTTTAACTATAATAAAAAATTTGAAGATTTCAATGTTGAAGCTACAGCTGGTTATTCTTATCAAAAATTTGAAAGCAACAGCTATACCACCGGGGAGCTCAATGATCCAGATCGTGTTGAAGATGTTCAAACAGATCCTGATATTGTTTTAATAGGCTATTTTGCAAGAACAAACCTATCATATATTGACAAATACCTTTTAACCCTTTCATATAGACGTGATGGCACATCAAGGTTTAGTCCGGCAAATCGCTGGGGTAATTTTCCTGCAGCAGCCTTTGCCTGGAAAGTGAGCGAAGAAAGCTTTTTAAAAGAATCTAAAGTAATTTCAAATTTAAAATTAAGACTTGGCTGGGGCATTACAGGGCAACAAGACATTGCTGCTTCATATGCTTATTTAGGTCGCTATTTAACCGGAAATTCAATCTCACAATACATCTTTGGTGGAGAGCCTATAACGGTAGGAATTCCACAATCGCGCTTTGAAGATATTAAATGGGAAGAAACAACTACCTATAATATTGGACTAGATTATGGCTTATTAAAAGATAAATTTACAGGTTCGTTAGAAGTTTATTCAAAAAAATCAAGAGATTTGTTAGCCAACGTGGCCGTTTCTGACGGATCCAATTTTAGCAATGCCGGTTTTCAAAACATTGGAAAATTCACCTCAACAGGTGTTGAATTCGCAATTGAAACCGATGTTTTTGAAACCGATGATTTTAAATGGAATGTAAACTATAATGTCAGCTTAAACAAAACTAAAATTGACAAGCTCGCTTTTGGACAAGACATTGAAGTAGGTGGTATTTCAGGAGGAACGGGTTCAAGAGCCCAAGTTCATAGAGAAGGTTTTTCTCCCAATTCATTTTTTGTTTTTAAACAATTATATGATACCGCCGGTAAACCTGTAGAAGGTGCTTACGCCGATATTAATGGCGATGGCATTTTAAATTCGAGTGACCGTTATTTATACAAAAAACCCAATGCCGATATCACAATGGGATTGCAATCAACACTAAATTATAAAAAATATGATTTAGCATTTAGCTTGAGAAGCAGTATTGGAAATTATATCTATAACAATGTCAATTCATCAAGAGCACAATACAATTTATTGCAGGCTACAACAGCGCTTGGCAATGTACCAGTTTCGGTTTTAGACACTAATTTTAATGAAACTGCCAATGTTTTATTATCCGATTACTATATTGAAAACGCTTCATTCATTAAAATGGATTATGTTACGTTAGGATACACCTTTGATAAATTTAAAAACGATCAAGTAAGCATTCGTCTTTGGAGTGGTGTGCAAAATGTATTTACCATTACTAATTACAGCGGTTTAGATCCTGAAGTTTTTGGAGGTATTGACAATACCATTTATCCAAGACCGAGAACATTTTTATTCGGTGCGAATGTTAAATTTTAAAAATTAAACAAAAGATGAAAACAAAAAATATATTTAAATTTTATTCCCTTTTGGTGTTCTTGTTTATAGTTAGTGCTTGCACTGGCGACTTAAATGTAATACCGAAAGATGATAGTGAATTTTTAGCCCAAGATTTCTATTCAAATCCCAATGCATATAAACAAGCTTTGGCTGGAATTTATGGCAATCTTTCATTAACGGGCACTAGTGGGGCAGGTTCATCAAATTTACAAGGCATTGATGCCGGAACCAGCCAATATGCTAGAACTTTATGGTATTTAGAAGACCTTGCTGCCGACGAACCAATTTGGTCTTATGAAAACGACGAAGGAGGTGCTGTAAAAGCCATTCAACGAAACACTTGGTCTTCTTCAAATTCTATTTTATTAGGATTTTACAGTAGGGCTATGTTTTCGGTGGCGCTCACAAACGAATTTTTAAGACAATCTTCATCCGAAAATTTGGCAAAAAGAGGTCATTCAAATCTGGCAAATGATGTTGTAGCTTATAGAGCCGAAGCCCGTTTGTTAAGAGCCTTGGCTTATTATCATCTTATGGATTTATTTGGCAAGGCTGCTTTTGTTACCGAAAACGACCCG
>PFPU01000191.1 GCA_002793215.1 Flavobacteriales bacterium CG_4_10_14_0_2_um_filter_35_18
TATTTCTTTAAAAAAATCAGTGCCGTTTTTTTGAAAACATCTTCCATTGGTTCAAACTCAAAACACAAAGCATTCTTGATTTTAGCTGCGCTATAATAGGTTTTTTGTTGTGAAGCTATTGCAGTTTCTTTGTTAAATAAGGCGGGTTTATTGGTTATAAAACTTTTAATTGTATCTAAGCGCCAAACCAAGGCGCTAAGCCATTTGGTCACTTTAATAGTTGGTTTTTTTACATTTAAAGCGTCGGCAATTGTGTCAAAAACTTGTTTAAAATTCAAATTTTCACTCACCAAAATATAGCGTTCTAAACTCAAATTACTTTCCATTAAGGCAATCATCGCTTTTGCCACATCGTTTACCCCAACAAAACCGGTAACACCAAGGGTATAAAATTGAAATCCTTTGTAAATGTTCGTAAATAATTGTCCCGAACCCGATTCCCAAAAACCAGGTCCAATAATCACTCCGGGGTTTACAATAACAACTTCTAAACCTTCCTGCGAACCGCGCCAAACCTCTTGTTCTGCCCCATATTTTGTAATGGCATAGCATTTATTTTCGGAGCCACTCCATTCATTTTCTTCGGTAACATCGCCTGTTTTTGGTGCATCTTCTAGGGTGGCGATGGAGCTAACATAACAAAACTTTTTTATCTTAAAATCAAGACTCAGGTTAATCATATTTGCCGTTCCGGTGATGTTGGTTTTGCGCATTTGTTTATAATCATCGGGGTTAAAAGAAATGATAGCTGCACAATGGTAAACCAAATCAACCTCTGCAAAAGCAAGCGTTAATGCGGGTAAATCTTCAATGCGGGCTTCAATCCATTCAATTTTATTAAACAAACTTTCGGGTTTATCACTATAAAAAGAAAAAACAGCTTTTGTGCGGTTTATAGATGCTAAAGTTCTATAAATAGCACGAATTTTTTTGTGTTTTAACGCTAGTTGGTAAAGCAAGTGCGCGCCAACTAATCCTGTACCACCAGTAACTAATATCATAAAGCTAAAATAAAGAATTATCTCAATAAATAGGGCTATTTAACCTTTGATTTTTATCTTTGCGCAAATTGTAAAACCATGAACAATAATTTTGTAGAAGAACTACGCTGGCGCGGATTAATTCAAGATATCATTCCCGGAACTGAAGAACAATTAACCAAAGAGCCTACCAAGGCTTACATTGGTTTTGACCCAACGGGCGAATCCTTACACATTGGCAGTTTGGTACAAATCATTTTGTTGGTGCATTTTCAAAAATTTGGCCACACGCCCATTGCATTGGTTGGTGGCGCTACAGGCATGATTGGCGACCCGAGTGGAAAATCGGCAGAGCGCAATCTACTAGACGAAACAACCTTGCAAAAAAACCTTAATGGGATAAAAAAACAACTCGAAAAATTTTTAGATTTTAATGCCAATAGTCCGAATGCCGCTAAAATGGTAAACAATTATGATTGGACTAAAAACATGACCTTAATTGATTTTGTTAGAGATATAGGCAAACATTTAACCGTGAATTACATGATGGCTAAAGATTCGGTAAAAAAGCGCTTAACAGATGAGTCTGGCGAAGGCATGTCGTTTACCGAATTTACTTACCAATTGTTTCAAGGATTTGATTTTTTACACCTATATCAAGCCGAAAATTGCAAAATGCAAATGGGCGGTTCAGACCAATGGGGAAACATAACTACCGGTACCGAACTCATTCGCCGCAAATTAGGCGGTAAAGCTTTTGCGTTGACCTGCCCTTTAATTACAAAAGCCGATGGTACAAAATTCGGCAAAACCGAAGGTGGTAATGTGTGGCTTGACCCAAAAAGAACTTCGCCCTATAAATTTTACCAATATTGGCTTAATGCCTCTGATGCCGATGCCGAAAACTACATTAAAATATTTACCTTTTTAAATAAGGAAACAATTGACAATTTAACTTTAGCACACCGCGCCGAACCTCATTTGCGCTTGTTGCAAAAACGCATTGCTCAAGAAGTAACCACTTTAGTTCACAACGAAGCTGACTACCAAAATGCGGTAAAAGCCTCGCTCATATTGTTTGGAAATTCAACCTCTGCCGATTTAAAAACCCTTGACGAACAAACCTTTTTAGATGTTTTTGAAGGTGTGCCGCAAGCCGAAATCGACCAAAGTCAAATCACACAAGGATTCGATGTGATTAGCGCCTTTACTACCAACGGATTTTTAGCCTCAAATAGCGAAGTGCGCCGTGCCTTAAAAGAAAATTCCCTATCGGTAAACAAAGAAAAAATTACCGAAGATTTTAAAATTGATAAAAACCAACTCATCAACAATAAATTCGTGTTGCTACAACGCGGCAAAAAAAACTATTTTGTGCTAAGGGTGGTTTAAAGTTTTTATCCCACCAACAAATTACAACCTCTAATATCGCTGTTATCAAAGCGTCCTAAAATTTCAAAGGTCCCATTTGTGTAGATTTTGCCTAAATCTTGGGTGGCAATAAAGGCGCACGAATTGAGGTTTGCTAAATCAATTACATTGATACCACCCGCTTGTCCTATTGGTAAAAAACTAAAGGCGTCTTCGGTATCGCGAATGCTAATTTTCATCCAAGGTGGGGTGTTAAAAAAGCCAGCTCCTTTTGAATACGCTTGACTCAGCAACTCGGTCATTCCGTATTCAGAATGAATTTTAGAAACGCCAAAACCCAAACAAAGTTGTTGGTGTAGCGCTGCTCTAATCAATTCTTTTCGCCTTCCTTTCATACCACCGGTTTCCATTATGATTGTATTTTTTAAATGAAAGTTGTGTTTTTCAATGAGGTCTAAAAGTGCAAACGAAACGCCAATTAGCATAACTTTTTCACCTTTTTGATCGAGTGCTATTAAGGTTTTGGCTAAATCATCCAAGTTGTTGAGATAAAATCCGCTTTTTGGTTTACGCGATTTTTTTATTAAATCGGCTACCATATAAATCAATGAAGAACCATTTCGCTCAAGATACGAAGGCAATAGCGCCAAAATGGTATAGTCGGTAATGTTGCCATAAAAATATTGAAACCCTTTTAAATAGCTGGTTTCATAGAGCGATAAATCACTTACAAAATGCTTGCTTTGTTGCATTCCCGTAGTTCCACTGCTTAAAAAAGTTTCTTGAATGGGTTTGTCAACCGATAAAATGCGATGGGTTTTAAAAAATTGAATGGGTAAAAAAGGAATGGCTTTTAGGCTTGAAACCTTTTGATAATCAAAATTTAAATAATTTAAAAAAGCGCGATAAACCGCATTATTTTCAGCTTGAAATTTAAATACCGCTAAAGCCGATAATTCAAATTCGGATGGGTTTTTTATTTTAAATAGCGAGGCTGAATTTATCATTTAAGCTTGATTTCAAGGCAAAAGTAAACCAATTTTTAGAAAGGTTTTTATGATTTTTGCAAGGGGAATAGAAAGGTGTTTTGTTAAATTAGGCTTATGATTGCTTTTTTAGCGGTTTAAATTGTTGTAATTTTGCCACTCTAAAAGTTATAGAAAATGAACGCCGAAAATTTAAAAATTGACATCAGCAAAGCCTTAAAAACATTGGGAATTAACGCCGAAAATGCGGGAAATTCAACCGGGCAAAATAGTTTTGGCTCCGGCAAAAGCATCGCCTCTTATTCGCCTGTTGACGGTGCTTTAATAGGCAAAGTGAGCACAGCCACTCAAAACGATTACAACAAGGTAAGTCAAACTGCTAGCGAAGCATTTAAAACTTTTAGGCAAATTCCCGCGCCAAAACGCGGCGAATTGGTGCGTCAGTTTGGCGAACAATTAAGAATATTAAAAAATCCCTTAGGGCAATTGGTGTCTTATGAAATGGGAAAATCACTTCAAGAAGGTTTAGGCGAGGTTCAAGAAATGATTGACATCTGTGATTTTGCCGTAGGTTTATCGCGACAATTACACGGATTAACGATGCATTCTGAGCGACCAAGTCACCGCATGTATGACCAATACCATCCACTTGGCGTTGTTGGTATTATATCGGCATTTAATTTTCCGGTGGCTGTTTGGGCATGGAATACGGCTCTAGCTTGGGTTTGTGGCGATGTTTGCATTTGGAAACCTTCAGAAAAAGCCCCTTTATGCGGAGTTGCTTGTCAAAATATTATTAAAAAAGTCTTAAAAGAAAACAATATGCCCGAAGGCGTTTCGTGCTTAATCAATGGCGATTTTAACATTGGCGCCATGATGACAAACGACAAAAACGTGGCTTTAATTTCGGCAACAGGTTCTATTAGGATGGGTAAAATTGTGGCACAAGCTGTAGCACAGCGTTTAGGTAGAAGCTTGTTGGAGTTGGGTGGCAATAATGCGATTATTGTAACGCCTAGTGCCGATTTAGAAATGACCATTGTAGGCGCATTGTTTGGTGCTGTTGGAACTGCCGGACAACGCTGTACCTCTACCAGACGTTTAATTATCCACGAAAGTGTTTACAATCAGGTGAAAGATAAATTAGTAAGCGCTTATGGGCAATTGCGCATTGGCAATCCGCTTGACGAAAATAATCATATCGGACCACTAATTGATAAAGAGGCCGTTGCAATTTACCTTTCAGCAATTGAAAAGGTAAAACAACAAGGCGGAACAATGCTCGTAGAAGGAAAGGTTTTACACGGAAAGGGCTATGAAAGTGGCTGTTATGTTTCGCCTTCAATTGCAGAGGTAGAAAACCATTACGAGGTGGTTCAAAATGAAACGTTTGCACCCCTACTATATTTAATAAAATATGCTGGCGAACTTAGCAACGCCATTGCGCTACAAAATGGTGTTGTTCAAGGTTTATCATCGGCTATTATGACTACCAACATGCGCGAATCGGAATTATTCCTATCGCAGGCGGGTTCCGATTGTGGCATTGCCAACGTAAATATCGGCACTTCAGGAGCCGAAATCGGGGGTGCTTTTGGGGGAGAAAAAGAAACCGGAGGTGGACGCGAATCAGGCTCCGATGCTTGGAAAGCCTATATGCGCCGTCAAACCAATACCATTAACTATTCAACCAGTTTGCCTTTAGCACAAGGCATTAAATTCGACTTTTAGTATTCAATAGAGCGCCGATTATTTGACGGTATTATATTTTTATTATATTTGACGGGTTTATAAAAATTTTATGGCATTTACAAGACTGCAAATTGCTTTTATAGGAGTCGTTTGTTTTTTAGCGATTAAAAGTAGCGCTCAAAATGCCGCTATTTGGATAGCACCAGATAAAGCCAAATCCTTGGTAAATCCAATAAAAGCGAGTGATTACGACTATTCTATAGAAGAAGGTAAATATCAATATACTTCAAATTGTGCATCCTGCCACGGCGAATTAGGTTTAGGTGATGGAGAAAAAGCCAAAAAGTTTAACCCACCACCAATAGATTTTACCTCAAAGCGCTTTCAATCTCAAACAGATGGCGAACTTTTTTGGAAGATAAACGAAGGTCGGGGTAAAATGCCAAAATATAAAAATGAATTTTCAGAAGACGACATTTGGTTTATGGTAAACTATATTAGAACCCTTACTAAAAAATAATTTTTTCAGGATGTAATGTTGTTTTTGGATTGCGACTAAACTTTTCAATAATAATTTTATTCATGAAAAAATCAATCTTAATTGTTGTTATTTCGCTCGTGTTTATGAGCTTTAAACTCCTAGAACAAGAGCCTTGGAAAGCGCCAGAATCT
>PFPU01000132.1:0-600 GCA_002793215.1 Flavobacteriales bacterium CG_4_10_14_0_2_um_filter_35_18
GTAGCAAAACCCTTGTATTCAATGAGCTCTTTTTTAATAAAATAAAAATAACAAATAAAGCCTGACCGAAGGGAACGCCCAAAATATCAAAATGTTTTTTGAATTGATTGCTGTCTTTCATAAAATTTAGCAAAATAAGGCTATAATAACTAAATTTCTACATATTCATTGGGGAATAAATTGTTAAAAAACATATATTTACATCAAATCTTTAAATGATGTTTTTTAAACGAATAATCTATTTTGCATTTATAATGGCTTTGGTAAATGTTGGCTGTAAATCAACAAAATCTCCAATTGTAGCACCTGTTAATATTATTGTGGAACCTGTTACGATATCCGAAAACTTGATACAGCCGCCTTACTTGCAACAAGGCGATACGGTTGCCATTGTTTCTCCGGCAGGAAATTTAAATAATAAGGTTGCTGAAATTGAGCAAGCGATAAAATTGTTAAATAGCTGGAATTTAAATGTTGTTTTGGGAGAAAACATCTTTAACCAAAATAATGAATTTGCAGGTACCGATGAAGAGCGTGCAGCTGATTTTCAAAAAGCACTGGACAATCCAAACATTAAAGCCATTTGGTGCGCGCGTGGCG
>PFPU01000132.1:633-3407 GCA_002793215.1 Flavobacteriales bacterium CG_4_10_14_0_2_um_filter_35_18
ATTACACAAAATTTACAGAATATCCTAAATGGGTAATTGGCTATTCGGATATCACTGCCCTCCACAGTCAAATCCATAATCTTGGCTATGAGTCTATCCACGCCATTATGGGAATTAGTTTAGATATTTATTGTGAATTTCCAGAGGAGAACGCAGTTCCATTAAAAGATGCCGTTTTTGGAAAACAATTGGCATATACCATTGTGGGTTCTGTTGACAACAGACCAGGAATTGCAATCGGGGAACTTGTTGGAGGCAACCTTACGCTTTTACATTCGATGCTGGGCTCAAAAACAAGTATTGATACCAACGGAAAAATATTATTTATTGAAGAAGTTGGCGAGCAAGCCTATCATATTGACAGAATGTTGCAAAGTTTAAAACGTGCCGGTTATTTTGAAAACTGCAAAGGAATTGTTATTGGTTCAATCAGTAAAATGAGAGGTAATATTATTGAGGATTGGGGAAAACCCATTGAAAAGCTTATTTTAGATGTTCTTGAAGAATACGAATTGCCTGTATTATTCAATTTTCCTGCCGGTCACGAAGAAGACAATAGAGCTTTAATTTTAGGAAGAACTGTTGAATTGACAGTTGGAAATAATGAATCTACTCTTGTTTTTAAAAATTAAAAAAATATTCACAATAAAATGAAATACTCCTTTTGTGTTACTTATAAAAATAAAAAATCAACTTTTAAATATTTTATATTATGCAAATAATTCTAAAACCCTATGATTTAAAATTACAACACACCTTCACAATTTCCAGAGAATCTTATGACATACAGCCAACTTTAATAGTTGAGCTAAAAGATGGTAAATTTACTGGTTTTGGCGAAGCAACTTCTAATCCATATTACAATGTTACGGTTCCAAAAATGATGGAAAACATAAAAGAATTAGAGTGGATTATTACAGAAATTGCAGATTTAACACCAGAAGCATTTTGGGACAAAATGTATAAGCATTTAAAACACGATATGTTTGCCTTATGTGCATTGGATCTTGCCTACAATGATTTATATGCCCGTAAAAAAGGAAAAAAACTTTACGAGTTGTGGCAGTATGACAGTAGCCATAATCCGCTGACAGACTATACCATTGGCATAGATACCATCGAAAAAATGGTTGAAAAAATGCAAGAACTTCCTTGGCCAATTTATAAAATAAAACTTGGAACCAAAGAAGACATTAAAATAATTAAAGAACTTCGCAAACATACTGATGCTATTTTTAGGGTTGATGCAAACTGTGGATGGACGGCAGAAGAAACAATCAATAACGCTATTGAATTGAAAAAACTAGGTGTCGAATTTATTGAGCAACCTTTGGAAGCAAACAATTGGGAAGGTCATAGAGAAGTTTTCCTAAATTCTGTTTTGCCAATTATCGCAGACGAAAGTTGTCAGGTGGAAGCAGATGTTTTAAGATGCCACAATCATTTTCATGGCGTGAATGTGAAATTGGTGAAATGTGGCGGGTTGACTTCTGCCAAACGAATGTTACTTCAAGCAAAGGATCTTAACATGAAAACTATGGTTGGCTGTATGACAGAATCTTCTGTAGGCATTTCTGCAATTGCCCATTTATTGCCTTTATTGGATTATGTAGATATGGATGGCGCGCTTTTATTGGCAAAAGATATTGCAACTGGCGTTACCATTAAAAATGGGATTATAAAATACAGCGATTTAAATGGAACTGGCGTCACTTTAATTTAATGGAAATAATTGTAGATGAATTCCCTGATAGGGAAATTACGTTAAATGGTGAGAAATATCTATATTTTGGCGGCACTTCTTATTTGGGAATGGCCACAAATAAAGAATTTCAAGAAATAATTTATGAAAATTTAAAAAAATGGGGAACTTTTTATGGAAGCTCAAGAAATGCCAATGTGAAATTAGCGATTTATGACAAGTTTGAAAGCTATTTTTCTGAATATTTGGGGGCAGAAACCGCTTTAACAATTTCCTCGGGAACCTTGGCTGGTAAAATGGTTGTTGATTATTTAGCTAAGTCTAAGGTTGTTTTTTTTCATTATCCAAAAACACATCCGGCTATTTTAGCCCCAAATAGCTTGCCTTTATTTATCAACGATAAACTTCACCCAAAACTTCGAGATGCTATTTTTGAAGATATTGTGATTACTACTGATGCTATTTTACCTTTGGAAACAACATCTACATCTTTTGATTTTTTAGATAAAATTTCTTCCCAAAAGAAAATCACCCTGGTATTGGATGAGTCGCATAGTTTAGGTGTTATTGGTGTGTTGGGAGAAGGAATATTCTCAAAAATAAAATCTAAAAAATTGCATAGAAAAATTATGATTGCATCTTTAGGTAAGGCTTTAGGACTTTCTGGCGGCATTATTGCCGCTGATAAAGAATTTATTGACAATATTCGCGCAGAACCTGTGTTTGTGTCGTCATCCGGAGCAAATCCCACTTATTTAGAAGCCTATATGAGCGGATTTCAGCTATATGAAAAGCAACGAAAACTCCTTATTCAAAACTTAAACTTTTTGGGCAAAATATTAGTTCCAAAACAAGCATTTCAATTTAACAAATCATATCCAGTAATATACTCAAACAGCGATGATATTTACAAAGCTTTACTGATAAAAAAAATAGTTATCGCCCGATTTAAATATCCCACTTATGAGAACTATATGAACAGAATAGTGATAACTGCAAATCATACCAAAGCGGACTTGGAAAAGCTGGCTAGTGTATTAAATGCCTCCGAAATATAAAAAGAAAAACCCCA
>PFPU01000058.1 GCA_002793215.1 Flavobacteriales bacterium CG_4_10_14_0_2_um_filter_35_18
TACTCCCCAATGATCCTACTCGACGGCAAAAAAACCTCAAACGATTTAAAGCTAGAAATAGCCGAATCGGTTAAAAAATTAAAAGCACAAGGCAAAAAAATACCACATTTAGCGGCTGTTTTAGTTGGAACCAATGGGGCGAGTATGACTTATGTAAACAGCAAAGTTAAATCTTGTCAGCAAGTTGGATTTCATTCAACTTTAATTGATTTGCCTGAATCTACTTCCGAAGAACAACTGCTTCACGAAATTCAGTTGCTCAATAACGATGCTGATATTGATGGTTTTATCGTTCAGTTGCCACTGCCAAAACATATCGATGAACAAAATATTTTAATGACCATCAATCCCGATAAAGATGTGGACGGGTTTCATCCGGTAAACGTTGGAAAAATGACCCTTGATTTGCCTTGCTTTTTACCCGCCACTCCTTACGGAATTCTTGAACTTTTAGAACGCTACAAAGTAGAAACTTCGGGAAAAAATGTGGTGGTTATTGGCAGAAGCCACATTGTTGGGCGTCCGATGAGCATTTTATTGAGTCAAAAACGCACCGTTGGCGATGCCACCGTAACCTTGGTACACAGTCGTACTAAAAATATAAAAGCTTTTACGCTTAACGCAGATATCATTATCGTGGCGCTGGGAAAACCCGAATTTTTAACAGGTGATATGGTAAAAGAAGGCGTTTGTATTGTAGATGTTGGCATTACGCGCGTTGAAGATGACTCCTTGCCTAAAGGATATAAAATTGTTGGCGATGTAAATTTTGAAAGTGTGTGCAAAAAAGCGGCCTATATCACACCTGTTCCGGGTGGCGTTGGTCCAATGACCATTGCCATGTTGTTAAAAAACACGCTGTTGGCTTGCGAACGCACTAAATAACGCTATGCCTCTCTGTGAACTAAATTAGGCGAAAATGCAGGTGTGCAAACCGACATATATTCTACGGTTTCATTAAATGGATTAGAATATTGAACGCGCGTTCCCTTATTAATTTTTATCGATTCTCCCGCTTTTAAAATAATGGTTTCGCCATCGATAATAAACTGTTTTTTACCCCTAAAAATCAAAGTTATTTCATCAAATTCAGGTGTTTGAAAAGGCTCGCTCCAACCTGGAGGTGCTTTCATATAAGCCACGCTAATAGATCTTTCACCGTTAGTTGCCAAGCCAAAGTGTTCGGCAATATATTTTCCATCGGTTGTTGGCACAATAAAAGGCGCTATTTGTAGGGTATATTTTTTCATATTAAGACAATTTTAAAGTTTCTACCTATTGCAAAATCATTATTCTTATTTAAAATATCATACTACTAAAAAGCTGTTTTTAATTCAAATAAGAATTGAACTGTTGACTTAAAAAAAATGGATTAGAAAGATCTAAAAAGTTAAGTGTCATAAAAAGTGTAAAATGACTGCGATAAAAATCTTCAATTCTATTTAAAGTTTCGATGGCTTCCGGCTTTGGGATGTCGCTAAAATTGGACAAATGGTTTTCTAGGTTTTTGAGGGCAAAGATATTAGTATTCGCTACAAAAGACACAAATTTGTCATATTTTGAAAAGGCGTTAGCGAGTTTATAAAGATTCTCTGCCACGGGTGTTATTGAATTAAAACTGTCATTACTCAAAATGATAATGGTAATATCACCGTTGTCATACCTTCTAAAGGTGTTGCTAAATCCGTTCCAAACGCCATTGTGATAAATTAAATCTTCTTTTTGGTTTAGCCGATAGCCAAAACCATAAGGTATGCTTTTACCGCGAATGGTTTTTCCCGGCTCAAAAGCAAGCGCTTGAATGGTGTCATTTAAAATGTCATTGTTGGTTAAAGATTCACTCCATTTAAATAAATCATTAACAGTAGAATAAATACCCTTATCGCCTAAAACGCCATCATTTATGGTAAATGGTATCGTTTGGTATCTTCTACCACGGTGTCTAAATCCAACTAATTCATCCTTTTTCGGCTCTTCATTTTGCCTATGCGCATAGGTATGATTCATTTTTAATGGCCTAAAAAAATGGGTGTCAAGAAAATCTCCAAAATTTTGATTGCTAACTTGCGAAACAATCGTTGCTAAAATAAAGTAGCCTGTATTGCTATAATCAAATTTACTTCCCGGTTTAAAATAAGCTTGTATTTTTAAATGGTTCATGAGTTTTAAAACCGACTCATTATCTGTTTGTTGTCCAATTTTTAACTTATTTTCGGTTGCCCACATATAGTTTGGAAGTCCTGACGTGTGGTTTAACAATTGGCGAATGGTAATTTTTTTATAAGGAAAGTCCTTTAAATAATTTGAAGCATAACCATCCAAGTTTATTTTTCCATCTTGATAAAGCAACAAAATTGCTGCGGCGGTAAACTGTTTAGAAAGTGAGGCAAGTTGGTAGGTATTTGTATTTTCAATAGGGTCTTTGTGTCTTAAATCTTTTTTTCCTATGTGTTCTTCAAATAATATTTTACCCTTTTTGGCAACTAAAACACTGCCATTAAACCCATTACTTTTGTTCAGCTTTTTAATATAATTATGTATTTTTTCGGAGGGATACTTATAGACTTCTTTTAAAATAACATCACTCAAACCAGCTTGAATTCCAAATTGTGAATTAATATCTGCTGATTTTAAACTTAATAAGGTATTGGCATTTTCATTTTTTTGGGGGTTCGAATTGATATTTGCTGCAGCTAATAAAACAATTGTTACCATTAACAGAAGGTAAATTAATACAGGTTTATTCAGGTTTATCTTTTTGCGCATACTTTAATTTAATTTTTGAACTATCAATTCATTTTAGTCCTTAATTGCCACTTATCGTTTTCTAAAAAAGAGATAACGTTACAATGATATAAAAAATTATCAAAACCCCATTAAAATATTAATTTAAAAGGGGCGTTTTTAATAGAAAATTGACTATCACAACTTTTATTATTTGTTTTTGAGCAATTTAAACTTACTTTTGATGTTATAATTGTTTAGCAAACCAAAGCGTTTTTAACATTAAGTGCCTAATCCTTAATAAAAAGAGCAAGTTAACTAGTTGCTATTGAAACAAAAGGCAAGAAAAATAAAATATAAATGATGAAACTAACTTTTTTTGGTGGCGCTGGAACCGTAACCGGATCTAAAATTTTATTAGAAACTGAAACTAAAAAGCTCTTGATTGATTGTGGTCTATTTCAAGGATTAAAAGAATTGCGTTTAAAAAACTGGGAAGAATTTCCAGTTGAATTTAAAAATATAGACGAGGTATTTTTAACCCATGCGCACTTAGACCATTCGGGTTACTTGCCTATTTTAACTAAAAATGGCTACAAAGGGGCGATTAATTGTACGCAAGCCACAAAGGAATTAAC
>PFPU01000148.1 GCA_002793215.1 Flavobacteriales bacterium CG_4_10_14_0_2_um_filter_35_18
CAACCGTTTAGCCGTATTATCTCAAAAATTTGGCGAAAATCTGTTAAACGAAACCAATAATTTTGAACTTTATGTTAGCGATTCAATTGACTTAGGCAACGCTTCTCAAGGTTTATTGGCGGTTGCAGCAAATGAAAGCAAAAAAAGAGGGCACAAAAAAGGCTGGTCATTTACATTGCAACGTCCAAGTATTAACCCTTTTTTACAAACATCGCCAAACAGAACCCTACGCAAAAAAATTTTTGATGGTTACGCACTACGTGGCGCTAATAACAATAAAGACGACAACAAAGCTATCTTAGAAGAAATGGTGAGTATCCGCCTCCAATTGGCTCAATTAAAAGGCTATAAAAACCACGCCGCTTATATCTTATCAAATAATATGGCCGAAACGCCCGAAGCCGTTTATGCCTTTATGGATAAGTTATGGAATCCTGCATTAAACCGTGCAAAAAAAGAACGCGAAGCCCTCTCAAAAAAAATGAAATCAGAAGGTGTTGAAGGTGCTTTTGAAGCAAGTGACTGGCGCTATTATGTAGAAAAAGTTAGAAAAGAACAATATGATTTTAATGAAGATGAAACCCGCCCTTACTTTGAGTTTACGGCGGTTAGAGAAGGTGTTTTTAAATTGGCAAACAAATTATTTGGCTTGACTTTTAAACCCTTAAACAACCTTCCAAAATGGCATAAAGACCAACAAGTTTTTGAAGTTTTAGATGCCGATAGCAGTCATCTAGGAGTCGTTTATATGGATTTCTTTGCACGCGAAAGCAAGCAAGGTGGCGCTTGGATGAATTCCTTAAGAGATCAATCAAATGTTGATAAAATGATTCATCCAATTGTTACAACAAATTTCAATTTTCCACCACCAACCAAAAACACACCATCTCTTTTATCTTTTACCGAGGCGCAAACACTATTTCACGAGTTTGGTCACGCTTTACACGGACTGCTTTCTAACGTAAAATACCAATCGCTTTCGGGCACTAATGTTCCGAGAGATTTTGTTGAATTTCCCTCTCAAGTAATGGAAAATTGGATGAGTGAACCCGAAGTATTAAAATTATATGCCAAACATTATAAAACAGGTGAAGTAATTCCCGAAGCACTTATCAAAAAAATGAATCAAGCGAACGATTTTAATGAAGGTTTTAGAACCGTAGAATATATGGCCGCTGCCTATTTAGATATGGCTTGGCATACCTTGCAAGACACCACCCATCAACAAACTATTGCTTTTGAAAAAAATACAATGACTAAACTCGGTTTGATTGATGAAATCATTCCGCGTTATAAAAGCACCTATTTTTCACATATTTTTGACGGAGGTTATGCTGCCGGCTATTACAGCTATTTATGGTCGGAGGTATTAGATGCCGATGCCTTTGAAGCCTTTAAGAAAACTGGTAATATTTTTGACCCAAATACCGCTAAAAAATACCGCCACATGCTAAGCCAAGGTGGCACAAAAAAAGGCATGGATTTATATAAAGAATTTAGAGGAAAGGAACCTGATATCAAGGCATTGATAAAAAAACGTGGACTGAATTAAACTTAATTTTTAATTAAAAATAAGCGAAACTTTTCAAGACAACTTTTTAACTTTGAAATTAATTTATAAAAAAAGCTGAACTCAGGTTCAGCTTTTTTTTGTCGGGGTGGCAGGATTCGAACCTGCGACCTCCTGCTCCCAAAGCAGGCGCGATAACCGGGCTACGCTACACCCCGAATAATTTGGGTTGCAAAGATAATGTTTAAAAGCTTCTTTACAAGCATTATTTACAATTAATGTTTAACCTTTTTATCTGGTCTTTTAATTAAGCTTCTATCTATAAATTCAATTCATTTATAAGGTTGATTGAATTTTTTATTAAGAATTTAATACCTTTATAAAAATTTTAATGACAACTTTTAATACAAATTATGATAGAAAATAGCTATCAAGCAGATACTGTTATTATTGGTGGCGGAATATCAGGCATTACAACGGCTATTGAATTGCTAAATGCCAATAAAAAGGTCATTATCATTGAACGTGATTTAGAACAAAACTTTGGCGGTTTGGCTAAAGAATCTTTTGGAGGCATGTTTTTTATAGATTCTCCTCAACAGCGTTTTTCAGGTATTAAAGACAACATTGCACAAGCAAAAAAAGATTGGTTTTCGTATGCTGAATTCGAAGATGACAATATTTGGGGTAAAAAATGGGCAAATGAATTTTTAGAATCCACACATAAAGTTTACGATTGGGTGCACTCTAAAAATGTAAAATTCTTTCCCATCGTCCATTGGGTAGAACGTGGTTTAGACCATCCTGGTAATTCAGCACCGCGATTTCATATGGTTTGGGGAACCGGCTATGGCTTGGTAAAAGCAGTTTTAGCCCATTTAAAATCACATCCAAATTATCAAAATTTGACGGTTTATTTTCAACATAAAGCACAGGATTTTATTTTTAAAAATGGCAAAATTTGCGCTATCAATGGCGTTGATGAACAAACACAAATTCCTTTTATTTGTTGGGCTAATTATTTTGTAGTTGCCACCGGAGGCATCAATGGCAGTATGGAAAAAGTAAGACAAAATTGGCACAAAGATTGGAAATCACCACCTGAAATAATTCTCAATGGCTCTCATCAATTTTCGGATGGTGCTGTTCACGATACAATTAAAAACTTTGGTGGAAGCATCACTAACTTAAATTTAATGTGGAATTATGCCGCCGGAATACCACATCCTTATCCAAAAAGAGAAAATCATGGATTAAGTTTAGTGCCTCCAAAATCAGCTTTATGGCTCAATTATAAAGGTGAACGCATGGGGCCTAGGCCTCTAGTAACGGCTTTTGACACCCGTTATTTGGTAACCAAAATCTGTGAACAACAAAAGCAATATTCGTGGCAAATTCTCAATAAAAAAATAGCCTATAAAGAATTAGGCATTTCGGGTTCTGAATTTAATGAAGGTATCAAAAACAAAAAAATAGTTTCCTTTTTATATTCCGTTTTAAGAGGTAATAAACATTTAATAAAATCCCTCGAAAAAGATTCCCCAAATTATATAACTGCAAATAGCATTGAAGAATTGGTAAAAAAAATGAATGCCTTAACAGGCACAAATGATGTTACCATTGAAGCACTTAAAAATTCAATTGACAGTTACGATGCCAATTTTGAGCATGGAACTAACATTTGGAATGACGAACAAATCAGACTCATAAACCAAACACGCGCGTATAAAGGCGATAAAACGCGGACTTTAAAACCTCAAAAACTGAATCAAAAAAAGGCTTATCCCCTTATTGCCATAAGAGAATTTATCTTATCCCGAAAAAGTTTAGGAGGCATACAAACTAATTTGAATTCTCAAGTTTTAAAAACATTAGATGCCGATAATTCTCAAGAAGCTTTTGAAAATTTATATGCCGTTGGCGAAGCAGCAGGATTTGGCGGTGGTGGCTCTCACGGTAAACGTGCCTTAGAAGGAACTTTTTTGGCAACTTGCATATTTACAGCACAAAAAGCAGCAAACCATATCATAAAAAATTCACTAAAAAACTGACCCACAAGGTTTTTTTTCAACCTTATAGGTCTTAAGTAAAATCAGAACTATAATTAAACCTTTTAGGTTGACTAAAGATTAAAACAATGAAAAAAACAGGTGCAGAATTAGCGGTTTACGCGTTAGAACAAATTGGAGTAAAATACACTTTTGGCATTCCCGGTGTTCACAACATCGAATTATATGACGAATTAAGCAACTCTAAACAAATAGAACCCATTTTAGTTACGCACGAGGGTGGTGCGTCATTTATGGCACTAGGCGTTTCTTGCACTTCAAAAAGTATCGGTACCTTAATGACCGTTCCAGCCGCGGGTACAACCAATGCAATGAGTGGCATAGGCGAAGCTTTTTTAGATGGCATTCCGATGTTGATAATTTCTGGCGGAACCCGCCAAGATAGTGGTAGATATTACCAATTACATCAACTGAGTCAAGAAAATTTAGTCAAAGAACTCACTAAAGCTTATTTTAAAATTAGCTCGCATAACGAAATCATTGCTACTATTTATAAGGCTTATGAAATCGCCACTTCGGGTGAACCCGGACCTGTTTTTATAGAAATTCCCATGGAGTTTCAAATGTTTAAAGGTGAAGTTGACAATTTTTTGCCCTACACAAAAACCTATCAAAACCCCAAAATTGATTTAAAAAAAATAGATGCAACAGCTTTATTACTTTCAAAAGCATCCAATCCAGGGATTTATGTAGGTTGGGGTGCTGCCAATGCCACAGATGAACTTATAAAAATTGCCGAAATACTCGGTGCACCGGTCGCGACTACCTTGCAAGGAAAAGCTTCTTTTCCGGCTTCTCATCCATTGCATGTTGGCTTCGGATTTGGACCTAATGCCGTGCCAGCTGCTCAAAAAGCTTTTAAAAATTGTGATGCCATGCTTGCCATTGGCGTTCGTTTTTCAGAAATTGCTACGGGAAGTTTTGGTGTTAAAGTACCTGAAAATTTGATTCATATCGATATCAATCCAAAAGTATTTGACAAAAATTATCCTACAAAAATAAGCATTGAAGGCGATGCGCACGAAACATTGAAATTACTGGCTCAAGCCTTAGAAAAAATGAGTCAAAAAAAAGATGCTTCTGCTTTGGCTAAGATGATTAAAGAAGAAAAAGCAAAATACAATGCCGAATGGAAGGAAAAACCCTTATCCGATAAGGTTTCGCCCGGATATTTTTTTGAAGCCCTTTCAAAACATACTGACGAGGATACTTATTTTGTAGTTGATGACGGTTCGCATACCTATTTGGCGGCTGAATTATTACCTGTAAATAGGTCGCGACATTTTGTTTCGCCAACCGATTTTAACTGCATGGGGTTTTGTGTGCCCGCGGCCATTGGCGCTAAATTTATGAACCCCAATAAAAAAGTGGTTGGCATTGTTGGCGATGGCGGATTTTTAATGACTTGCATGGAAATACTTACCGCTACAACCAATAATAAAGGTGTGGTTTATTTTGTTTTTCACGATGGCGAATTGGGGCAAATTTCACAATTTCAAAAAATTCCGTTTAAACGAAAAACCGCCTCCGTTATTGGTAATGTTAATATTGAAGGCGTTGCCACGGCTTGTGGCGCTTCCTATTTTAAAATGATGAACGATGCCGAAATAGATACAATTATGCTGCAGGCTTTTAAAGAATCACAAAATGATGTTCCCGTAATTGTAGATGTGATTATTGATTATTCTAAAAAAACTTATATGACTAAAGGTGTTGTAAAAGTAAATTTAGGGCGATTCAGTTTTAAAGAGAAA
>PFPU01000145.1 GCA_002793215.1 Flavobacteriales bacterium CG_4_10_14_0_2_um_filter_35_18
AAGGTAAAAAAATTAATTACAAAACAACAAATTTGAACAATAAAAAGAGGCATTGTCCGCCAAAGAGGTTCTTGCCTGTAAGCGTTGAGGGTTTTACCTAAGTTAATTTGCGATATTTGCATTGTTAATGCGGTTAAAAGTTTGTTTAAAAATGGCAAAGGCAACAATTGGTTTTTCGAAAAAACTTTTAACTTTATAACTTAAATTAGAAATGCTATATTTGCAGTTCTTAAAATTGATTTTAATGAATTTAGCCTTTAAAAAACGCTTAAAACTACCCCTCTTTTTATTATTGACTATTTTTTTGATAAGCAGTTGTGCCTCAAGAAAAGATATGATCTATTTTCAGGATGGCTCTACCGAAATTAGCACGCCTGTAAAATATGAACTCACCTATAAACCAGATGATTTATTAACAATTGCTGTTTCGGCTTTAGATATGGATGCCGTTCGCCCCTTTAATTTATACGTTGCCGATTATAGCCGAAGCTCAGCAAGCGGCACAATTACCTCTTCACCCGCTTTACAAACCTATTTGGTAGATGCTTCGGGAAATATTGATTTTCCGGTTTTGGGTCGAATTGCCGTTTCGGGATTAACCCGCAAAGAGGCTACAAATCTAATTACCGAAAAATTGCGTCCCTTTGTTAAAGACCCCATTGTGAGTATTAGGCTCACCAATTTTAAAGTGAGCGTGTTAGGCGAAGTTAGTCGCCCGGGAACTTATAGCATTCCCAACGAACGGGTTTCGCTGCTTGAGGCTCTAGGCTTATCAGGCGATCTTGGCATTCAAGCAAAACGGGCACATGTTTTGGTAATTCGCGAAATTGACGGTAAAATTACCAAGAATTATATTGATTTGCGCTCAAGCGATTTGTTTAACTCACCGTTTTATTATTTACAACAAAACGATGCCGTATATGTTGAGCCAAATAACGCTAAAGTTAAATCGGCTGGTTATAATCAATATACGTCAATTACCATTTCAGCCATTTCTACTTTAATCTCGCTATTCGCCATTTTAACACGATAATCAATGGAACTTAACCAACAAAATAGTTACAACCAAGAAGAAGAAAGCACGATAAATTTACGTGAAGAATTCGATAAATATTTGCGTTATTGGAAATGGTTTTTGTTAAGTGTTGTGCTTAGCATTATCGTGGCTTTTTATTACCTACGAAAAACCACGCCACAATACGAATCGTCGGCAACCATTATGATTAAAGATGATAAAATGGGCGGCGGCATGATGACCGAGCTTAGTGCTTTTCAAGATTTAGGCATTTTGGGGGATAATAAAAACTCCATTGACAACGAAATTGAAATCCTAAAATCGCGCACCATTATTGAAAATGTGATTAAAGAATTGCAATTAAACGTTAAATACATCCGCGAAGGTCACATTAGAGTGCGCGATTATTACAATGACGCTCCCATAAAAATGAACTTTTTAGATGGCGATTCTATTTTATACAAAACTAAAGCAACTTTTATGGTTAAGGTGTTGTCTAAAACCAGTTTTAGCATAGAAGATACCGAATTAGGGAGTTTAGGGACCCACAAATTCGGCCAACAAATTACAACACCTTATGGTCATTTGTTGTTAATTCCGGAGTTTACCGGCGAAATGCCGAGCAATCCAGAAGTTTATATTAGCATTATCCCCCTAAAATTAATGGTTAGCAGTTTTCGCGAAGCAATCAAAGTTGAACCTACAACCAAAAAAACGAGTGTTATAAATATCACTTTGCAAGACGCCATTCAAAAACGCGCCCAAGATATTCTTAACACGCTTATCAAAAAATATAATGAAGATGCCATAAACGACAAAAATATGGTATCGAAAAGTACGGCAGCCTTTATTGAGAGCCGTTTGCAAATTATTAACGGCGAATTAAGTCTTGTTGAAACCGATGCGGCATCCTACAAAAAAGAAAATAAACTAACCGATATTAAATCGGAAGCAACGCTTTTTTTAGAGAATGTTTCCGATACCAAAAAACGCATCCTCGAAGCCAATACCCAAAAGCGCCTCGCCGAATTTATGATTGAATACCTCAATCAAAATCAAGGTGAAACCAAATTAATGCCTACCAACCTCGGTTTAACCGATGTAACCATTGCCACCTTGATAGCAAAATATAACGAGTTGGTTTTAGAGCGCAACCGCATTTTAAAAAGTTCGAGTTTGCAAAATCCTGTAGTGGTTAATTTAGACGCCCAATTGCAAACGATTCAACAGAGTTTGACAAAGAGTTTAAATAATACCAAACAAAGCATTCAAATAGCCTTAACGGATTTAAATAAACAAGAAAAACTTATCGACGCAAAGATTATAGAAGTGCCACAGCAGGAAAAAGAATACCGCGCCATTGAACGCCAACAACAAATCAAAGAAACGCTTTATTTATACCTGCTTCAAAAAAGAGAAGAAACCGCTATTTCATTAGCCGTAACTGCGCCAAATGCCAAAATTATTGATGTGGCTTTTAGCAATGATATTGCCGTATCACCAAAAAAGAACATCATCCTTTTAGCTTCTTTGTTAATTGGCTTGCTCATTCCTTTTATCATTGTTTACGTCCGAGATTTGTTTGACACCAAAATTCACAGTCGCAAGGATATAGAACAAAAACTTAAAGCACCTATTTTGGGAGATATTCCTGCCGAAAAATCTAAAGAGCAGTTTATTATGACCGGCGATTTGCGCTCAAGTAGCGCCGAAGCCTTTCGGTTGTTGCGCACCAATATCAACTTTATGTTGGCCTCTACCAGCACTCATAATTTAGGCAAAACCATTTTTTTAACCTCAACCATTAGTGGCGAAGGAAAGACGTTTATCGCCATTAACTTGGCTTCGACCTTAGCCTTATCTGGTAAAAAAGTGCTGCTGATGGGAATGGATTTACGCGCCCCAAAGCTCACCCAATATTTAGGCATTGGCGATAAAAAAGGGGTTACCCATTACATTACAGATAGTTCAATTCACGAATCAGATTTGGTATTTCAACATCAAGATTTAAAAAATTTAGACATTATTAGCTCAGGGGCAATTCCGCCAAACCCAGCCGAATTAATGATGAACCCGCGTATAAAACAACTTTTTGAAAGTATTAAAAAAACCTACGATTACATTATTGTTGACACCGCTCCGGTAAATTTGGTAACCGATACCTTGTTGCTAAACACTTATGCCGATATGTTTATTTACGTTATTCGCGCCAATTATCTCGATAAACGCCTGTTGGTGGTGCCTGAGACTTTGTATAAAGAAAAACGCCTCAACAATATGGCCATTCTTTT
>PFPU01000085.1 GCA_002793215.1 Flavobacteriales bacterium CG_4_10_14_0_2_um_filter_35_18
CGGCATTTAAGTTATAATTGCGATTTTTATTTGACTGAAAAGTGGTGTAAAGAGCATGGGAATTGAGGTTTGAAATATTGCTACCCTCAAATTTAGTTTGATCACTATCGGTACTCAAAAAAAAGTAGGTCACATTTTTATTGCTAAACTGGTAACCACTTTGTAAACTCGAATATTTATTGACTTGTATGCTTGTGTTTAGTTCAAAACCAAAATCTTTGACGGTGTTTTTTTTAGCGAATGTAAGCACTTTAACATCGTGCTCAGTTTTAAACTTATTGTAAAGCATATAATAGTCGGAATAATAGGCATTGATTTGATGTTTAAAATTTGGTGACCATTTTTTATCCCAATTAATTGCATAACCCCGATTGTCGGTTTCTAATAAATCTTTAAAGTCTAGGCTGTTTTCATCAGTTTCGGGCGCACCATTATCATCTAATTCTTTAAGACCAAAATCTAATTTATTTTCTATTAATAAATTGCTAAAGCTAATGTAATGGTCATTTTTTAATTTTAAAATACCTTTAACATTATAATCAACAAAAAAGAAGTTGTTGTCGGTGCTTAAAATTGAGTTTGGTTGGGTATTTTTAAAAATAATTTCAGAGGTTTCGTGATAGGCTTTACTTTGATAAATATCTGTAAACGAACGCCTTCCGGATGCCAATAAGCTAAACTTATCTTTTATGATTGGAATCTTGATGTAGGCATCTGCCGAAATGAGATTCATTCCAAAACCGCCACTTAATTTTGACTGAATAGAATCGTTGGTTTTGATATTTAAAACACTCGAAACACCGTCGCCAAATTTAGCATCAGTTCCTTTGTTTATGAAGTTAATTTGTTCAGTAATGTAGGGATTAAAGGGCGAAATGGCTCCAAAAAGATGTCCGCTGTGATAAATTTTTATACCATCCCATAAAATGACATTTTGGTCGGGTGTGCCACCTCTAACATGAAGTCCGGTAGCGGTTTCATTTGGACTGTTAACGCCTGGTAATAACTGGATACTTTGAAACAAATCGGGTTCGGTTAAACCGGCTAAAATTCCTAATTTTTTAGGAACAATAACAAAGGAACCCATTTTGGTTTTATCAATCCCGTTGGTGAGGTAGTTTTTAATGATAATTGTTTCAATTTGAATACGTTCTTCTTTTAAAATCAAGGTATCACAATTGTTATTAAATAATTGTTTTGCTTCAACATATTTAGAAATATAACCTAAAAATTGAAAGCTAATCAAGGTATTTGCCTTAACCGATTGAATTTTAAAGGCACCATTTTCATCGGTAACCAAGCCCGTGTTGAGGTATAAAATAGAAGCTCCTGACAGAATTTGATTGGTATCGGATTTTAAAATGCCACAAATTGTAATTACATCATAATCATTAATTTGCCTGATGGCGATGAATTTATCAGATAAAACCTCGAAAAACAAGGATGTTTCTGTTTGTAATGAATTTAAGAAGAATGATAAGGGTTTATCTTTTACCGATAAGTTGATTTTGCGATTGGCAACATCATTTGATTGAAATGAAAAATGGACGTTAAACGCCTTCTCTAAATAAGCAAGAACTTCTGTAAAGGCTTTATTTTTAAAGTTTACAGAAGTTAATTTTTCTTGTTGAGGATAGGCGGTAAATGTGAACAGAAAAAAGAAATAAATTAATCTTATCCGCATTGCTATTTTTTAGCCAATATAACTTTGTTGTTTTTAAGTTGATAATCAAAGTTCAAAGGTACAAAAATAGTTTTTAAAGCCATGTTTAAATCATTGTTTTCAAAGCTAGCATTTAACAGGGCGTTTTTATCAATTTTAGAAGCGTCTATTTTAATTTTAAACTGACTTTCTAAATCGTTTAAAATCACAAATAATGGGGTGTTTTGATAGGTGTTTAAGCCATTTATCCAAGTTGGATTTGCAAGTTCTACAGTCCAGTTAAATTCAGTATTTTCAGCAAATTGGTAGGTTTGGCCAGGGGTTAAAATTATTTTTTTGTTATTGATAAGCACTTCAACTTTGCCCTCAAAACAAGTAACGTTTAAATAATTAGCGCCTGTTTTTACATTAAAATGAGTCCCTAAAACGCGCACATTTCCAATTTTTGTTGTTACGGTAAAAGTTTTGCCATGTTCAACTTCAAAGTAAGCTTCGCCATTTAAATTTATAACTCTATCATTGGTCCAATTTCTTTTATTATAACTTAAAGTGGATTTAGAATTCAACTTAACATAAGAGCCATCTAACAAGTTAAAAGCGGTTTGTTCGCCAAAATTGGTGCTAAGTGTGGTATCGGCAAAAAAGAACAAATAAGCAGCCAATAAAAGTGCTACCGAAGCAGCAGCGCTATAAGCCCAAGTGGGAATTAATTTTATAACTCTTGCTGTTTGTTTGTGAGCATTAGCCAATTGGATTTTAGATTTTAGGCGTTTAAATTGCGCTTCGGTATCAAATTTTGGAGATTCAAAGCGCTCTAAGTCCTTTTTAATTTTGTAATAGATTTTAAAATCGGCTTCGCCAACATACGATTTCAATACTTCGTCTGTAATTTCAGCATTTAGCCATTTTGCTAAGTAATTATCATCCATAAATTTAGTATTCATTTTAGTTGAAATTAAAAATTCCAATCAGGTATTAAACAAATTGATTCGCAAATACCCTACTAAATAGCTCCAATTTTTTCTCTGAGTTGTTTTAAAGCGTTATGCATGCGTTTTTCAACCGCCTTAACCGAGATGTTTAAAAGTTCGGCAATTTCGGCATAGGTTTTTTTATCAATTCTATTTAACAGAAAAACTTCACGCTGGCCATCGGGCAATTGGGCTAAGGTTTTTTGAAGCTTAACCAGGTATTCTTTTTCGAGCATCAAAAACTCAGGCGATTCTATATTAGTATCATTTTGAGGTATTTGCTGAAACTTGAGTACGACCTTGTCATGACTTTTTTCATTTAAAAACATATTGGTGGCAACGGTGTATAAAAAGGATTTGGCTTTTTCTAAAACTACATCGGCACATTTTTGCCAAAGTTTTATAAACGATTCTTGTACAATATCTTCAGCCGATTCAAGATTTCCAAACTTATAATAAAGATAATTGCGCAAATCTTTAGCGTGTTTATTATAGAGACTTTCATAAACCTGGGGTTTGCAAACTGAGTTTGTCATTAGCTATTGATATACTGTCTTAAAAAGTCAAATTTAGAAAAAAAAAGTTATTTTGAAGTTTTTAATTTAGATAAAATACCAACGCCAATGCTCATCTATAAATCATAACATGTGAT
>PFPU01000080.1 GCA_002793215.1 Flavobacteriales bacterium CG_4_10_14_0_2_um_filter_35_18
AAATTTTTAAAAAGCTAAGCAAGCCTTGTTCAACCTCGGTTTTATTCTCAATAAAACCCATGTGTCCGCCATCCAATTCTATAATTTGGCTATTTTCTTGTTTTTTTAGGCATTTATATAAGGATTTTGTGTCGATAGCCTTGTCCTTTTCTCCTATAAAAACGAGTGTTTTAAAATGATTTTCTGTCAGCAAATAAGTCAAATCTTCTCGTCTTTTCATCCCTTCGAGTGAGGCGATAATTCCTTGTTTTGAGGTTTTTAAAGCTTGCGCTAAAATGTTTTGAATGGCTGATTTAAAACGGATGTGATTTTCGCTTGCAAAAAGATTGGGTATGGCTGTTTTTATAAATAAGGGTGCATTTTCTTTTACAATTTCAATGGCACGTGTTCGGTCGGTTTTTTTGGTAGCACTGTCGGGCAAAGGCGTTGAATTTAACAAGCAAATTCCCACAACATTTGTGGGATATAATTTGGCAAATGCCAAGCAAATATAGCCTCCCATACTGTGTCCAATTAAGCTTACTTTGCGCAGTTTCAGGTGATTTAAAACGGCTTTTACTATGTTGGCCTGCAGTTCCATTGTGTGGATATAGCCCAAATTTTCGGTTTTTCCGTGTCCTAATAAATCGATGCAAATAACCTGATATCGTGTTGATAAAACCTCTGCTAAAGTATTAAAAAAAGTGCCATTTTCTAAAAAACCATGCAACAACACAACGCTGCGACCTTTACCTTGACAGGTAAAATGTAGCGCAGCATTTTTAAAGGAAATAAAATGAGAATTAGGTTCACTAAGCATGCATCAATGCTTCAATTTCATCAATTTCAATGGGGATGTTTGCCATTAGGTTAAAGGGCTCACCGTGCTCTTGAATCACATAATCATCTTCAATGCGAATACCTAAATTTTCTTCTGGAATGTAAATACCCGGTTCAACGGTAAAAACCATTCCCGCTTGCATGGGCTCGGTTAAAATACCATAATCGTGGGTATCTAAACCCATGTGATGCGAGGTTCCATGCATAAAATATTTTTTATAAGCTGGCCAATTAGGATCTTCATTTTTAATACTTTCTTGAGTTAACAAGCCCAATCCGATGAGTTCTTGCTCCATGATTTTGCCTACTTTAGCTTGATATTCCGCCCAAAGTGTACCTGGAATAAGCATTTTGGCGGCAGCTTTTTTAACGCGCAAAACGGCATTATAAACTTCCGCTTGACGGGTCGAAAATTTACCTGAAACCGGCACACAACGGGTCATATCACTTGAATATAAACCATAGGCTGCACCCACATCTAACAAAATGACTTCACCACTTTTGCAAACTTGATTGTTCTCGATATAATGCAACACGCAAGCATTATAGCCACTGGCAATAATGGGCGTGTAGGCAAAACCATCGGCGCGATTGCGCAAAAATTCGTGTGCAAATTCGGCTTCAATTTCATATTCGGTAACACCGGGTTTGGTAAATTTTAAAATACGTTTAAAAGCTTTTTTGGTAATATCACAGGCTTTTTGAATAAGCGCAAGCTCTTGAGGTTCTTTAACCGAACGCAAGCGCTGCAAAATAGGCTGACTGCGCAAATAGGTATGGGCGGGATATTTTTGTTGACACCAAGAAATAAAGCGTGCTTCGCGCGTTTCGGTTACCACATTGGCGCGGTAGTGCTCATTGGTATTGATATAAACCGCTTGGGTTTGCGTCATCAATTCAAAAAAAACTTTTTCAAAATCTTGCAACCAATAAACGGTTTTAATACCACTGGTTTCAAAAGCTTGTGTTTTGTTTAATTTAGCACCTTCCCAAACAGCAATGTGTTCATTGGTTTCTTTTAAAAAGAGCAGCTCACGGTGTTCGGGTTTTGGTGCATCTGGAAAAAGGATTAAAATGCTTTCTTCTTGATTAACACCCGATAAATAGAAAATATCGCGATGTTGAGCAAAAGCCAAAGTGCTATCGGCACTCACCGGATAAATATCATTTGAGTTAAAAACAGCTAAACTATGAGCTTGCATTTTAGCGATAAATTTTTCACGATTTTTTATAAATAGTTGTCTGTCAATTTGATGGTATTTCATGTTGTGCTATTTGAGTTGTTTTGTTGCTAACAAAGATAGCTCATTTTAACATTTTTTTTAGATAATCGAATCCTAAATCTGCAATTCTTTAACTACTTTTAACAATTAATTAACCCAAACCAAATCAAATGAACTATTTAAAAATATTGAGATTACTATTCGTAATCTTATTGGCATTTCAATTGCAAGCGCAAAAGCTTAGTCAAACGGAAAAGAAAATTATTAAACAGGTCGAACAAAACCAACAACAAGCCATTGATTTACTAGAAAAAGTAGTCAACATTAACAGTGGATCGTTAAATATCAAAGGTGTAAAAAAGGTAGGCGCTATTTTTGCAGATGAGTTTAAAGCCATTGGATTTACGCCAACTTGGTTTGATATGCCCGAGTCAATGGGTAGAGCCGGCCATCTATTTTGTGAGCTCAAAACGGGGACTATAAAGGGTAAAAGATTGCTTTTAATTGGCCATTTAGATACTGTTTTCGAGGAAAATAGTCCTTTTCAAAATTTTACTAGAGATTCTACTTTAGTTTACGGACCCGGTGTAGATGATATGAAAGGCGGCGATATCATCATTTTATTTGCCTTAAAAGCTTTGCGCGATGCGGGAGTTTTAAACAATACGCAGATTATAGCTGCCTTTAGTGGCGATGAAGAAAAGGCCGGAAACCCAACAAGTTTATCGAGAAAAGATTTAGTTGATGCTGCCAAACGCAGTGATATTGCATTGGGATTTGAAGGAGCTACAGGACTTAATTACGCCACCGTTGCCCGCCGTAGTGCTGGAAGTTGGAAACTTGAAACCACTGGAGTTCGCGCACATTCGGCTGGTGTTTTTACCAAAAATGTCGGTGCTGGCGCTATTTATGAGCTTGCGCGGATTTTAAATGCCTTTTATAATGAGTTGCCCGAAGAAAATTTAACTTTTAACGTGGCAACTGCCGTGGGTGGCACTCAAGTAACTTTTGATGACGAACAATCAAAAGGAACCACTTTTGGAAAGACCAATATTGTTCCGCAAACCGCCATTGCCTCTGGTGATATTCGTTGCTTAACCGAAGATCAAATCAACAATACCGTTGCTAAAATGAAAGCAATTGTAGCAAAAAACTTGCCTCATACGACTGCTAAAATAACCTTTGATTTAGAATATCCGGCTATGGCTCCAACGCCTGGGAATTATGCCGTTTTAAAAGTACTTGATGACCTTAGCCAGGCTTTAAAACAAGGCCCAGTTCTCGCTTTTGACCCAGCAAAACGTGGGGCTGGCGATATTTCGTTTGTAGCAAAATATGTCGATGCCCTTGACGGATTAGGCACCATGGGCGGTGGCTCTCATACCACAAAAGAATTTATGGAACTAGACCATTTTAACGATTTAACAAAACGTGCCGCCTTATTAATTTATAGGCTAATCAATACAAAATCATGAAAAAAGGAATTTTATTAATATTGAGCATCATTATCACAAACAGTATGCTTGCTCAACAAAAAAAAGCCTATCAACTATTTGATAATAAAGGGCATAAAATCAGCTATCAAAAAATGTTAAAACAATTAGCTAAGGCCGATATTGTTTTTTTTGGTGAAGAACACAACAATTCTATCGCCCATTGGCTGGAAATTGAATTGACAAAAGATTTGGCGCAAAAACGTCAATTAATTTTGGGTGCTGAAATGTTTGAAACCGATAATCAACAAGCCTTAACCGATTATATATCAGGTAAAATAGTTGAAGATACCCTTAAAGTGAAAGCCCGATTATGGAAAAATTATAAGACAGATTACAGTCCATTAGTTGAATTTGCCAAACAAAATAAGCTAAAATTTATCGCCACCAACGTTCCAAGAAGCTATGCGAGCTTGGTGTATCACAAAGGATTTGAGGGTTTAGACTCTTTGCCCGAAACCGAAAAGCAATGGTTTCCAAAATTGCCAATAAAGTATGATGCCAACTTGCCCGGCTATGTTAAAATGCTGTCGATGATGGAAGGTCACGGCGGTGAAAATTTGCCAAAATCGCAAGCGCTAAAAGATGCTACCATGGCTAATTCAATTGCCAAAAATTATGAAAGTGGTAAACTTTTTTTCCATTTTAATGGCTCTTACCACTCAAACAATTTTGAAGGGATTTTGTGGTATTTAAAATTGCAATTACCTCAGCTAAAAATGCTAACCATCTGTTTAGCAGAGCAAAAATCGGTTGACAAAGTTGAAGCCGATAATCTAAATAAAGCCAATTTTATTATCCTTGTTCCAGATACCATGACCAAAACAAATTAACAATTTAATACCTAACCCAACTCATGAAAAAGCTAAGTTTATTTTTAATTTTATTTTTAACATTAACAATTGGAATTGCTCAAGAATCTATCGTTAAAAACATTCCCTTTACCAATATTGGTCCAAATATTATGAGTGGACGTGTGGTAGATTTGGCTGTTAACCCAAATGACCCAACCGAATTTTATGTTGCTTATGCTTCGGGAGGCTTGTGGTATACTAATAATAATGGGACTTCTTTTACCCCCGTTTTAGATAGCAGTCCAACTCAAAATATAGGTTCGGTTGCAGTAGATTGGAACTCAAAAACAATTTGGGTAGGCACGGGCGAAAACAATTCATCGCGATCTAGTTATGCCGGAATAGGCCTTTTAAAAAGTGCTGACCTAGGAAAAACGTGGCAAAATATGGGCTTAACGGATTCTCATCATTTTGGAAGTATTTTGATTAATCCCAAAAACTCAAATGAATTGGTAGTTGGCGTTATAGGTCATTTATACACACCCAATTCCGAACGCGGTGTTTTTAAAACCATTGATGGAGGAAAAACCTGGACAAAAACACTTTTTATAGATGACATTACCGGTGTGATTGAAGTGGCGAGTGCCCCAAATAATTTTAATATTCAGTATGCATCTGCTTGGCAAAAAGACCGCAAGGCTTGGAATTTTGAAGGTAGCGGTGTTGGTTCTAGCATTTATAAAAGTACCGATGCCGGCAGCACATGGACAAAAATGACCACTGTGCAAAGCGGTTTTCCAACAGGGGCAGGTGTGGGAAGAATTGGCTTAGCAGTTTTTGATGACCAAACCATTTACGTCATTCACGATAATCAGGCACATCGTGAAAAGGATGCAAAATCAACTAAAATTGAAGGTTTAACCAAAGAAGTTTTCAAGTCTATTTCAGTAGCCGATTTTTTAAAATTAGATGATAAAAAATTAGGAGACTTTTTAAAACAAAACGATTTTCCAAATGAATACACAGCAGTTTCCGTCAAGGAACTTGTGAAAAATGGCAAGGTGGTACCCGAAGATTTGGCAAAATATTTAGAAGATGCCAACGCTGCTTTATTTGATACGCCAGTAATTGGTGCTGAGGTTTATATGAGTACAAATGGCGGTATGACTTGGAAAAAAACGCACAAAGATTTTATTGACGATTTGTATTATTCCTACGGTTATTATTTTGGCAAAATTCACGTAAACCCATCCGATAAGAATCAGATTTATGTTTATGGCGTGCCTATTTTAAGCTCACAAGATGGCGGAAAAACTTTTAAATCAATTGATGCCGATAATGTTCACGGCGATTTTCATGCGTTGTGGATTAATCCAAATAAAAAGGGGCATTTAATTACCGGAGGCGATGGTGGCGTAAACATCACTTATGACAATGGTGCACATTGGATTAAGAATAATGATGCGGCTGTTGGACAGTTTTATTCTATCAATGTTGACAATGAGACGCCTTTTAATGTTTATGGCGGTTTGCAAGATAACGGCGTTTGGAAAGGACCGAGCACTTATAAAGCCTCTGTTGGATGGCATGGTGAAGGACAATATCCTTATAAAAGTATTATGGGTGGCGATGGCATGCAGGTTGAAGTGGATACGCGCCATAATGCAGAACTGGTTTATACGGGCTATCAATTTGGAAATTATTACCGTATAAATACTAAAACCGGTAAAAACACTTACATTCAGCCTAAGCACAAATTAGGAGAAACCCCTTTGCGTTTTAATTGGCAAACCCCAATTAAATTATCTACGCATAATCAAGATATTTTGTATTTAGGAAGCAATAAACTACACCGTTCATTAAAAAATGGTGATGATTTTGTTGCCATATCGGGCGATTTAACGCAGGGATTTAAAAAAGGGAATGTTGCTTATGGCACACTTACCACCATTTCTGAATCACCTTTTCAATTTGGATTAATTTATACAGGAAGTGATGATGGTTTGGTTTATTTGACTCAAGATGGTGGTGGAAACTGGACAAAGATTTCGGATGCGTTGCCACAGAATTTGTGGGTATCGCGCGTAATTGCCTCGCAATTTAAAAAAGAACGGGTTTATGTAACTTTAAATGCTTATCGCAACGACGATTTTAAAGCTTATGTATTTAGTTCTGATGATTACGGAAAAACTTGGAAAAATATCGCTTCAAATTTACCGTTAAGCTCTGTAAACGTTATTAAAGAAGATCCTAGCAATGAGCAAATTTTATATCTTGGCAATGATCAAGGTGTTTTTGTAAGTTTTAATCAGGGTGCGCATTGGCAAGCATTTGAAGGCAATTTACCAAAAGTTGCCGTTCATGATTTAGTGGTACAAGAACAAACAAAAACTTTGGTAATAGGCACCCACGGCCGTTCAATTTACACTGCGCCTTTAGCGACTTTAGAACGCTATTTTAGTGTAAAAGACAAAGCAATTGCCTTATTTGAATTACCTGAACAAAAGGTATCTCGACGCTGGGGCAACAGTTATAGCGCTTGGTCAGATGCTTTTGAGCCCAGTTTAAATATTCCCTTTTATGTAGCCAAAGCCGGAAATTATACGCTTGTTATAAAAACTAAAGTAGGTGAATTGCTAAATCAAATTTTAGTAAAAGCCGATAGCGGCTTTAACCAAACTTCCTACCATTTTACGATTGACGAAAATATAGGAAAAGCCTATTTAAAAGCACACAGCGAACTTAAAAAAGCTAAAAATGGCAGTTATTATTTGACAAAAGGAAGCTATGTGATTGGATTAGAAACCCAAACAACCCCACTCGAAATCAAGTAAGATTTTAATCCCTTCTAAAGTTTTAAACTTTGGAAGGGATATTTATTGACTAGTTTGAATTTGCGGTTAATACCTACTTTTAGTTTTAATTTTTGTTAATCAGAGTACTTGTTTTTAAGGTTAAATAAAATGAAAATATTAGTTATGTTATCGGTTATTGTTTTAATCACTACTTCTTGTACTGAAACAAAAAGAATAATAGTTCATAGTTGTTCTAATAATATTGAAGCTAATGCAGACATATTGCGCTCTTTAGAATTGAATACTAATGATCTAAAAGAAAATAATATAGAAATTAAGATGGATAATGAAAAATGCGGTTATACTTTAATCTATAATAATAAAGAAAAATTCATAGAAGGTGGTATGACTGATATTGATTTAATGTTAGAGATAAAATCATTTTACAAACTTAAATAAGAAAAGCCACCGTAGCGAGGTGGTTTATTTAGGCTTTAAAGTGAAGCCAGAGACTATAAAATAGCTGGTACTTTAGCTATTGGATAATTAAAAAATGATTTTGAAATTCGTAAGAAAAAAATTTAATTTCAAATTTTAATAATAAAATTAAGGTGAGGTGAAAAATGAAACAATGAAAGAAATAAAGTATTGAAAATAAGGTTTATATTTGATAATGGTAGCCATTGTTTGCTTGATTTATTTACCGATACAAAAATTTGCAAAAATATTACCCAACAAATCCTCATTGGTTACTTCGCCAGTGATTTCGCCTAAAAAGTAAAGCGCCTGCCGAATGTCAATCGCCATTAAATCGCTGCTGATTTTATTTTCTAAACCTATTGAAACTTCATTTAGTGAATTTAAGGCTTGATTTAGCGCGTCATAATGGCGGGCATTGCTCACAATAGTCTGGTTTGGTGAGAGATTGCTTGTTGTTGACAAGTCGGTTAAAGTGCTTATCAGTTTGTCAATTCCGGTTTTATACTTAGCGGAGATGAATAGTTTTGGATTTTGAGTTTTAAGTTTTGTGAAATCAAAATCATTAATTAAATCCAATTTATTGATAACCGTAATAATTTTTTTGTCAGGATATTTTTCTTGAATCTTATTGATATTTAAGTCTGTATCTTTAAGATGAGTTGCATCAACCAAGTATAAAACCAATTGTGCTTTGTCAATATTTTCGTAGGTCTTTTTTATACCTTTATTTTCAATCACATCTTTTGTTTCGCGAATGCCGGCTGTATCAATAAAACGGTAACAAACACCATTAATAATGAGTTCATCTTCAATGGCATCGCGAGTAGTGCCGGCAATTTCAGAAACAATAGCTTTATCATCATTGAGCAAGGCGTTTAACAAGGTCGATTTGCCAACATTTGGTTCACCAACAATGGCGATTGGAACGCCATTTTTTAATACATTTCCTAGGGCAAATGAATTGATTAAATCGTTGAGAAGTTTTTCTATTTTTAGTAGGAGCGCCTTAAAATCATCGCGATTAGCAAAATTGACATCCTCTTCGGCAAAATCGAGTTCTAATTCAATGAGTGAAGCAAAATTAAGCAATTCTTGGCGGAGTTGTTTTAAATCGGACGAAAAGCCACCGCGCATTTGTTGCATGGCTATTTGATGAGAAGCCTTTGAATTTGAAGCAATTAAATCGGCTACTGCTTCGGCTTGTGATAAATCGAGTTTGCCATTTAAAAAGGCACGTAAGGTAAATTCGCCTGCAGTTGCTAAACGTACGCCATTTTTAAGAAATAAATTGATTAGTTTTTGTTGGATATAGTGCGAGCCATGGCAAGAAATTTCGATGCTATTTTCGCCGGTATAGGAGTGAGGTGCTTTAAAAACGCTTACCAATACTTCGTCAATCAGCTGATTTTCAGTTTTTATAAGTCCAAAATGCAAGGTGTAACCTTTGGCCTTAGTCAAATCTTTTAATTTGCCTTTTGCATAAAAAAACTGACTGCAAATTTTTATAACATCAGTGCCCGAAAGGCGAATAACACCAATAGCGCCAATTCCTTGAGGCGTTGCCAAAGCAATAATATTATCTTGTGTCATTTGCATTTTTAAATTTTGGTAAAGGTACTATTTTTGATTTGTGAACTTCCCTGATTAGGGTTGACTGGTTTTTATTAATTTTTTGTTATCAAAAATAGTAAAAATTGGCTTAGTATCCGGCCGATTTATATTCAAGATAGTGAACGTTTATGTTATTTGTTTTTTATGATTTTCATTTTTGTAATTTTGCCAGATGAAAATCTATTTTGATAATGCCGCGACAACACCTTTACATCCAGAAGTAATTAAGGAAGTTTCACAATTGATGGCTTCAACTTATGGAAATCCTTCTTCCAGTCATCAGTTTGGACGGCATGCTAAAACCTTGGTTGAGCAAGCGCGAAAATCCATTGCCAAACATTTAAAAGCTTCGGCAAACGAACTTATTTTTACGGCTGGAGGTACCGAAGCCGACAATTTAATTTTGCAAAACGCCGTTAATAATCTAGGGGTGAAGCGTATAATCACTTCTGCCATAGAGCATCACGCCGTGTTGAATATGGTTGCAGCACTTAAAATAAAAAAAAATATTGAAGTTCATTTTGTAAAATTAACACCACAAGGCGCAGTTGATTTAGAAGATTTAGAACAGCTTTTAAAAGACATGTCTGTTAAAACTTTGGTGAGTTTAATGTATATCAATAATGAAATTTCAAATTTGCTGCCTCTTAAAATGGTAGCCAATTTGTGCCAAACTTATGGCGCTTATTTCCATTCGGATACCGTTCAAGCAATTGGTCATTATGCAATAGATTTAGAAGAGATTCCCATTGATTTTTTGGTGGCGAGCGCCCATAAATTCCACGGACCAAAAGGGGTTGGTTTCGCCTTTATTAGAAAAAAATTTGGTATTAAGCCTTTAATAATAGGAGGTGCACAAGAACATGGCACACGCGCCGGTACCGAAAATGTTCATAGTATTGCCGGAATGGCATTGGCATTAGATTTAGCTCTTGAAAATTTAGATAAAGATAAAAAATACGTTGAAAATTTAAAATCACATTTTATAAATCAATTAAAAAAGCTAGATAAAAACATTACATTCAACGGGTTATCGAATGATTTAAAGCAGAGTTCTTATGTAACTTTAAATGTTAGATTTCCAAAAAACATCCCGATGATGTTGTTTAAACTCGATTTAAAAGGAATCGCTGTTTCGGGCGGAAGTGCTTGTCAGAGTGGTAGTGACAAGGGATCCCACGTTTTGCAAGCCATTTTATCTGCTGCTGAAGCACAAAAAAGTTCCGTCAGATTTTCGTTTAGTAAGTTCAACACCTTAGCGGAAGTTGATTTTGCCCTATTAGCCTTAAAAGAATTGTTAGATTAATTTTGTTCCGCTAATTGTTGCGCGTATAAATCTTGATAATAACCATTTATATTTAGCAATTCTAAGTGCGTGCCTTGCTGAATGATTTTGCCTTCATCTAAAACAATAATGGTATCGGCATTTTTTACTGATGAGGCGCGGTGGCTCACAATAATGGCTGTTTTATGTTGGATAAGTTTATTGAGATTTGACAAGATTTTCTCTTCAGTTTCGGTATCTACGGCGCTTAAACAGTCGTCAAAAATTAGAATTTGGGGATCTTTAATTAAGGCTCTGGCAATAGAAACGCGCTGTTTTTGTCCGCCCGAAAGTGTTACACCACGTTCGCCTATTAAGGTTTGATAGCCGTCTTTAAATTCCTCAATATTGTGGTGAATATAGGCTTGTTTTGCAGCATTTATAATCATTTCAATAGATGCATCTTCATTTCCAAAACGGATATTGTTAGCAATGGTATCAGAAAATAAAAAAGAATCTTGAGGTACAAAACCGATATTTTCGCGCAGATTTTTTAGGTTAACCTCTTTTATAGGAACCCCATCTATTAAAATTTCGCCACTGTCAATATCGTATAAACGCGAAATGAGGTTAGTTATGGTAGATTTACCAGAACCTGTTTTGCCTAAAATTGCCAATGTTTTTCCGGCTTTAACTTTAAAACTGACATTTTTTAGTGCGGTAATTTCGGTATCATCATAGGTAAAAGTTACATTTTTGAATTCAATTTCACCATTAATTTTGGATGGATTTAACTGATAATTTATGATTTCAGGAGCAACTTCCAAAAATTCATTGATACGTTTTTGAGAAGCTTCAGCCTGTTGAACCATTGATGACACCCAACCCACAACGGCAACGGGCCAAGTAAGCATATTGACATAAATTATAAATTCGGCGATAACACTCAGTGAAATGGTTCCTTTAAGATATTGCATACCACCAAAATAGACTACAAAAATATTGCTGATGCCGATGAGTAAAATCATCAATGGAAAAAAGAGCGCTTGCGCTTTGTAGAGGCTGATATTTTTTTTCTTGCTAATTTCGGCTAAGTCATCAAATTCTTCATAATTTTTTGATTCAATTCCGTAAGCCTTTATTACGTTGATGCCTGAAAAAGTTTCTTGAGCATAAGCGGTTAATTTTGAAAGATATTGTTGCACAATGGTGCTTCGTTTGTTAATGACACTGCTTAAAATATAGATTGAAAGAGATAAAATTGGCAAAGGAATGAGCGTATATAAAGTGAGTTCGGTATTTATCCGTATCATATTGGCAACCACAATAATAAATAAGGTTAGCATGTTAATTGAATACATAATTGCCGGTCCAAAATACATGCGAACTTGAGAAACATCTTCGCTAATGCGATTCATTAAATCACCTGTCTTGTTTTTTTTATAGAAATTTAAAGACAAACGTTGATATTGTTGGTAGATTTCGTTTTTTAAATCAAATTCAATATAGCGCGACACAACAATAATCATTTGGCGCATGCCAAAAGTGAAGATACCTGAAACAATTACGGCTCCTATAATAAATAAAATATTGATAAATAGCTGGTGTTTAACATCCGCAAGGTTAGAAACAACACCTTTTTGATATTGTTCTACTACTTTTAATGATTGCCCAATTAAGCGAGGCATCACTAATGAAAATATTTGCGCAATAACGCTGCAAAGTATTCCAAATACTAGTCGATAACGGTATTTAAAGAGGTATTTATTAAGGTATTTTAGGGCTTTCAAAATAGGTAAAGAATGATTTTAATGTTGTTAACTTCGTTGCAAAAGTACTGTCAATTTTTGAGTTTCATTTAATTGAATATAAAAATAAGTTTTTAATTGATTTTTAAAAATCAAAATCAAATTATTGTCTATTTTTGCAGGGCGAAAAAAATTATAAAATCGCTTAACTTTAACGTTCTTTTAAACGTATGATCAACAGGAGACATATTAGAATCAAAGTCATGCAATCGGTTTATGCATTGTTACAATCTGGTAATCAAGATTTAAAATCGGAAGAAAAATTTTTAACAAACAATATCAACAAGCTACAAGAATTATATATTTTAATGTTGAATTTACTGGTAGAGATTAAAAATGACGCTACCAGAATTATCAAAGTTTCAAAAAAGAAGCATTTAGCTACATCAACAGAGCTCAATCCGAGCGATAAGTTTATAAAAAATAGAATTTTTATTGAGATTGAAAACAATCAATCCTATCTTCAATTTATTAGCGACCACAAATTAAAGTTGTGGAAAGAAAATGAAGAATACGTTCATTTGTTGCGCAAGGCTATTGAAGAAAGCGATTTATATATTGATTATATGCATTCAAAGGCGGATTCTTTAAAGGAAGATGCTGAATTTATTGAGGCTATTTATTCCAAAATTATTGCAACCAATGATAAGTTATACAGCTTTTTAGAGGACTTTCACATTGGTTGGGTTGATGACATTCCGGTGGTAAATACACTATTGTTAAAAACAGTTACAGAGCTGGGTAAATCTAAAATTTTTAAAGTTGATAATTTATTTAAGGATGCTGATGATGAAGCATTTGTGCTTGATTTATTTAGAAAAGTGGTGTTAAATCATCAAAATTTTGACAAAGATATAGATTTAAAAACGCCAAATTGGGATAGTGATAGGATAGCAGATTTAGATTTAATCATCATTAAAATGGCACTGACTGAATTTATGTATTTTCCATCCATTCCTACAAAAGTAAGCATTAATGAATATTTAGAGATTGCCAAAGATTATTCTACCGATAAAAGCAGCGTATTTATAAACGGTGTTTTAGATAAACTTTTAAAAGATTTTGCAACCCAAAACAAAATTGCAAAAATAGGCAGAGGCTTGCTATAAAATTTATATTTTTGTAAAACTAAAAATGACTAAAAAAATGAAAAAAGTAATATTTATAACACTATTTGGCGCATTAATTCTAGTGTCATGTAACAATAACGCAGTTTCTAAAATTAATGATGAAAATTTGGTAAAGGCCAAAGAGCGCGATTTAAAAATTGATACCGAAGTGCCCGTAATGACTTTTGATGTAAGAGATCACGATTTTGGAGTTATTAATGAAGGCGATGTTGTTGAAACTGTATTTAGTTTTACCAATACGGGCAAAACCGATTTGTTGATTACAAATGCCTATGCTACCTGTGGTTGCACCATTCCTGAATGGCCAAAACAACCTGTTAAACCAGGTGAAACGGGCATTATAAAAGTAAAATTTAATTCTTTAGGCAAACAAAATAAACAGTCAAAAACGGTAACTTTAGATACCAATACTAAATCTGCCAAAGAAATATTAAACATTACGGCTCAAGTAACACCAAAAAAAAAATAACCTAACTTAAAACAACAAAATATGTTCAACCCAATAATTTTACAAGCTGGCGGAATTGGTAATTTTATCATTATTCCCTTAATGTTTTTAGTCATATATTTCTTTATGATTAGACCACAAATCCGTCGACAAAAACAAGAGAGAATATTTCAATCCGAAATCACTAAAGGCGCTAAAGTCATCACTACCAGTGGTATTCACGGTAAAATTCTCGATATAAATGACAAAGACAACACACTGACATTAGAAATAGGTGCAGGAAAAGTTAAAATAGAACGTTCGGCTATTTCAATGGAATTGAGTAAAAAATACACAAACGCAAAAGAAGAAGAAAAATAATTTGCGTTTAAAAGTTTGTAAAAGTGAGCTATTGCTCACTTTTTTTATATCTTTATGTTTTATATTTCAAGATGCTACAGCCAAAGGTAAGTCAAAAAAAAGATCACTTCTTAAACAATAAAAACATTAGGATGTTTTTGGTGTTTTTATTAATGAGTTTTTTGTTTTGGTTGCTCATCAATTTGTCAAAAGTATCAACGAGTGTTGCAAGATTTGATTTAACATACTACAATTTACCACATTCTAAAGTTATTCAAAACGCGCCTTTAAAATATTTAAAACTAGAGCTTAAAGCAAAAGGCTTCAAATTTTTATCCTACCAACTAAACCGTGAACCACTTAGAATAAATCTAGATCATATTCGGCATTTAAAAGGTGGAAAGTATTACTATTTGCCAAACAATTATTTGCGCGAATTACAAGCACAACTTACTGCAGATGTTGAACTTATAAGTGTAGTTAATGATACTATTTTTTTAGATTTAACCATTACAGCAACAAAAAAAGTAAAAATAACTCCCAAACTTGACATAACTTTTAAAACGGGCTATAATTTTGCAAAGCCTATTAAAATCACCCCCGATTCCGTTGAAATTCAAGGACCAAAAGCTTGGTTGGATACTATTAAAACGGTTGAAACAGAGGCTTTAAACCTTGAAAATTTATCCGAAAATATCAACCAGGAGCTTGCTTTAAAAATAATACAAGACGATAAATTTAAATACGAAAACACTCAAGTACATATAAAAATTGAAGTAGAAAAATTTACAGAAACCGATTTGACAACCAGTTTTAGTGTGATAAATTTGCCTAATAATTATCAAATTTCTACCATACCTCAAGAAGTTACCATCAAATATCAAGTGAGCCTAGCTAATTTTAAAAAGGTAACTGCTTCAATGTTTATAGTGCAGTGTGACTTTGCCTTATCTGAAAAAGAGCACCTAAATTATCTAATTCCGCAAGTCGTAACGCAACCAGATTTTGTTACGATGGTACAAGTGCTACCTGGTAAAATTGAATACCTCCTAAAAAAATGAATTTAGTTGCAATAACAGGCGGTATTGGAAGTGGCAAAACGCACTTTGCAAAATTATTTCAAAACTTAGGCATACCCGTTTTTTTTGCAGATGACCAAGCTAAAGCACTTATGCAAAATGCTACTTTGCTTAAAGCAAAAATAATTGATGTTTTTGGAGAAATGAGTTACAAAAATGGCGAGCTAAACCGACCATATTTAGCCAATTTGGTATTTAATGATAAAACAAAGTTGACCAAACTAAATAAAATTGTTCATCCTGCAGTTAAAGCACACTTTAAGAATTGGCTATTAATGCAAAAATCAGATTATATTATTTATGAAAATGCCATACTTTTTGAAACCAATACCGCGGCAGATTTTGATTTTATTATTTGCGTAACAGCCGATTTAGAAACGAGAATTAATCGCATTATTAAAAGAGATGGTTCAACGCGCCAACAAGCCCTTAGTCGCATTGAAAATCAAATTGATGACAATGAAAGAATTAAAAAATCAGATTTGGTTGTGTATAATAATAGCGATGAAAATTTGAATAAAGAGGTCTTAAAAATCCACCAAAGTCTGCTCAAGCTTTTTGCAAAATAGCTTTGAATAAATCTTTATAGAGGTCTTAAATTATTGTTAAAAGCTAAACTCTTTCTGTATTTGGTTTAAAAAAGTCTAAAAAATTAACAATTTTAAAACTACTTTTGATACGTGGGTAAAAAAATATTTATTTCGCTAATAATTTTGATGAGTATTTCCTTGATTGGAATTATTGCAGTACAAGTTTATTGGATAAATAGTACCATCGAAATTAGAGAAAACCAGTTTTCAAATGATGTAAAATATGCCTTAGCCAAGGTTTCAGAAAACATTCAAAAAAGGGAAATAAATGATTATTATAAAATGTTTGCGCCTTTATTAGATTCGGCTCGAATGGCAAAAAAGGGGATTATAAAAAACTTGTTTTACAGTAAAATTGACACGAGTACGAATGAGATTTTTACCTATAAACAAAGCATACTCGAAAATAATTTTAAATCACCATTAACCAATTTAAAACTCGCAACCGACTCATTAAGTTTTAATTCATATTTCAGCGAAACCACAAAAGAGCTCTCTAAAATAAGCAATAGTTCGGGTGAGATGAGCCAAATAACACCAGAGCAAAAGTTTGTTTCGGTTGGCAAAATGATCAACTTGGCTAATATTCAATTGGAAGATTTTTTTAAAGGTATTGCACCCCGAAAACCCATTTACCAACGCCTTTCTAAAAATGAATTAAAATTTAACTTAGACTTTGAATTAAGTCAAAGAGGCATTAACACTAATTATGAATTTGGCGTGTATGATGATATTTTTCCAACAAAAATAAAATCCAATTCATTTAAGTTGAATGACAGCATTACCTATAAAGTTCCTTTGTTTATTGAAGATAATGGCGTTACTAATTATTATTTATACGTGAGTTTTCCTAAAAAGGAATCCTATCTTTTAGCGGCGATTTCAAAGGTATTAGTATTTGGAGCCTTTTTTATCTTGGTTATTGCCTTTGCCTATATTAGTGCTCTATACCAGTTGATAAAGCAAAAACAAATTTCTCAAATAAAAACGGAGTTTATCAACAATATGACGCATGAATTTAAAACACCTATCGCTACCATAAATTTGGCTTTAGATGCCATTAAAAATCCTAGAATAATTTCCGATAAGGATAAAATTTTGAACTATGTAAAGATGATTCGCGAAGAAAATAAGCGCATGTTAACGCAGGTTGAAAATGTATTGAGAATTTCACAACTTGAAAAAAATCAGCTTGATATGACTAAGGATATAGTTGATATTAGCGATTTATTGGAAGAAGCCATTAGCCATGTTTCGTTAATTATTACCAATAGACAAGGCTATATAAAGACACATTTTAATGCTACTCTTGACGAAATTCAAGGAAGCCCTTTTCATCTTAAAAACGTATTTATCAATATTTTAGACAATGCTATAAAATATTCGGAAGAGGCTCCTAAAATTGATGTTTTTACCGAATCAAAAGGCGCTGAAATTTTTATAAAATTTGTTGACCAAGGTATTGGAATGAATAAGAATGTACAAAAACAGGTTTTTAATAAATTTTATAGAGAACAAACCGGAAATATACACAATGTAAAAGGCCACGGTCTCGGCTTGGCTTATGTTAAAAAAATAGTAGAATACCACGGTGGCACTGTAACCGTTGAAAGTGAAAAAGGTAAAGGAAGCACCTTTACCGTTAAATTATTATTGATTTAAATTAAAATATTATGGAACAAAAAAGAATACTTTTAGTAGAAGACGATCAAAATTTTGGAACCGTTTTAAAAGATTATCTAACCTTAAATGACTATGATGTGAGCTTAGCCAAAGATGGTTTAGAAGGCTTAATCATGTTTAAAAATGACCTATTTGACTTATGCATACTCGATGTGATGATGCCTCGCAAAGACGGCTTTTCACTCGCAAAAGATATAAGAAACTCTAATAAAGAAATTCCTATTTTCTTTTTAACCGCCAAAACACTTAAAGAAGATGTTCTAAGGGGTTATCAAGTGGGCGCAGATGATTTTTTAAATAAACCTTTTGATTCGGAGGTATTGCTTTATAAAGTAAGAGCAATTTTGCAACGCAAAGATTCGGATAAAAGTACCGAAGAAGAAAAATTTGACTTTAAAATTGGCGCTTTTAATCTGAATTCTAAGTTGAGACAATTAGTGATAGGTAATACAATTTATAAACTATCACCAAAAGAAAATAAATTGCTAAAACTTTTGGCGATGCACATGAATGATTTAATGCCTAGAGAATTGGCCTTAACTAAAATTTGGCGGGATGATAATTATTTCACTTCTAGAAGTATGGATGTTTATATTGCCAAATTGCGCAAATATTTAAAAGACGACCCAAAAGTTGAAATTATCAATATACACGGCGAAGGTTTTAGAATGATTGATAATAAATAACGAATTATGAATTATGAATCACAAAAGCAATAAGATCATAAACAGATAACAGCTAACAAATTTTGAATTCTAAAAAGCAGACGTGTCTAAATTATTAAAAATATACCCTCAAAATCCAAATCAAAATGAACTGGAAAAAGTGGTGGAGGTTTTGAAAAATGGGGGTCTGATTATCTATCCAACGGATACTGTTTATGGTTTGGGTTGCGATATTACCAATAAAAAGGCACTCGAAAAAGTGGCGCGCATTAAAGGTGTTAAACTTGAAAAGGCTAATTTTTCGTTTATTTGCAATGATTTGAGCCATTTATCCGATTTTGTAAAACAAATAGACACGGCGACTTATAAGCTCTTAAACAAGGCATTACCTGGTCCTTATACCTTTATTTTATTTGGCAATAATGCCTTGCCTAAGCTTTTTAAAAATAAAAAAACCGTCGGAATTAGAGTGCCCGACAATAACATTATTCGAAAAATTGTAGAAATGCTTGGCAATCCCATTGTTTCAACCTCTATCTATGATGAAGATGCGGTTATTGAATACACCACCGATCCGGAATTGATTTTTGAAAAATGGCAAAATCGCGTTGATATGGTTATTGATGGGGGCTATGGCGCTAACATTCCATCTACTGTAATAGATTTGACTACCGAACCTTTTACCATTGTTAGGGTAGGTAAAGGCGCACTTGATTTAATTCTTTAAAAGTTCCTTGTAGTTTGTTATTAAGCGTTTTAATAAAATACCATAAATTAATCGGTAAAATAACAATAAAATACCCACTACTACTAAAATTATTACGACAGAAATAATCACCGCAATGGTTAAACTCATACTCAAGTCTGAATCTGGACGCGTGGTTTCTAATTTGTTTATAAAGTCTTCACTTGTAAATATATAATACAATATTACGGCAAACCCAAATACAAGCATGGTAACATTATATAATACATAAAAATAGACCGTTTTACGCGTTTTTAAAATGTCTTCCATCAACTTTTGGGTGGTGCTTGACGCTGAGATATTTTTGTAATTTTTGTAAAAAAAGTATATAAATGTAATGATAATGATATAGTTAATAACATTTAAAACGGATATGAAATTATACAATCCAAGGCTTTTAATGTGATTCCAGTCGGCATCTAAAGCAAATGAAATTAAAATCCAAAAGCAAAATTCCATTAGGCTGATATAAAATAGCCATTTTACAATAGATGACGATTTTTTATGAATCATTTTTTGAATATCATCACTGCTATATTTAATAGTATCAGCCTCTTGATTTTTCCAAATATCCTTAAATTTATCAATTTGTGTCATAAACTATACGTTTAATAATTCCTTTAATTTTAGTTTTGTGCGATTCATTTTTACACGTGCATTAACTTCGGTTATACCGAGTGTTTCGGCAATTTCTTTATAAGATTTATCATCTAAATACAAAAGGCACAAGGCTTTTTCAATATCAGATAACTGTCTTATGGCGTGATATAACGAATCAATTTGCTCCTCTTTAGTAGTGTCATATTCTTTAAATTCCAGTTCATTTAAATGGTCATTAATTTCGGAAGTTGCTATAAGCCGCTTCGATTTTCGATATAACGAAATGGCCGTATTTAATGCCACCCGATAGGTCCATGTACTAAATTTAGCATCGCCTCTAAAATTAGGATAGGCCCGCCATAATTGGATGGTGATTTCTTGAAATAAATCTTTATGAGCATCATCACTGGTAGTGTAAGCTCTACAAACCTTGTGAATAATGTTCTGATTTTTCTCTAAATCTTCGGTAAATCTTTGCTCTAAGTCTTTAACCACGGTTTAGTTCGTTGCTTATTGGTAGCCAAAAGGCCTTTTTTGTTACAACCATTAATTAGTTTCTTTTGGAACACTAATTTCTGATCCAAAAAATAAAGCATTAAAAAATAATTTATTAGTTCCAAACCAAGCACCTCTAAAATTAGGATTATCGGCAAACATAACCACACGACCGCTGCCAACAGCACTTACCATTAAAGAAGCTGATTTTTTTAAAAAGTTATCAAGATTATTTTTAGTTATAAATCCATCAATCAGTGGGTTATTGGTATATTTAGCAACCGTTGCATAGGCATTCTTGCTCGGACTTAACCACACATTTCCATTCCTATAAACAGGAATTGTTTTTTGGTGATATCCAAAAGCTAGGGGATGGGTAAGGTCCAAATTGACTTCAAAAATAGCACCACCAACTTCCTCTTTTCCAATATTTTCTTGGGCATCACCATAATCTAATCGCACAATATCTTTTTTGGTAGTATCCTTTTTAATGAGTGATTCCTCAACCAGTTTTTTGTCAATGACCCAAGCACTAGCTTGTTTTATGGTGATTAAAGTATTGCCGGCACTTACCCAAGATTTTAATTTGTCCTGCTGAATTTTATCTAATTGGTTATAACTACCAGATACCATAATTAAGGTGTTGTAACGGTTTAAATCAATGCGGTTAAAAATTGTTAATGGTGCTTTGGTAAGTGGCATAGCTATTTTTGTGTCAAACAAATGCCAAACTTCGCCAGCTTCACTAGAAGAAACGCCATCGCCAACAAACATCAAGGCTTTTGGCATTTTTAAGGTTCTAAAATTGCCACTTCCCAAGTCAATTCCTTCGGCACTGTAGCCTGTATTTACATCAAATATGGGCACATTAAAGTTTTTTGAGGCGGTTTGAAGCAATTTATACACCTCATCCGATTTTAGGTTTTGTAAACTCATAGGAATGAGTAAAGTACCTCTGTCAAAATGAGTTACTTTATTATTTGTATTGATGCTAAAAGGCTTAAAGGCTGCTTTAAGTTTCACCTTATTTTTTTGTAAAAAATAGAGAAGGGCGGGTGCATTGTAATCATTCCAAGAAATTAAATAAGCATAATCCGATTTGTTAAATGGTTCGGCAGTAGTCACATTATTATCCAAAGTTACTAAGTCACCCATTTTAAATTTGGCAATAATTTTTTCATAAGTCATATTGTAAAAATTTGCCATAGACCATGCCGAGGCATCATAGTAAACACTGTCTCTATAAGAATTATATGTTTCAAACATTGTTTGCACCATGCGGTATTGTGGCTGTTTGGTTGGTACAATATAACTGGCACCAATATTAAAAGATTTGTTATTTATTTTGGTTGATTCACTGAGCTTATACACTTTAATTTTGTGTTGTAAGAGTAAATCAATGAAATATTTTGTGCGATTTTTATCGTAATTATCGCCAAAAATATAAGCTTTTACAGGGTCTTTATCGGCATTTGCTAAAGCCGAAGTAAAAAAGCGGTGTTCGTAATTCATAAGGTAATCTTTGTTGGCAAGTGCGGCTTTTATAGTTGCAAAACTAGAAACATAGTGATTTCGGATGGTAAATTTGAATTCAATTTTGCCCATATCCGTTTCCTGTATATTACCTCTTGAGCTGGCTTGTTCAAAAAGGAGCGCTAAAGCACCTTGTAAATCGGGATAAGATGAACCATAACCCGGATAAGTGCCGTCAAAAGCTTCTTTAGTAAAATAAAAAGAGCCAATTTTATTTAAATCTTCCGAAAATTGTTTGGCAAATAGCTCATTTAGAGTGGTGTAATTCTCAATGGGCATAATGGGGTTTTTAGAAGCGATGGCTTTCATAGGTTCAAAAAAATAAGAACTGTTGGTTCCCATTTCATGAAAATCGGTTACCACATTTGGATACCATTGATGATACCATTTTAGTTTTCCTTGACTTTCGGGGTTTACGGCAAGCAACCAATCGCGATTTAAATCAAACCAATAATGGTTGGTTCTGCCTCCAGGCCAATCTTCATTGTGTTCCATATCATATTTATCGGCATTGGGTTTTAAACTGCGTCGGGTGTTAGACCAGGTGGCAAATCGATCTCTTCCATCAGGATTGATAGTTGGGTCTATAAAAATAACTGCGTTATCTAAATAAGTTGTTACCGCACTATTTTGCGAAGCAACTAGCGTATAGGCAGTTAGCATCGCCGCTTCGGTACTCGAAGCCTCATTGCCATGCACATTATAAGCTAAGTTTATAAAAATGGGTAAGTTTGCAACTGCGCCAAGAGGCTTATTGACATCAATTAATTTTAAATGCTCTTGACGGATGGCTTCTAAATTTTTAATATTACCGGCATTCGAAATATTTAAAATCACCAATTCGCGGTGTTCGTGTGTTTCTCCATAAACGGTTAGTGTGGCCTTATCGGATAAGGAAGCAAGCGTTTTAAAATAAGCTACCACTTTGTCGTGACGCGTATTATAAGCGCCAATTGGATATCCCAAAAAGGCTTCGGGACTAGGAATGTTTGCATCAAAAGGTCCTTGAGAACCGTAATAATAGTCTTGAGAATAGGCTGCACCGCCTAAAATTAAAATTAAAAGTAAACTGAAGAAATTTTTCATAACAATATGATAAGGTTAGATAAAATAATGATTTTAAAAGTTCGCTCTAAATTACAATAATTTGGATAAATAACGAAGTATTTACAATTCATCTGTTTAAATTTACAGTTCGGTAAGTATAAATTGCGGTTCTAATGAAAGCTTCACACATTTGATTCAAAAAACAATCTGCTCAATCAGTAAAACGAACCTGGGGTTATAGATAACCCAGACTACCGTTCTAATCGGTTTGATTATTTTTAAATATGAATAATATATTTAGGACATTTTTGGCAGTTGGGTTATTAACAGTATGCTACATGGCAATTTATTTGACAGAAATGAATCTCAACTTTCAAAAAACGGGTGATACGACCGACGCCTTAAGTTACAACTTATTCTGCAACGAACAAGTAATATAGCTTAATTATTTATTAAATAAATAACTGATAGATAGGTAATAAAACTAAATTATTAATACAATATAAATTATATTTTGTAGTTTTATAGCGATTTATTAGAGTCAGTTAAGGGTTCTACTGTTTTTTCTAAATCAAAACAAAAAAATATTTTTTAGAACAGTTTAAATCGGCTTTTTAGTTTTTAAATGAGGAAAATTAGCTTTCTTTTTTTTATTATCTTTTCTTGTCAACTATTTTCTCAAACTAACTATATTGATAGTGTAGAACAATCCATAGTTAATTTATCTGATGAAAAACAAATAAAAACAATTTTAGCCATACCTTACGATAAAATAATTGCTAATACCACCAAAGCCGAAAAGTTGTTTTTAACGACTTTAAGTGAAGCAAAAAAAATAAATCATCCAGAATTTGAAGCTGATATTAGCAATCAATTAGCACTTATTTATGCTTTTTTAGGCAAATATGACAAACGGCTAACCTACAACTTACAAGCTATTAAAATTTATGAAAGTATTGAAAATAAATTAAAGGCTGGAAGAACTTATGGCGATTTGGGTTTTTCGATGTACCGTAGAGACATCAAAAAAGCTAAATTTTATATGCAAAAAGGGATAAAATTATTAAAAGAAAAAAATGATTTCGTTGACTTAAATCCAGTATATGACAATTACGGAATTATTCAAGAAGTTTCTGGAAACACGGATAGTGCCATCTATTACTACAATTTGGCACTCGATTTAAAACGAAATCAAAGTGATAGTATTGGGATTCCATTTGCTTTAGGGCATCTTTCGGGAGCTTATCTAATTAAAAAGGACTTTAAAAAAGCTAAAGAATACTTAGATGAATCTTATTTTATAAGAAAAAATAGAAAAGATATTTATGGTATTGTTGAATGTTTGGCACTTTATGGTGATTTTTATTTTGCTCAAGAAAATTACAAAGAAGCTTTAAGCTGGTTTACCGATTGTTACCATTTAGCCATTGAAAACAAGTATCTTCAAGCAGGTCAGTATGCTGCAGAATTTGCATCAAAATCTTACGAAAAAATAGGCGATTTTGTCAATACCATTAAATTTTTAAAAATTCAGCAAACCCTTAAAGATTCGATGTTAAATATGACTACAAATAAAGTCATAGCACAATTAGAAGTTCAATTTGAAACAGAAAAGAAAGAAAAACAACTTGCCGAACAAGAAATAAAGATTACCAAAGAACAATTGCGTGTAAAACAAGGGAATTATACTTTAATAGGGTTAGGATTGGTATTGGTTTTTCTTTTAATTTTAGGACGATACATTTATCAACAACAAAAATTTAAACAACAAAAATTGATTGAAGAAAATCGATTGAAAGACGAACTAGCAAAAGTTATCTTGCAAAACGAATTGTATGAAGAACGCACTAGAATATCGAAAGATTTGCACGATAACATTGGTTCTCAGCTTACTTTTATAATTTCTTCAGTTGATAATATAGGTTATTTACTTAAAACTGCTGATGAAAAATTAAAGGAAAAACTCAATGGTATTTCTAATTTTAGCAGAACCACTATTACACAACTCAGAGATACAATATGGGCTTTAAACAAGGATGAAATAAGCTTTGATGATTTAAAATCTCGATTGTTGAATTACATCGAATCGGCTAAAATAGCCAAAGAAAATATTTCATTTATTTTTCATGCCGAGGTAAATAACAACATTCATTTCAACGCCATACAGGGAATAAATATTTATAGAGTAGTTCAAGAAGCCATTAACAATGCAATAAAGTATTCAGCAGCTACAACCCTCAACATTAGCTTAGAAGAACTAAACAATAAACTTCAATTAAAAATACAAGACGATGGTATAGGTTTTCATGTAAATGAAGTTACGTTAGGAAGTGGATTAGAAAACATGAAAAATAGAGCAATTGCAATTCATGCACAATTTCAAATTGATTCGACACCAGAAAAAGGAACAACCATTATTTTATCTATACCCATAAATAAGACAAATGCCGTATAAGAATACTGCTTTTTTCCCTATAAATTTGTCAAAAAAAAGAAAAGATGACTATAAAAATAGCGTTAGCCGAAGACAATGTCTTCATAGCAAAATCCATAGAAGAAAAACTTTCTTTTTTTGATGATTTTAAATTTAAGTACAGAGCAAAAAATGGAGCAGAACTCATTGGAAAATTAGAAGATGACCATACTATTGATATAATTTTGATGGACATTCAAATGCCTGAAATGGGTGGGATAAAAGCTACAACGCTCATTAAAAATAGGTTTCCTCAAATAAAAATAGTTATGCTTACTGTATTTGATGATGACGACAATATTTTAAATTCAATAAAAGCAGGTGCCGATGGTTATTTGTTAAAAGAAACCAACCCTGAAGAACTTCATAATGGTATTTTACAAGTACTAGAAGGTGGTGCTGCAATGACGCCTTCTGTGGCATTAAAAACGTTGAATCTGCTTCGTTTTCCAGAAAAATTAACCAAAGATAAAATTCAAGCAGAAGAGATTTCGCTTTCCAAAAGAGAAACTGAAATTCTAGATCATTTGGCAAAAGGGTTGAATTATCAACTCATAGCAGATAATTTATTTATTTCTCCTCCAACTGTTCGTAAACACATCGAAAACATCTACAAAAAACTGCAAGTTCACAACAAAATGGAGGCAGTACAAAAAGCGATGAAGCATAATATTATCTAGTAAATAGATGAACTTCCATCTTCCAACTTCCAACTTACGAACTTACCGAAAATAGTTATAAAAAAACTGAAAGTCCATAATAAAATGTAGACTTTTAATTAATATGTTGAAAGAAAGATATTTAAATTTTAAAAAAATAGGGCAAATGCCGTATTGAAATTTATTTTGATAAGTTAGATTTTTGTTAGGAAACAATTTGTAAATTATAAACACAATAAATGAACAAAAAAATAATAAACGGACTACTTTGTTTAGGAATAGCATTTAGTGCAACCGCACAAATTGCACAAGAAAAAATAGTAGAACTAACAGGAAAATCAAAAAACAAAGGTTATTTAGGCAATGTTGTTGTTGACGACACTAAACAGCAATTTGATATGGTTTTTGTAACCAAAGATAACAACCGAAAAGTTGAATATGAAGTATACCAATTCGACTACGAGTTTAATTTATTAAACAATTTTAAAGAAGCCGAACGAAAAATTAGGTCTCGTTCAAAAAATAAAACCTACAAGGGTGATTATCAAGAAATAATTGGCGTAACAGCCAGCTCAAACATGATGGGTAAATTGGTTTTACGTAAAACTTTATACATCAACCAATGGAACTGGTGGAAAGGTGGATATGAAACCACTAAAAAATTATTAGACAAAGAAAAACCAAAAGAAATTGGTGAAGACGGTGACGATAAAAAACGAAAATTATTTTATACCGCCCACAAAGACATTGCTGACAAAGGAGAATTATTGGTTTGTGCATTGGTAAACAAAGGTGTAATTAGTATGTATAAAGAAGCTGGACGGGAATACTTGTTAATGCACATTGATAAAGACTTGAATATTATAAAAAAAACGCCTATTAAATTTGATCATCCTCAATCACTATTAATATCTAAGGAATTAGAAGACACTGATGAATGGGTAATGATTTTTGCCCCCTTTAGCGCACAAGGTTTGGGTAAACTGGCCGACCCCAATCCAAACAACTTAACTTACATTAGAATTGACGAAGCAGGAAACGTAAAAGAGCGTTTTAACTTTAACAGTAAATGTAATGAATGGGCGATTTTTGATGCTTATGCAGTTGGAGGTGATGTGTATTTCTACGGTGCTGGAAATATCAACAAACCTGAAAAAAACTATACCAAATCTCCTTTTAGTATTAACAATGATGCCATGCCTGGTGATAGAAATCCTGAAACAAGACTTACAACCTTAGAAACCATGAAATTTGAATATTTACAAGTTGCTAAAATTAGTGGTGGTAAGGCTGATTTTGTTTCTGCTGTTTCAATAGAAGATATTAATTTAAAAGGAATTAAGCCTGCCGCTCAGAAAAAATTAAGAGAATTTGACGGCAAAAAATTTATCCTAAATGGTGTAAACATTACTTCTTCAGGCGATATTTTTATCTCAGGTCAAGACTTTAAAATTGATAACATAGGCGCTGTTAAAGGTAGAGTTTACAAAGATTTGTTAATGTTTCAATTTGGTAAAGCAGGCGAATTTAAACGTTATTACGGTATTGAAAATACAGCAAAACCAGCCGGCTTGTTAGGTGGAGCAGGAGGTGCAAAATCATTTCCTTCTGAATTTGATCTTTATGAGGCTCCAAACGGAAAAGATTTATTTTGGAATGTATTTTTAGTTCAGGATATTGATGTTGATTGTTCTTCTGAAACATCAACCAATTATATAAATAATACAGAAACAAACACCACAACTTGTGTTAACACGCCTTTATATCAAGGTAAATTTGGTAAAATCGACTTGGCTTCAGGCTCAATTACAGATTTTACCACTTTTGGAGGAAAAAATTATTTCCTATACCTTGATTTAGAAGACAATGGAAAAGGAAAAAATTCTCCTCACTTCAGTATCAATAGTGGTAAACAAACCGTTTATGTTGCTCGTCAGCGTAAAGGTGGCTTTAGCGGTAGTGAACGTTGGGGAAACAGCCTATGGTTCGGGAAATTTGACCCAACTAAATAAAAAATCTATTCATCTTTTCCTAGGTAATTAACTTTAGAATTGATGAATTATAAAAAAACGATACGAATAATAATGAATGTGATTGACTAAAAAACAATAACCATGAAAAAAAACTTCAAACATCTTTGTGTTGCCATGACAACACTTGGTTTTATGGGCTTACCAACAGTTATCGCACACGCCCAAAACATTTCAGTAGGAGCGTCCCACTCCCTTAACTTATCCACCGATAATATTGTATGGGTGGTAGCAGAAATAACTATGGACAATAAGTCGATGGAAACAACACAGATAGAACCAGCCCAATGCTATTGAATACCTGTAAATAAGATAGATAAATTATAAAACAAAATTATTGCTACAAAACAAACAATTTTTTTTGTAGCACTTTACCCGATTTATAAAAGGCAGTTAAGGGTCCTACTGTTTTTTTCTAAATCAAAAACTTAAAAAATAATTTTTAGAACCCACCCAAAATAATAAGTTATGAAACCTAAGAATAACACTTTATTTTTAATCAGTACATTACTATGTATTTTTTTTATCGCACAAAATGCTTTCTCTCAATGGGAGAAAGTATATTCAAATAGTGTCTGGGGTAATTTTGGTGTATTATATTCACATAAAAATGTATTATTTCAAGTTGGTTTTTCCAACGGCAGTTATCAAACGCTAAGATCTAGTGACAACGGAACAAGCTGGTCAGATATCACATCTTCTTTTCCTGATGATAATGTTTATCATATACTAAGTTTTGGTAACACTGTTTTAGCTGTAACAGATTTACTGGGAGGACCTAATGACTATTTTATTTACGCTTCAACAGATGATGGCATTACATGGTCTGAAAAATCAATAATTGACCGTGGCCCTAATAATGGAGCAGTATTGAGTTTGGCTTCAGATGGAAATAATCTTTTTGCATTAACGAACAGAAGATCAATTTACAAATCAACAGATGGTGGCAGTACCTGGGTTGAAACAGTTATTAATTATACCGGTACATCATCGATATTAAGTTTTGCTGCTTCAGGAAATACATACCTTGCAGTTTTGGAAGGAGTTGGAGCTATTCTATCAACAGATGCTGGACTTAATTGGACACTTAAAAACAGCACAACCAGTATAGCAAGGGTTTATAAAATAAATAATGATATTTGGGGTTTTGCAGGGTTTGCTGGGATTTACAAATATAATTTGTCTACAAACACGTGGGAAAATAATTATTTGCCTGGTTCATTTTATACACCGATAAGTATTGCAACAAACGGTACACAATTAATTTCATCCTTCAGTGGTTTTTTAACAAGCGATACAAGATATTATTCTTCCAATAACAATGGAACAAGCTGGAGTGAATTAACTACAGAGACAATTGGTATAGGCAACAAAATTCTTTCTCCTTATGCGCTGGCAGTTAATAGTTCATATTATTTTGCTGCTTATTGGAAATTTGCAAACAGTGTAATCTCAGCCGAAGTTTACAGACTTTCTCTGAGTGATACCCCATTGTCATCTGAGGCATTTGAAAATAATATTAATAAGACATTTCAATTAAAAAACTATCCCAATCCATTTAATCAAACAACTACAATTTCCTTTTCAATGCCAATTTCAGGAAATGTATCATTAAAAATATTTAATGTATTAGGACAGGAAATTGATGAGTTAATAAATGAAAATTTAGCTACAGGAAGTTATTCATTTCAATGGAATGCTGAAAAGCAAGCATCAGGAGTTTATTTTTATAAGTTGATAACTGATTCCTATTCTGAAAAAAAGAAGATGGTTCTGTATCGTTAAAGTCTTATAAAAATATTGCCATAAATTCTAATGCAAAGGTGTAAGAGTTGTGAGAATTAATTGATTTTGTTAATCAGGTTTATTACAATTTTTACTTTCATATTATCATTTGGCAAACTTAAATCTGTCGGAAAATTGATAGGTACATAGGCAATGGTCCTTCAATTATTTTTACTTATATATATTTGATAATTAAAGTTATAATGATATACTGGTGTCAAAACCTTTAGGGTTATTGACGGGCTAATGTTCTCTCCATAAATTACCGCAAACTTATCCCAATCAAGGAGTTTCGCCATTTTTAACCATCTATTATTGGTATCCAATTTGCTTTTATATTCTATTTTGAAGTTAAAAATGTCTAATTGATTTTGGGTCGTATAATTGAACATAAGTACAAATCTTTAACCATAAAAATAAAGAATCCTATATTTATCCAAATAAAAATCAATCTAATTCACTGTTTATTAGTATTTTTATATGTTTTAAGCAAACCTTAATTAAAAGTAAACTGAAGAAATTTTTCATAACAATATGATAAGGTAAGATAAAATAATGATTTTAAAAGTTCGCTCTAAATTACAATAATTTGGATAAATAACGAAGTATTTACAATTCATCTGTTTAAATTTACAGT
>PFPU01000105.1 GCA_002793215.1 Flavobacteriales bacterium CG_4_10_14_0_2_um_filter_35_18
AACAAAAAAGCAAATCTTATCTCGGTTGACCGTTTGGGTTACGGCTATTCTGACTATGGCCATGCAACAACGGCTATCACTACTCAGGCACAAAGTATCGTTCAAATTCTCTCAGAAAATAAAATTAAAAAAGTGACACTTATCGGATGGTCTTATGGTGGCCCCATTGTAGTTAAAATGGCAATGAGCAATCCTGAGCTGGTAAAACATGTGGTTTTAATTGCTCCGGCAATTTCGCCAAAGGATGAAAAATATTTTGCCCTCGGAAAATTGGCTGAATGGAAATTAACGCGTTGGATGATTCCAGAAATTTTTAAAGTAGCCGAAGATGAAAAGCTAACCCATGCCAATGAATTAGAACTCATGCGCCCTGATTGGATTCACATTTCAACCCCAATAACCTATTATCACGGCGATAAAGATAACATTGTGCCTTTTGCCAATGCACGCTTTATTAAGGCTCAAATGCCATCCGACAAGCTAAATTTAATCACCATAAAAGGAGGCTCTCATTTTATTGCGTTTAAAAATTTTGATATGATAAAGACCGAATTATTGAGAATTTTGGATAATTTTTAAATTTTCAGTAAAATTTTCTTTATAAAAAATTGGATTTGACATTTTAATTTTTAGATTTGCCAAATATTATTGAACAACATGAAAAATATTCAGTTTACACTTGCTAACTTTTGGTTTTATTATTATTTTAAAATAACAAAGGGGGCTATTTGTGTGTTTAATTGAAAACATTATAAAAATATAAAGCCTCGTAAAACGGGGCTTTTTTTTTGACTAAAAAGATGGATAAAAATTTAAATAAAGTCGCCATTCAAGGAATTTTAGGCTCGTTTCATTACGAAGCCGCCCAAAAGTTTTTTAAAACACCTTTTGAATTGGTAAGTTGCAAAAACTTTCATGACATTCCCAATTGTTTGCATACCAACACGGCTCAATTTGCCGTAATGGCTATCGAAAATTCTATTGCCGGAGCCATCATTCCAAATTTTGCCATCATCGATAATAACGCCCTTAATATTGTGGGCGAAGTTTACATCAACATTCAGCAAAACTTGATGGCTTTGCCAAATCAACCAATTGAGTCTATTAAAACGGTTTATTCGCACCCTATGGCTTTGTTGCAAACGCGTGAATTTTTTAAACAATATCCACATATAAAATTGGTTGAAGATTCCGATACCGCCATTGCAGCACAGCGCATTCACACAAAAAAATTAAAACACACCGCTGCGGTGGCTAGTTTAGCCGCGGCCGAAATTTTTGACTTAGCCATTTTAGCACACAGCATTCAAACCATAAAAAACAATGCCACGCGTTTTTTTGTGTTACAAAATCACGCCAATCCAAAATACCTTGTTAAAAACATCAATAAAGCCTCTTTAAAATTTATTACAAAACACCAGCCCGGTAGCTTGAGTAAGGCCTTGCTCATTATTGCAAGTCACCAGTTAAACTTGTCAAAAATTCAATCGATGCCCATTATTGAGACCCCTTTTGAATATGCTTTTTTTGCGGATGTTGTGTTTGATTCTTATCAAAATTATCGAAATGCTTTGGAAGAATTAAGTCATGAAGTAACGCATTTAAAAATATTGGGAGAATACCAACAATTTAAAACACTATGATCACCCCATCGAGCCGACTTTTAGGCGTAACCGAATATTATTTCTCAAAAAAATTAAGAGAAATTAGAGATTTAGAGCAAAGTGGTAAAGCAATAATCAATATTGCCATAGGTAGCCCCGATTTAAATCCCTCAAAAAATACCCTAAACACGCTTAAAAGCGCGTCATTATTGCCGCATGCCAATCAGTATCAAAGCTATCAAGGTTTGCCCGAATTAAGGCAAGCGATGGCAGCATTTTATCAATCTAAATTTAAAGTAGCGCTCAATCCGCAAGCCGAAATCTTACCACTTATGGGTTCTAAAGAAGGGGTGATGCTTGTTTCATTGGCATTTTTAAACGCCGGTGATCAAGTGCTAATTCCAAATCCCGGTTACCCAACTTACACTTCTGCTACGCGTTTGCTAAATGCCGAACCTGTTTTTTATGAGCTTAATGAAGCGCATCATTGGCATCCTGATTTAGCGGCGTTAGAGCGACAAGATTTGTCAAAAGTTAAAATGATGTGGATAAATTATCCACACATGCCAACGGGAAGCCTTGCCACAGAAGCACTCTTTATAAACTTGATAAAATTTGCAAAAAAACACCAGATTTTATTGGTAAACGACAATCCTTATAGCTTTATTTTAAACGATCATCCGATGAGCATTCTTAGCTTTCCCCATGCTAAAGCGGTGGCTTTAGAATTAAATTCTTTGAGTAAAACTTTTAACATGCCGGGTTGGCGTGTGGGAATGGTGTTAGGAAGTAAGCCCTTTATTGATGCCGTTTTGCAGGTAAAAAGTAATATGGATTCGGGTATGTATTTCGGCATTCAAAAAAGCGCCATCGCCGCTTTACAATCTGATGCACAATGGTTTGCCGATTTAAATGCGGTTTATGCCAAACGGCGACTCCTTGTTTGGAAAATTATGGATGCCTTAAATTGTACTTATCAAAAAGATACCGCCGGATTATTTGTGTGGGGTAAAGTTCCCGACAACACCAATGGTGAAGCCGTTTCAGATTATTTATTGTACCAAAAAAACGTCTTTGTAACTCCGGGATTTATTTTCGGAAGTCAAGGGGCTAGCTATATCAGAATCTCACTTTGTGAAACAGAAACGCTTCTTAAAAGCGTTTTAAGCAGACTTAAATAAGATGGAAAAAATTGTCGTTTTTGGACTTGGATTGATTGGGGGTTCTATGGCGCTTTCGTTAAAGCAAAAAAATAGGTGCTTTATAGGGGTTGACCCTAATAAAGCGCACGCTCAAAAAGCACTTGAACTTGGAATTATCGATGAAATAGGAAGCCTCAAAGAGGCGGTAGACGCGCAAATAATTATCATCGCCGTTCCCGTTAATGTAGCACCTGAACTCACTTTAAAAATCCTAGATTTGATTGATGAACAGGCTTTGGTTTTTGATGTTGGCTCGGTAAAAACGAGCATTTGTGAGGCGGTAAAACACCATCCAAAACGTTTTAATTTTGTAGCGGCCCATCCCATTGCGGGAACAGAATTTTCGGGACCAACTGCCGCTTTTAACGGTCTGTTTCGCGGTAAAAAGAACATCATTTGCGAGCCAAATCAAACCGCTCAAGTTATTTTGCAAAGCGCCTTGAGCATTTTTAAAGAACTAGAAATGAGTACAAGCTTTAT
>PFPU01000154.1 GCA_002793215.1 Flavobacteriales bacterium CG_4_10_14_0_2_um_filter_35_18
GCTACAATTTTTAAAAAAGGAGCCTGCTTTCGAGATTAAAAAACCCTAAGCGTGGCAACAAAACTTTAGGATTCTTTTTAAAAGAATTAAAACCGGTATTCCAATTTTAACAACACATATCTTGGAAGTAAACGATAGGCTGTTTTAGAAACATTAATGTCTGAGATGCTGTAATTTCTAAATGTTTTTGTGTTGAAAAGATTGTTTGCGGATAAGAAAAAGGTTAATTTATTAAATAAAAAGTACTCGTTTGAGGGACATAGGTCATTTGCTTATTACAAATTGTAGCACATCCACCTTGATTTAAACAGTCATTAATTAGGCTAGCACACGAAAGCTTGCCATCACAAACTTTAGTCCAGCCGTTACTGCCATTTGAACATTCTACAGTATACTGTTTATTACTCGTCGTGTTTAATTTATTGGCTACTTGTGATATACCCAGTAAACTGACACCATCTTTAACAAAATATGAATAATCTCTCAATAGTTGTAATTCAATAGTTTTGCCATAAAATTCAGCTATCATCTTCAAGCAAGGATGCCCACAATCCATACCGTCTAATTGAAAGAAAAAAGGGAATTTTCTTGGCATCCACGCGGTATTTAATGTTTGGTTCTGCTTTTTTCATCTTTAATATTAGACTCTATTATACTAATATCAACCTCTTTCCCAATACTGAAATTGTAATTAAGAGCTAAAAAGATACCACGTGAATTGTCTTTGTTATTTAAATTTTTAAAAATGGTATTAAAGTGATATTTTAAAATGCTTCTTTCGGTGTTAAATAAATCACTTATATAAAAATAAAATTGAAATTTCTTTTTAAAAATAGGCGTTGAAAAAGTAATATCAGAAGTAAAATTGTCAGCATATTTATAATATAAATTTTTATACTTAGTCTTATAAGAAAAGTTTAAATCAATCACAACATATTGTGTGATATTAAATGTGTGATAAGAATTGATGGTGGCAAAAGTCGATTCGAAATTCTGTTTTGGCAAGATAAGTGGTGTAAAAAAATTAGTGTATTTGAAGCTTATTTTGTTTGTGCTTTCCCACCATTTGAAATATTTAACTGGGATATTTAACATTAAGAAAGCTGTATTTTTGTAACCAGAATTAACGGGATGTGATAATGTATAACCTTCGGATTCAACAAATTCAGGTGTTAAAATGACATTATTTTTCTGATAACTGTAGTTTGCTAAAAGTGAATATTTTTCTTTGAAGTCATAACCAAGCTGTAAAATATAGATATCGGTGGGTTTTAAAGAATTATTTCCAGAGCTAGCTTGTGTTGGAGTGTTTTTAATAATTGTTGAATTATAATTATAATAGGATGGTCTATCAATCTTTTTGGCAAGATAAAAATTAAAGGTGTTATTTTTATTTAGGGGGATGTTGTAGTTTAAGGTAGGTAGTAATTTAAAATTATCAACCGATTTATCACTTATATCCATACCAAAACGGTTCAAATTATATTCCATTCTGTTCCCAATTGTTAAGCTTGTCTTTTTAAATTGAAAGTAGTAATTGAGGTAAAAGGCATAAATAGATTCATTAAAATTAAAATGATTCGTAAATTCTTGGTTTAATACAAACTCATTGTTAATTTTATCAAAATAGCTGAAATTTTCAGTATTATGATTAAAAGAATATTTACTTCCTGTGGATAAGTTATTACCTTTTTTCCAATTTTTTTTCCAGTCTAATTTAACACCTAAAATAGTGCTATTTGTAATATCTGACTCAAAAGTTTCAGTGGCATCAACTAAAACAGAATTAGAGAAGAAATGACTTTTTACAGACAGCGGATTTTTATACCTATTTACTGCATAATCAGCACTTAATTTTAAATTAGATTCCAAGCTGTCCAAGTTTTTTTGATATTGAAGAGAAAAAGTATTTGTTTTATCAATATGGTCAAAATCTTTAACAATCTTTAATGATGAATCTTTAACGATAGTAGTTCTTATTAGTTGGTTAGAAATAATATTAAAATCTTTATCGTTATCGCCAGAATAATTGTAAAGAAGACTAAGGTAACTAGTTAAGTCAATATCAAAATCAAATCCGAGAATAAAGTTTCTTTCTTGACGTTTTAATGTTCCCTTACTCTTTATATTATAAGTTAGATTATTGTCAATAATTTGTTCACCTATTTCTTTAAAATCAGATTTATGGTCTGATTTATAGAGTTCAGTATAAAACCTAAATTTATTTTCACTATAAAAAATATTGGCATCTGTTGTAGCTGAAAAACGATTGTTATAACCTACACTACTACCTAAAGACCCCGTAAAGCCTGTACTTTTTTTAGTGATGATGTTAATTTGCCCAGTAATATTTCCTTCATAAGAAGCATCTGTTTTATCAGTAATTTCAATATTTTTTATAGTATTAGGTTTTATACTCTGTAAAAAAGAAGTAAACTGTTCAGGCTTTATTTTTATTTCTTTGCCATTTAAAAGTATTTTGATAGCGCTACTGCCCGCAATTTCTATGCCTTTTACATTTGGGGCATATTTTAAAATAGATAGAACATCTTTTTTTTGCGCCAAATTAGTGCCCTGAACGTTCAGTTTTATACCTGCATTAGTAACTTTTATAATTTTTTCTTTAGCGCTTACAACAACTTCGTTCAATGCTATTGGTTCTTCATGGAGTATGATAGTATCAAGGTTGGTGTTTTTGTTAATAAAAAGTAAGCGTTTATCATCTTTATAACCTAAAAAAATAACTTCTAATTGGTAAGCTCCCTTAGCTACATTATTGAGTTTAAAAACGCCATTTTCATCAGAAATAGCATAATATTTTATTTTGGTTAAATCTTTATTATCTAAAAGCTTGATTGCAGCGGAGACAATATTGTTATTGTTTATATCTTTTAAGGAACCTTTTATCTCAAAAAGTTCTTGGCCAAATATTTGCGTGTTTAAAAAAAAGAAAAATATATAAATTAGCTTATTCATTACTTTAAGGTTTAAAGTTTTATTCGTGATGTATAGAGTATAATGGTTCAGGAGCATTTGGGCAATGAGGAGAGGGATAATCCCAATTTTCTTTACCATTAGTAAACTCATAATATAAATATTTTATAAGTTAGTGAGCACTATTGCTCGAAATTTTTTGCTTGCTATTAAGTTGCTTAAGTTAGCAAGCACACTTTAAGGCGCATCAACAAAACAAG
>PFPU01000189.1 GCA_002793215.1 Flavobacteriales bacterium CG_4_10_14_0_2_um_filter_35_18
TGAGTGCTGCGTTTTGAATGTTATGATTTCTTATTTTTATTTTTGACATAGTTTATTGAATACACTCAACTGCTTCGCGCTCCTTTAATAAAGATATTGTAAAGAGCTTTAAATAAATAGCTGACATCGGTTTTAAAGGGATGCTTTTTATATGCTTCTAAATAACGCAATTCAGAGGCCATAATTTCTTCGAGGTTTTTAGGCATATCGGCATAAAATGGTGGTACTAGACCCGGTTTGCATTGAATGCGTTTTTGCTTTAATTCCTCTGTGTATAAATTAAAATATTGAACGCTTAAGGGGCGAATACCTACCAACTTCATATTTCCTTTAATTAAATTAATAAGCATTGGCAATTCATCTAACCAAAATTTTCTAAAAAATTTACCTTCAGTTGTAATTCTAAAATCATTTTTAAATTTACCCCCTTCTTTCAAATCGTTATGTAGATGGACGTATTCTTGTAAATATTCTGCATAAGCATACATCGTACGCAATTTGTAAACATTAAAAAGCTTTCCGTCTTTACCAATGCGTTTTAGGCGAATTAAAAGTCCATAACTCGGATTTTCATCAAACACCGGTTCTTTAATTTTACGAGCTACAAAATAAAGTTTGCCTTCAATCACTTCTTCATCTACGACTTCAAAACCGCAAGAATATAAGCGTCCTAAAGCTTCGGCACGCGTAAGCACCCTGTTGCGCCCTTTGGTGATGAAAAAATATATTTTTTTGAAAACTGGTAGTTTTGGGAAAATGCGCATAAAAACCACATCGGCAAAATAATACAGCCAATTAAAAGGTTTAATGAATTTATTGAGAACCCTCGTTCTACGTGTTATATAGGTTTCAACACAGTTAATATATAAACCACCATAAGCTAATTTACTATTTATGGCTTCAAAAAATTTATTGACAAAACGAGCATCATTAATTTTTTTTAAATTGATAATTTGCTCATAGTCATTATAAGGAAGGTTGCTGATGTTAAATCGAGTAGTTGTTGAAGTTATAAAACCATTTGTAATAGATAAATCGACATGCTTAACTATAAAAGCATACACATCTTTACTTGTTTCATCAACAATATTGTGTTTTAGATACTCTAAATCAGAAGGTTTTAAATCGTTATGAATAATCCGTTCAAAGCGCTTTCCTTTTGAATTGGAATAATCTTTAAAAGCAGCTATCAACCCCATAATTTGATTTTTTAGTTAATTTTTATTTTTGATTTTTAGAGGGGCAACTGGGCAAAGATAGCAAATTGATTTAAATTTTGAATTGTTATAAAAAATTAAAAACTAAAAGTTATAAGTGAAAAGTATTTTGCAAAAAAAAGCAAAAAACAGAAGTTTAAATTCTCTTTTTTGCTTTTTATACTTTGATTAATCAATAACCCTTAAGGGTTTCTTTTGATAAGCTCATGGTAAGATAAGTTTACCACATCGCTTTTAGTTCTTAGTTTTTAAAGCTTTGATTGATGAAACAAATTCTGCATCAATTTCACAATCGCAAAAGCATAACTTTTTCTCCTTTAAAATAGACTTTTCCCATAAAAATTTAAATTATAAACGAAAAGTGAAAAATGAAAAACCTCTAAACTACACTCTACTTTCTATTCGGACAAAATCGGGAATTCTTTATAGAACTTCAGGAGGTTGATTGTTTCGGTGCGTAGTTTTTTGCGGACAAATTCTTTAATCGTATTATCCGTTAATTCTCCCAGACCATCAAGCAATCCTTTGTCTGTTTTATATTCTAAGTGCTCAATGCATTGAAGCAGGTAATCTGATAATGGTTTTTGTATTCTGGTTTCGACAATTTCTTTGTTTATAGCCGTTTGTTTTTGCATAAAAAACCAGCAATCGAAAATGTCACGGTTTGCAATGGCATTGCGGTCGAGTAGTGCGCAGAGCTTATTGGCAAACATATCCTCGGCAACCATAGATTTAATGTTAATGCCTAGAAGATTCTTAATTTGATAACGTTCATTAAAATTCCGATTTGATATTTCCACTTTTAACTTTCGTTCGTTATACCCATAATTGAGTACGGTTACCGGTCCGAAAAACTTTTTGGCTTCATCAGCAATAGTGCCATATCTAAGCAATATCGACCGTACTTTTTGATATACTTCTTCTTCTTTGTCCGGCATGAGCAGGTTAAAGTCAAGATCAACCGAAAAACGAGGCAGGTCGTAAAAGAACATTAATGCCGAACCTCCTTTAAAACCTAACCAATTTGATAGTTCAATATCTGAATATATTTCTTTCAAAATCTGAACCATAAAGAATCTATGTTTATTAATATCAATCATTGCGAAATAGTTTTGCAACTTTTTTGGAAAATGATTCCGACTGATAGATTGGTAAGAGTTTAATAATCATTTCTTTATTTAAAGGATTAAGGTTGTCGAAATAATAATCTTTGTTAAGGTAAAGGGTATCTAAAAATGCCCTCTCAGGGGTAGCTATATTCATATTGTTTTGCCTGATGATGCCTGTTGTATTTACCAACAATTCACCTTTAAGTTTTCGAAATGAATAGGTTATACTTTCTACTTCAATAGTTCGACTCAGATAGCTGACTGAAGTGACGCGTGGATCGTACTGGAAAATGACACCTGCTTTTTGCAACACATACTCCAACGAAATATAGCTTGGTGTGAAGACACAACCAGCTAACTCTTCTTTGTTGTAGTTAGGTTTTGCATAAATTCCCTTCCGTGGATTTAATAATCTGCCCTTATGGACAAGATAATTCAGCTTTTTGTTGAGCGATTGAAAATTGATTACCTCTGCAATCATGGCAATATCACTTAAACGAAATACCGTTTTGACATCCTGATAGATGAGCAAAATCAAATCCGTTTTTACTTTTTGTGAACTAAACATACTATTTATTTGTGTTATCAGTTTACAAAAATACTAAAAACTATATTGTTAAATTTAAAATATTTTTTGATTTTGGGAAAATACGGGAGCGGGTGAGGGGTGAGGGGTGAGAGATGAGCGGTGAGAGG
>PFPU01000139.1:0-14368 GCA_002793215.1 Flavobacteriales bacterium CG_4_10_14_0_2_um_filter_35_18
TATTTAAACACCAATGATGTGGTGGCTTTGGCAGATTTTTTAATTTCTCAAAAATCCAGCGCTATCTCAGGCCAAATATTTAACTTAGATTGCGGAATAGTCACCTTTAAAATTTAAAAAAATGAAACTATTAAACATAACAACATTGCTTTTAATTTTCACTTTAATGCTCACAAACTGTGGGCAAGAACAAAAAACTCAAATAAAACCTAAAAATATGTATGATATAACCATCAACAGTTTAACTGGTGAAAAAATAGATTTGAATCAGTTTAAAGGAAAGAAAATCCTTTTTGTAAATGTGGCTTCTGAGTGCGGATTTACGCCTCAATATAAGGATTTGCAAAAATTGCACGAAACTTATAAAGACAAACTGGTGGTCATCGGATTGCCTTGCAACCAATTTGGCGAGCAAGAATCTGGTACAGCTACCCAAATTAAAAGTTTTTGCGAAAAAAATTATGGCGTTGATTTTTTAATGACCGAAAAAATCGAGGTGAAAGGCGAAAACCAGCATCCTTTGTATGCTTGGCTGACCCAAAAAGAAATGAATGGCGTAATGAGTAGTTCTGTAAAATGGAATTTTCAGAAATATTTGGTGGATGAAAACGGAAAATTTATCGACGTTTTTTATAGCATTACAGAACCATTAAACCCTAAAATAACTAGTTTAATTAATTAATTTTCAATAACATGATTAAAATACTTTTAGAATTAATTTTGGCAATAGTCAATTTAATATTGTGAAAATTAGTTTGTTTATAGCTGTTTATAAATAAATTTATACACTATTAATATTGTTGAAATATATTTGCCAAAAATAGATTACAACCTCATGAAATATTTTTTAACCATCTTATTGTTAATAGGTTCAAATACTTTTATGACTTTAGCATGGTATGGTCATTTAAAATTTGCTGAATGGAAATGGTTTAACAAATTAGGTTTAGTTTCAATAGTTTTAATCAGTTGGGGCATTGCCTTATTTGAATATTTTTTTCAAGTTCCTGCCAACCGCATAGGCTTTAAAGGCACGGGAGGTCCATTTACTTTAGTTCAATTAAAAGTAATTCAAGAAGTTATAACCTTAGTTGTTTTTGTAACGTTTACATTAATCGCTTTTAAAACCGAAACCCTTAAATGGAATCACCTTATCGGATTTTGTTTTTTAATTTTAGCCGTTTATTTTATCTTTAAAAACTAATAGCCTCACATTTTCTTTTCAAAACATCAGTTAACTTCTCTTGCCTTGTAAATCATTTTTTTTTAGAATTTTAAACTAAAAAAACAATATCTTTACGACCCATTTTTGCAACAATAAAATTGTTAAAAGTGTCGCTACAAAATTTAAACTATTAAACAAAAGAGACCTGTTAAACTGTAAATGAAAAACACTTATTTCGATTTAATTGACCAAAGTTATTATTTTCCACAAGAAGGATTTGATTTAAAAAATGGCAACCTTACCTTTCACGGTATCTCCTTAAAACATCTTATAAAAAAATATGGCACGCCTTTTCGCTTTATTTATCTTCCAAAAATTGGAGATCAAATTAAAAAAGCACGAAATTTATTTAATCGCGCCATAAAAAAACAAAATTATAAGGGAAAATATAATTTTTGTTATTGCACAAAATGCAATCACTTTTCACATGTTGTAAGCGAAGCGCTTAAACATAATGTCAATCTTGAAACCTCATCATCATTTGATATTGATTTAATATTAAGTCTGTTAAGCGAGAAAAAAATTGATAAAAAACGGATCATTATCTGCAATGGTTATAAAACTACCGAATATCTTCAAAAGATAGTATCCATTCAAAAAATGGGTTTTTCTAATATAATTGTGGTCTTAGATAGCAAAAGTGAACTCGAAAAATTATTGAGTGTTTCTGAAGACCAAATCATTAAAATTGGTATGCGAATGGCCATTAATGAAGAACCACAATCAGCCTATTACACCTCAAGACTTGGCATCCGTCAAAACGAAATCATCAATTTCTTTAAAACTAATATAAAAGGTAACAAAAAGGTAGAACTTAAAATGCTTCACTTTTTTGTTGATTCTGGCATAAAAGACAGCCCTTATTATTGGGGAGAATTTCAAAAAGCATTAAAAACCTATATCGATTTAAAAAAAGAAAGCCAAACCTTAGATTCTTTTAATTTAGGAGGTGGATTCCCTATTCGCAACAACCTTGGTTTTGCTTACGATTACGAGTATATGATTAATGAAATTGTGATTAACATCAAAGAAGCCTGCACCAACTCTAAAGTGCCCGAACCAAATATTTATACCGAATTTGGCAAATATACCGTTGGCGAAAGTGGCGCAATTATTTTTGAAGTTTTAGAACAAAAACATCAAAATGACACCGAAATATGGTATATCATTAACAACAGTTTGATGAACACCATTCCCGACGCATGGTCTATTCACGAAAAATTTATTCTACTTCCAATAAATAAATGGGATAACGAATATAGCCGTGTAAATATTGGTGGCATCAGTTGTGATCACTCCGATTATTACAACTCCGAAGATTTAAATCAGGAGGTTTTTTTACCGACCTATTCTAAAGAAGATAAAGAGCCACTTTATCTTGGTTTTTTTCATACCGGCGCTTATCAAGATGCCATTTCGGGTTATGGTGGCATAAAACATTGCTTAATTCCCTCTCCAAAACATGTTATTATAGACAGGGATGATAAGGGAAATATTGTAGATTATGTTTACCGCAACGAACAATCGTTCGAAGATATGTTTAAACTATTAGGTTACAACAAATAAAATATTAAAAGCTATAAATTTTACTAAAATGACAAATAAAGGACCCATTAGTCAGTTTATTTTAAAACATTACAAACACTTTAATTCTGCCGTTATTGTTGATGCTGCACAAGCTTATGAACAACATTTAAAAGATGGCAAAAAAATGTTAATTTCATTAGGTGGCGCTATGAGCACCGCCGAACTGGGAATTTCGTTAGCCGAAATGATTCGACAAGATAAAGTGGCTATTATTTCTTGCACTGGTGCTAATCTTGAAGAAGATATTATGAACTTAGTGGCACATTCACACTACAAACGCGTTCCAAATTACCGCGATTTTACACCACAAGATGAATGGAATTTACTTGAAAAGGGTTTAAACCGCGTTACCGACACTTGTATTCCTGAAGAAGAAGCCTTTAGGCGTTTACAAAGTCATATTTTTAAAATTTGGAAAGATGCTCAAAATAATGGACAACGTTTTTTACCTCACGAATATATGTATAAAATGCTCTTATCGGGCGTGTTAGAGCAATATTATGAAATTGATCCTAAAAATAGCTGGATGTTGGCTGCAGCCGAGAAAAACCTGCCAATCATTGTTCCGGGTTGGGAAGATTCTACTATGGGAAACATCTTCGCATCTTATTGCGTTAAAGGCGAATTAAATCCGAGTACGATGAAAACAGGTATTGAATATATGATGTTTTTAGCCGATTGGTACACGCAAAATGCCGAAGATAAAGGTATTGGCTTCTTTCAAATTGGGGGAGGAATTTCAGGCGATTTTCCTATTTGCGTTGTGCCAATGCTCTATCAAGATTTAGAGCGAACGGACACCCCTTTTTGGAGTTATTTTTGTCAGATAAGCGATTCAACAACAAGCTACGGTTCTTATTCTGGTGCGGTTCCTAACGAAAAAATTACTTGGGGAAAATTAGATACTACCTCACCTAAATTCATTATAGAATCAGATGCCACCATCGTTGCGCCCTTAATTTTTGGCTATCTATTAGGCTGGTAAACCATAATTTTTACCCCTAATATTATCTTTAAAAATATTTAATATAAAAAAATAGTATTTTATCATAATAATATTATCTTTGACTCTTAACATCTTATCAATATTTCAATGAAAAAAGGTACCGTAAAATTTTTTAATGAATCTAAAGGTTTTGGATTTATCACGGATGAAGAATCAAAAAAAGAATACTTCGTTCATGTTTCTGGCTTAATCGACAATGTTAGCGAAGGTGATGTTGTGGAATTCGAATTAAAGGAAGGTAAAAAAGGTTTAAACGCTGTTAGCGTTAAAGTTATTAAATAACCAACACCTTTTAAAGAATTTAACCGCGCCAATGGTGCGGTTTTTTTATGCCCTAACGCCATTAATTCTTCTTTTTAAGCATCGGAACAAACTTAAAATCACCGAGTTCATGTTTTTCAAAATCCTTGTTGCCTGTTCTTATTATTAAAGTCATTACTTGCGTGTCAATACCCACAGGAATTACCAAACGCCCACCAATTTTTAACTGACTGAGCAATTCTTTAGGAACAAAAGGCGCGCCGGCTGTAACAATAATTCCATCAAAAGGGGCAAATTCAGGCAAACCTAAATAACCGTCTCCAAAACGAATGGCTTTAGGAAGGTATCCTAGTTTTGGCAAAAATAAAGTCACTTTTTTATACAACTCTAATTGGCGCTCAACAGTATAAACTTTTGCCTTTAAAGCTACCAAAACACTGGTTTGATAGCCCGAACCTGTGCCAATTTCTAAAATCGTATCATGTGCTTTTACCTTGAGTTGCTCTGTTTGAAAAGCAACAGTATAAGGCTGCGAAATAGTTTGATTTGCACCAATGGGAAATGCTTTATCTTGATAAGCAAAATTCTCAAAACTTGAATCCATGAACAAATGTCTGGGAATTAACGCCATCGCGTCAAGCACCTTTTTATCGGTAATTCCTTTTACAACCAAGCTTTTTACAAGCTGATTTCTAAGTCCTTGATGTTTGAGCGTGTCTTTCAATAAAGTCATAAATTTGAAGACCTAAAATTAGCATTTTCTGCCTAAAGATTAGTATTTTTGTTTAAAAGAAAAAAGATGCTTAAAATTGGCGTATTAGGTGCAGGACACTTAGGAAAAATCCATTTAAAATTACTAAATCAATCTAAAAAATACCAGTTGGTAGGCTTTTTTGATCCCTTGCCAAAAAACGCTACACAAGTTGCCAAAGAGTTTGGTTATCATAGATTTGAGCGTATTTCTGAATTGATTCAAGCAGTAGATGTTGTTGATATTGTTACCCCAACGCTTTCACATTTTGATTGTGCGGTTGAAGCAATTAAAAACGGAAAACATATTTTTGTAGAAAAACCCATAACCACAACAGTTGCCGAAGCCGAAACTTTGTTGGCTCTGCTAAAAGAACACAACCTAAAAGGACAAGTAGGTCATGTAGAACGTTTTAACCCTGCTTTTAAAGCGGTAAATACGTTTATCAATAATCCGATGTTTATTGAATGCCATCGTTTGGCAGAATTTAATCCGCGAGGAACCGATGTACCCGTAATTTTGGATTTAATGATTCACGATATTGATATTATTTTAAGTGTTGTAAACAGCGTTATTAAACACATCAGCGCCAGCGGCGTTGCCGTGATAAGCGATACGCCCGATATTGCAAATGCGCGGATTGAATTTGAAAATGGTTGTGTTGCCAATCTAACAGCGAGTAGAATTTCTTTAAAAAATATGCGTAAAACCCGCTTTTTTCAAAAAGATGCTTACATCTCAGTTGATTTTCTCGAAAAAAAATCGGAAGTTGTAAGGATGCAGGATGTTCCCGAAAATCCTGATGAATTTGCGATGATTTTACAAAATGCCGAAGGTTTAAAAAAGCAAATCTATTTTGAAAATCCTACCATCATACAAAATAATGCCATTTTAGAAGAACTCGAAACCTTTGCAAATGCCATCAACACCAATTCTATGCCTATTGTACCATTTAGAGATGGTGCAAGGGCATTAAAAGTCGCACAACAAATTATAGATTGTTTTAAAAAATAAACAACATGAAAAATATTGCAGTTATCGGTGCGGGAACCATGGGAAATGGTATTGCACATACCTTTGCACAAAGTGGTTATCAGGTTCAACTTATTGATATTAATAGTGATGCCGTTGAAAAAGGCATGACAACCATTATTAAAAACCTTGACAGAATGTTGTCAAAAGAACTTATCACACAAAATCAAAAAGCAGAAACACTTGCAAATATCACAACACAGATTGACCTTAAAAAAGGTGTTGAAAAGGCTGATTTAGTAATTGAGGCGGCTACCGAAAACGGCGACTTAAAACTAAAAATCTTTAAACAATTAGACGAATTTAGTCCCATTGAGGCCATTTTGGCGAGTAATACTTCCTCCATTTCTATTACAAAAATTGCTGCGGTTACCAAGCGACCTAATCAGGTTATTGGCATGCATTTTATGAATCCCGTTCCTGTTATGAAATTGGTGGAAATTATTAATGGTTACGCTACTGCAGATGTTGTTACGCAACAAATTATGGCGGTTTCTAAAAAACTCGGCAAAATTCCAGTTAAAGTAAATGATTATCCGGGATTTATCGCTAATCGCATTTTGATGCCGATGATAAACGAAGCAATCTACTCGCTTTATGAAGGCGTGGCGGGTGTTTACGAAATTGATACCGTAATGAAATTAGGTATGGCTCATCCCATGGGTCCTTTGCAATTAGCCGATTTTATTGGTTTAGATGTTTGTTTATCCATTTTAAATGTACTTTATTCTGGTTTTGGAAACCCAAAATATGCACCTTGTCCGCTTTTAGTAAATATGGTTATGGCTGGTAAACTTGGCGTGAAATCGGGCGAGGGATTTTATGATTATACAACGACAAAAAAGGCAGAAACAATTGCAAAACAATTTATATAAGTTCCTCTTAATTTACTTTATTTTGTTTTTGGCACTTTTAAATACTTCCCTTTTAAAAGCGCAAAAAAAATGTTGGTATCAGCCTGATAAAATGGGCTTTATTTATGGTTATGGCAATCAAGGGGGACTTTTTTTAGATGATAAAGATTACAGTTATACCAGCAATATTATAAAATTGCAGTTGTTTTATCCGCTAAGGCAAGGCGCATTTAATTTAGATTTAGTATTTGAACCTACTTTAGGTTTTTCTAAACACCAACTTTTAAATTTTTATTTTATTCAGCCTAGTGAACCCGATTATCTTGCAAAAAGAGCGGAATTCACAAAGAGCAAACGCATTACAGAGTATATTTTGAACACAAATTTACAATTGAGTCACAAAATTACAAAGGCTATAAACGCTTATATTTTTGTAGGCTTAGGCCCAATGATTATAAGCAAACGAACCGAACGCTTGGCAAAAGGTTTCGCTTTTGCCGATAATATTGGTTTGGGTTTTACTTCTAAAATAACTACAATTTTAAATTTTGATATTAGAGCAAGCCTTCGTCATTTGTCAAACGCCGAGTTAAAGCATCCAAATAGTGGTATTAATATTGCAACGCTTGAATTGGGAATGAATTTAAAATTATAGCCAGTCTAAGAAATAAGTCATCATTTCAAATTTCAACTCACCATTAAGTTTGTTAAAAGTTGCAATTTCTTCGCTTAAACGCACTTGTTTTGTCAAATGAGACTTGTCGATAATTTCAAGATCCGATAAGTTATCTAAAAGGTTCTTTTTAAATTTAATACGATGTTTTAATTTGTTTAACACATCGCGTTCTTTGGTAATTTGGTTTTGAAATTTTTCAAGTGGAATCATGGCTTCGTGTCCTAATTTACGAACTGAAATTTCTTCTAATTTCTTTTCGAAAAAATCGAGTTCTTGGTTGTGAAATTTTAGTTCCCTTAACCACACGTCTAAATTAAATTTTAAATCGCCTAAATGCAATAACTTAGTCTCCATATTTTTAAAGTTTTAAATTAATTCTATAAAATTAGATAAAATAAATTTAAATAATCGTGAAAAAAATCATTTTTTATTCAAAAAAAAAAGTGCTTAAACTAAGCACTTTTTTTAAACTATTTTCTAGACTAACTAGTTGTCATTATTGTTATCCTTTTCGTCTTTCTTTGCTTTATTCCATATTTTAATTTCATCTTTAGGGCTAATGCCTTTTAGCACTTCAACATTAATGCCATCAGAAATGCCGAGTTCAACGTCGCGTCTTTCAAATTTTTGGTCGCCGACCTTAACTTCAATGTAGGGTTTTTCGGTTTTTTTATCGAATTTTAAAAGCGATTCTTTAATAGATAAAACGCTGTCTTTTTGCTCTAAAATAATGGAAGCATTTGCGCTATAACCAGCTCTAATAAAGTAATTGTCATCTAATTTTACGTCGGCTTTTATTTTAAATTGCACCGCTCCGTTCTCTTCAGTTCCTTTTGGAGCGATAAAATTTAACTTAGCTTTAAATTCTTTTTTATCAATCGCGCCTAGTGTTACTGTTAATTCGGTATCTTTTTTAAGTTTACCAACTTCGGCTTCATCAACTTTACCTTCAAAAATCATCATGCTTAAGTCGGCGATTGAAGCAATGGTCGTGCCCGCGTTAAAGCTGTTGCTTTGAATAACCTGGTCACCTTCTTTAACAGGAATTTCGAGAATTGTTCCTGTCATGGTGGCTAAAATATTGGTATTTGCTAACTGACCAAGTCCGGTGGTAGAGCCTTTTTTAACAATGTCTAAATCACTTTCGGCATTTTTAAGATCTTGTTGCGCTTGAAAATAAGGCAATTCAAATTTTTCAAAATCAGATTTAGAAACCACCCCTTTTTGGAATAGGGCTTTATTTCTCAAATAATTGACTTCCGAATTTTTAAGTTGAATTTTTATGGTTTCAACCCGTCCGATGGCACTGTTTAACGATTGAACATTTGGCACCACTCTAACGGTTGCTATCAAATCATTCTTATTCACTTTTGCGCCTTCTTCAACATAAATTTTATCGATGATTCCTGCAATTTGAGGTTTTACCAAAACTTCTTCTAGTGGTATCACTTTTCCCGTTGCCACAGCTTTATTTATAATGGTCGCTTTAAACGGCTTTTCGGTTTCATATTCAATAGGTGATTTGGCATTTTTTTTGGCGAACCAAACCATTACCACTAAAAATAGGATTCCTAAAATGCTTAATAAAATAATTTTTACTTTTTTGTTCATGATTTTAATTTATTTATTCTTCTCTTAATGCTTCTATTGGTTTTATACTAACAGCGCGCTGCGCTGGGATGAGTCCGATTAAAGTTCCTAATATCATTAGGGTTGCAAAGGCTATTAAAATAACTTCTACATTAACAGTAGGATTTGACAAGGTTGCATTGTCGCCTTTGCCCATTGTTGCATCAATTATCATCAAAACTAAACCACCGGCTATAATTCCTAAAGCGCCGGCAACGCCTGTTAAAAAAACAGATTCTAGTATAATTTGACGTTTAATTTCCCAAGGTTTGGCTCCTAAAGCACGTCTAATTCCTATTTCTTTTGTGCGCTCTTTTACGGTTATTAACAAGATATTTCCAATGGCAAATACGCCGGCAATTAATGTTGCGATACCTACAAACCAAGTTAAAAATTGCATTCCTGTTAAAAAGCCCGTTACTTTTGCAATTTCTTTTCCTAAATTAAAACTTCCAAAAGCCCTGTTGTCTTCAGGATTTACTTGGTGTAAATTTTTTAATAAAAGTTTGACATCGGTTTCAATCTGTGAAATATCAAAACCTGATTTGCCTGTAATTGTTAACCAACCAATAGAATTGCCCCTATTATAAACTTGCTGAAAAGTAGTAAACGGAATGTGAATGCTACCTTGAGGTCCTCCTGTTCTAAGCGCCCCCTCTTTATACATTCCAACCAATTTATAGTTAATACTGTTAATTTTAATGTATTGACCTATTGGATATTCTTCTTTGTCAAACAGTTGCTTGTATATTTCTTCTTCAATTACGCAGACTTTTTTATTTTCGAGGATGTCATTATGATTGATAAACCGTCCCCAAACCATGTCTTTTTTCTGTATTTTATCGAGTTCGGGATAATCACCATAAATACCAAAAGTTCCCGATTTAAAATTATTTGTAGCAACAGCCTGGGTTTGGTGTCTTGGCACTACAAATTCAAGGCCTTTAATTTCGCTATTAATGCTTGCTAAATCAGTCATTTTTAGCGTAAGTCTTCGTCCTTCTTGAAAACCTTTAAAGGGTTCGCTGGTAGATTGCGCCCAAATAAATACGCTGTTTGTGGCAAAGCTTCCAAATATTTTATTGAAATTATTTTCAACACCTTTAGCGGCGCCCAATAAAACCACTAATAAAAAGATGCCCCACATCACACCAATAATGGTAATGGCTGTACGTATTTTATTTTTACGTATGCTGCTATAAATTTCTTGCCAAGTATCTAAATCGAATATAAATTTCATCTTTATTGGTCGTTTAATGCTTCAATAGGTTTGATACTCGAAGCGCGTTTAGCCGGAATATAGCCAGCAATTGTGCCTGCAATGATTAAAATGATGGTCGCCCCAACAACCACATAGGTTTCAACACTTGGATTGACGATAAAATACTTTTCTAAACTACTGCCTATTGCTTTTAAAGTAAAAACACCTATCATTAAACCAGCATAACCAGCAAGGGCAGTTACAAAAATAGACTCCATCATTATCATGCCAATTATAGATTGAGGCGTTGCTCCCAATGCCTTGCGGATACCCAATTCTTTAGTACGTTCTTTAACAATATAAACCATAATATTGCTGATGCCTATAATCCCTGCAATTAAAGTTCCAATTCCGATAAAGAGTATAATTATGTTTAGTACCGTCATAAATTGTTGAACATTTTTTGTTCCTTCGGCATAATTTTGAACCCTAAGTGCCGATTGGTCTCTTGGATCTACTTGGTGCTTTTCTTTTAATACTTTTTCTAATAAGTTAGTAAATGCCAGGGCTTTATCTACATTCAATGCGGGATTAAAGGTAAGTCCGAATTGATCGAGTTCATCGTTTGAACGATACATTCCTTGTGCCGTTGAAAATGGCATATAAATATAACGCTCATCATTATCCCCACCAGGGTCGCTAAAAACTCCAATTACTCGATAGGAAATGCCATCTAAACTGATGTTTCTTCCCAGAGCCGGAAAATTTTTAAATAAATCCTCTTCCACCAATTTGCCAATGGCAACAACTTTAGCTCTTTTTTTTAAGTCTAACACACTTATAAATCGGCCTTCAATCATAACCGCCGACTCTAAAGGCTGATAATCTGGGTAAACACCTCTTACCGTATAATTATTTTGTTCTCCTTTATAGATTGCCCGCACATTAAAACGTTCAATGTTAGGACTAAAAAACTGAATATTTTTTTCAAATTGTTCGTTGATAAATTTAGTGTCTTCGTTTTTAAACTGAACTTTTCGGCCACTTTGCAAGCCTTTATAAGGTTTTGTGGTTTTTCCAGAACGGATGTAAACAGAATTTTGTGCATCACCGGCAAATTGTTTTTCGAAGGTGTGTTTTAAACCATTTCCAATTCCGAATAAGAGTGTGAAAAGCAAAATTGCAAACGCAATGGTAAAACCAGACAATGCTGTTCTAAGCTTATTTTTGCTAAGCGTTTGAAAAATTTCTGTCCAACGATCTAAATCAAACATAATTATGCCTTTGCTTTTTTGTTTACTTTTTCATCACTAATAATAACACCATCGCGCAAGCGAACAATTCTATCGGTATCTTCGGCAATATCTTCTTCGTGTGTAATTACCACAACAGTCATTCCCTCGTTGTTAATGGTTCTTAAAAGCTCCATTACCGAATGAGATGTAACGGTATCAAGTGCTCCAGTTGGCTCATCGGCTAAAACTACTTTTGGATTGGTTGCTAAAGCCCGTGCAATAGCTACACGCTGCTTTTCACCACCCGATAGTTCGCTTGGCAAATGGCTTGCACGTTCTTTTAAACCCACTTTTTCAAGATACTCCATAGCAATAACTTGGCGTTCTTTTCTTCCAATACCTTTATAGTATAAAGGCAAGGCTACATTTTCTAGTGCTGTTTTGTAATTTATTAGGTTAAACGATTGAAATACAAATCCTAAAAATTTATTTCTAAGCACTGCCGCCTTTTTTTCATTAAGATGCTCAATGGTTTGACCATTGAGAATGTATTCGCCTGTATCATGCGTATCTAACAAACCTATAATATTTAACAAAGTCGATTTGCCAGAACCCGAAGAACCCATAATTGATACAAATTCTCCTTCTTTGATATGTAAATCTAAACCTTTTAAAACGTGTAAAGAGTCGTGACCAATTGGATAGGATTTATGTAAATTGTGAAGTCTAATCATTTTTTTTTAGTTTTGTAGCGAAAATAATTATTGCCTGTTTGTTACCTTACTAATATTTTGTTAAATCAAATGTCTTTTTATCTCTATTTTTGTTAATGATTCCTTTAAAAAATGCCTCAATCATACTTTTTGATGGCTATTGCAACTTGTGCAATGCCTCGGTTGATTTCGTTATTAAACACGATAAAAAGAACTATTTTTTACTGACTTCACTCCAATCTGACGCTTCAAAAAATATTTTGTTACAATTACATCAAAAATCTTTTAAAAATTTTGATTCGGTCGTTTTGATTTCTCGTCAAAAGATTTATTATCAGTCGGATGCAGCTTTGAGGATTGCTAAAAATTTAAGTGGTTTTATTAAACTTTTTTATGTCTTTATAATTGTTCCAAAACCTTTGCGGGATATGGTTTACAACTATATTGCAAAAAATCGCTATGCATGGTTTGGAAAAAAGGAAACCTGTCGGTTACCAACTGCGGATGATCTTGGCAGGTTTTTATAATTTATACCTATCTTTTAAATTTAGTTTTCATCTTTAACCTCTACGTCGTGCAACTTGTCGATAGATTTTGCAACCAACATACATACGGCCGCATCACTTGTAACGTTTACAGTTGTTCTACACATATCTAGTGGTCTGTCAACAGCAAATATAAGCGCCAAGCCTGCTTCGGGAATGCCAGCTTGTGCCAAAACAATGACCAACATTACCATTCCTGCGCCAGGAACGGCTGCCGAGCCAATTGAGGCTAAAGTGGCTGTGGCAATAATTCCTAATTGCGTGCCTAAAGTTAAATCCATACCAAAAGCTTGCGCAATAAAAACAGCTGCAACTGACTGATATAAACTTGTGCCATCCATATTTATGGTTGCCCCAATAGGCAACACAAAACTCGACACTTCCTCATCAACACCCAAATGTTCGGTAACACGTTCCATTGTTACTGGTAAAGTCGCCGCCGATGAACTGGTTGAAAAAGCCAAAAGTTGCGCTGGCGAAATGCCTTTCATAAAAAAATTTGGTTTCTTTTTTGTAAAAATAAATACTATCAAATTATAAATTAAAATCATTGTTGAAAGTCCCAAAACAACCGTAAAAGCATACCAGCCAAGGGCTTTAAATAAATCTAAGCTTGGTGATTCTACTACTAAAGCCGCTAATAAAGCAAATACGCCAATGGGTGCCGCCAGCATAATAATGTCAATAAGTTTTAAAATAACCTCGTTAAAGCCATCAAAAAAATCTTTTACAGGTTTTGATTGTTCTTCTTTTATCAAAATTAATCCAACACCAAAAAGGATGGCAAAAAAGATTACTTGAAGCATGTTTTTGTTATCACCAGAAGCATTAATTATGTTACTAGGCACAATATCTATTAAGGCTTGAAGCGGACCAGTTTCGTTCTGTTTAACCGCTTCTTCTTTAAATTTAGATGTTGTACCTCCGTAATTGGCAACTAATTCCGTCCTTGTTTTTTCAGAAATTGATTCACCTGGTTTAATAATATTAACCAAAACTAATCCCAGTGAAACCGCCACAACTGTTGTTATGATGTATAATACAAAAGTGCGGCCTCCCATTCTTGAGAGTTTTGTGATATCTTTTAAATCGGACACCCCTTTAATTAAGGAAGCTAATATTAAAGGAACGGCAATGAGTTTCAAGGAATTAATAAAAATGGTTCCAAAGGGTTTAATCCAATCGGTTATAAGTGATTTTCCCCAATAAAATTGTGTCATCAATAAGGCAAAAAGAACACCGGCAACCATTCCGATAAGGATTTGCCAATGCAGTGCAATTTTTTTCATAGTATTTTTAATTTGGGCTGTAAGATAATAATAATTTTTTTTAATTTTATTTTCACTTTAAACTAAACGCCTATTTTTAATTTTATATCCTTTATATTTGCGCTCTTAAATTGAATTCTTTTGGAAAAACTTAAAGCGCGTTGGGGTATTAAATCCAACTTTCAAATAATCGTAATTTTTTTTGTTTTTGCTTTAAACGGCTCTATTGCCGTAAGATTAGCTACGCCCGTAACCCATTTTTTTGGTTTGTATCAAGACACAACAAATCCTTGGCTTTTTTGGCCCGTTAGAATTGCCTTGATCTTTCCTATTTATCAAATTTTATTGGTTGTGGTGGGAACTTTATTTGGTCAGCATCAGTTTT
>PFPU01000139.1:14416-14861 GCA_002793215.1 Flavobacteriales bacterium CG_4_10_14_0_2_um_filter_35_18
TCCTAAAAGACTGATTTATCAAATTTTTTATACTAACTCCATTTAGCGCCAAATGGAGCAATTTAATTAGTAAATCCTTTGCTTTTTTGATTGTGGCGCAATAATCTTGCTTTTATATCAGATGTATAGCCTATATAATAGCTATCCTTTGTTTTGCTGTAAAGTATGTAGGTTACAAAATCCATCTTAAATAAAAAATCCTCCTGAAAATCAAGAGGATTCGTTTGTGGGCAATGAGAGCCTGTTCCGATTTATCGGAAGGTTCGAACCCCCGACCCCCCCGATTAATCGGGATGCTCTGAACCAGCAATTAACTCCTCAATCTTTTTTCTGCTTTTCCAGCTCTTGAGTATGCGCTCTCTTAAATAAGCTTCTTCCTTTTTTAAATAATGTTCTTGATACTTTAATTCCCAATCATCTACTTTTCCCGTAAATCCTTTGCTTT
>PFPU01000034.1 GCA_002793215.1 Flavobacteriales bacterium CG_4_10_14_0_2_um_filter_35_18
GTGATTCAATCTGTTCGATATCAGCTTTTAATAGCGGTGATTTTTGACATGCCGGAATTGAAACGCTTTTACATCCAGCAGCAAAAAACAATTTTGCCGATAATACCGTAATTAATATGTTTTTTAGTTCTTTATAAAGGAAGATCCAACGCTTTGGGTTTGTTCTAGAGCGAGACTCTTCATACCCACCCTAAATAGACGAGCCTGAACAAATTCCCAGTTCCAGCGCATTTGTCGTTCAGCATTGTGAAGCTTTATTTCTTGCATGCCATTTATGAGTTCAATAACTTTACTTTGTTCTTGACTTACCTCAGAGAATCGCTTGTAATCTAAATCTTTTCGCCGTTTAAAAAAGAAGAGTACCCAAGCAAAATATAACATACTGCCCAACAAAAAGATACTGAAAATTTGAAGACTGTAATAAGCCAATACAAATCCAAAAATGATAAGATTGACCATAGAAAATAATACATTTAGGGAAGAAGTTGTGAGTATTTTTTCAATTCGTTTGTGGTCGTTAATGCGTTGTAACAAATCTCCTGTCATTTTACTGTCAAAAAAAGCAATAGGCAAGTTCATTAATTTGATAAAAAAGTCGGAAATCAAAGAAATGTTAATGCGAGAGCTAAGGTGTAGTAGAATCCAACTGCGAATAACCTCAAGTGCCGTTCTGCCTAAAAATAGAAAAAGTTGGGTAAATAAGATTAAATAAATAAAATTAATATCTTGATTTTGGATGCCGACATCAACTATACTTTGTGTTAAAAAAGGAACAATTAATTGCAATAAACTACCAGCTAATAGTCCTATAATTAGCTGGATAACAAATTTTTTATATCTAAAAAGATATTTAGATATAAACTCAAAATCAAATTTGATAGCTTTCCCGTCTACTAAAGTGTCATTATAAAATTTTGGTATGGGCTCTATAATTAACGTAACACCTTCTTCGGTAGTTTCATTGGCATTGTTGCCTATCCAATGTTTTATAAATTGTTCTGTTGTATATTCTAATTTACCATGTGCTGGGTCAGAAATATAAATGGTATTTGATTTATGATATTTTTTAAAAATGCTGAAATTTATGTGTTTTTTTTTATTTTATAAAGTACGGCAAAATGGTTTTTATTCCAATGAACAATACAAGGAAGTGGCACCTCAAGTAATTTTTCATAAGATATTTGAACACCTAAGGTATGAAACCCTATTTTTTCTGCAGCTTCACTTAAACCAAACAAACTACTGCCTTCACGTGTAGTTTCACTAATCTCACGTAATTTCTGAATAGAAATTATTTTACCGTAATGTTTAGCAATTATTTTTATACAAGTAGGACCACAATCTTTGAAATCGGATTGTAAATAATTGGGGAATACCATTTAATTTACATCTAACTGTTTAGAAACTACTTTTAAATCATTGGCATCTCTTATTAATAAGTAATACTTACCGACTGGTAATTTTAAATCAATTGGTAAACTTTCTGCCGTAATAATTTTATTTATAACAGGTAAACTAGATGATTTGTATTTTAAGTACTCATTTAAAAGATAAATAGAAATTAAGAGTTCTTGACTCTTAACTAATTTTTTTGAGAAAAAATTCTCATCAATTTTAAAATTAGTCATTATTTTTTCATCAAACATTTCATCTAGAGATGTGTCAAAATGATTGATTACAAAATAATCTACATTGGTATTTATTCTTTCCATACCTTTAAATAAATCGGATTTAAACATTATCAACTCTCCTTTTGTATCTCCAAACAAGTGTGCTTGATCTATTGTGAGAGGATTGATACCTGATAATTCTTTAAAATAAGCGGACATTCTTTTTTTATTATTAGGATTTGATTCATAAATATGGTCAAGACCTGCATAAACAAATATTTTTGCATTTGGATTTTGCTCAATGATACCATAAATATTTTTAGCTTGTGAAAGTTCTCTATCTTCTGACTCAAATTCATCATAACTTACTATTTTGTAGCCCATTTTTATAGCTTCTCTAATAAAATCACTAAAAAAAGGTTCTCTTGTATAATAGCCAGTACTTTTTATAGGAAATCCTCTGCTATTTAAAGAGGTGTCTTTTTCTTTATTTATTGCTTCAACTGCCAAATAAGAATACCCAATTTCTTTAAGAGGTCTTAATAATTTTTTTGCTAAAATTCGGTGATTTGGATACCAATGATTCTCATTGAGCATTACGACTCTTGTATTTTTTGACAACTCTTTTATTTTATTCAAAACCACTTCTTTTGAATTATAGACATCATTACTTAAGGTAACAACTGAGTCTATTGATTTTTGAAAATATTTTCGTTTATTGAGTTCAAAATTTATAAGCAACTCAGTGTATCTCTTATAGGATGTGTCTTGAGATAATACCGTAATAAGATATTGAAACTTATTCCATTCCTCCATTTTATTAGGTTTAAGAGGAGCGTAATCAAACTTATATTTTATCTTCAAATAATTATTATCATCTAAATATTTATTAAAAATCTGACTAAATGTCAATTTTTTATCTAATGAATCGTAAAATGTTATCGAATTGATTATTTGTTCCGCATCATTTTTCAGATACATATCAGTCCCCCCAATTTTTGTTGGTCGCAAATAGAGTAAAACATTTTTATTATTAAAACTTTTTCGGAACAGAACTTTATTATTTAAATTGTCATTCAATAATTGTTCTATTATTAAAGAATCAGGATGAGTATGTGAATTTTCAAGATTATTGTAAAAAAGTAATACATCATATAGAGGTGGAATGTTACTCTTCCCATAAAGTAAAAGGTCATCATATCTAAGATAACTTTGCCCTCTAATCCTTTTTTTAATCTCATTTTTACTTGGTAGCGAGTAAAAGTCTATATCTGCAAAAAATTGAGCATAAATCTTTAGACTATCATTATAATATTCATTACCATTAAGATAATTAAATTTTTGGAAATTATTTAATGTACTACATTTTGAGGTTAATACGATTATGATAAGATATACACCTATATGAATGAAAAATCTAAGATTTCCATTTGTTTGTTTTAGAATTATAGTTACAATGTGTTTTGTGAAAATACTCAATATTTCCTTTATCTTTAATTGCTCACAAAGGTAGTCTAAATCTTGTTTTTAACCACTAAGGCGAATTGCTTTTCGCAATGTTTCTATAAAAAA
>PFPU01000151.1 GCA_002793215.1 Flavobacteriales bacterium CG_4_10_14_0_2_um_filter_35_18
TTCTTATTTCATAATTAAATCATAAATATTTAAATTATCAAATTTATTTTGTTTAATTAATATGATAAAACGTTAAACATTAAGTATCTTTGCAGTCAAATATTTTTTATTATGAAAACCAAAAAAAAGCTCACTGCCAATATGTTATTTTCAAATTACATGAATTATGTGTTAGAAAATAATTCCAATCCCGCATCAGTTTATTCTTTTGCGAAGGCAAATGATTTTGATGAAGCCGATTTTTATAAATTTTACGGATCTTTTGAAGCCTTGGAAAAGGCTGTTTTCGCTACATTTTTTGATAATACTATAGCAATGCTGGCCAAAAGCGAAGAATTTCAATCATTTGATGCCCGCAACAAATTGCTGAGTTTCTATTTTACTTTTTTCGAAAACTTGACGGCCAACAGAAGTTATGTGGTTTATGCACTAAAAATGCACAAGGATAATATGAAGGCTTTGGGTAAATTGTCCGATTTAAAACATCGCTTTACCCAATTTGTTAGCGAACTGGAAATTGAAATGATTGATGTGAAGCAAGATAAATTGAAAAAATTTCAAGAAAAATCGCTTGAAGAAAGTGCGTGGATTCAATTGTTGGTTACCATGAAATTTTGGTTGGATGACACCTCCGCTTCCTTCGAAAAAACAGATATTTTTATTGAAAAATCCTTAAACGCAAGTTTCGATTTATTAAATGTGCAACCGCTAAAAAGCATCATCGATTTGGGTAAATTTTTATTCAAAGAAAAAATGAATCCCAAACTATAAAATATATGAAAACCATAGATTATATTCCAACCTCAAAAATTTCACGGGCTTCAAAATTGATGCAAACCGGTGCTAAAGTGGGTGTTAATTACCTAAAATTTTATGGTGATAAAATGATCAATTCTGAAGTTGACGCTAAAGAAAGACTGAACAAATCGAATGCCGCCGATATTTATGACGGACTTAAAAATCTGAAAGGAAGCGCTTTAAAAGTTGCTCAAATGCTGAGTATGGAAAAAAACATTTTGCCTAGCGCTTATGTCGAAAAGTTTTCCTTGGCGCAGTTTTCTGTTCCGCCATTATCTCCGGCTTTGGTGCTAAAAACTTTTAAACGGTATTTTGGAAAATCACCAAACGAAATTTACGACACTTTTAACGCGACTTCGGAAAATGCAGCAAGTATCGGACAGGTTCACCGAGCTGAAAAAGATGGCAAAAAATTGGCGGTAAAAATTCAATATCCTGGCATTGCGGGAAGCATTTCTTCCGATTTGGCGATGGTGAAACCTATTGCGATGAGTATGTTCAACATCAAAGGAAAAGGTTCCGACCGCTATTTTAAGGAAGTTGAAGACAAACTGATTGAAGAAACGAATTATTTATTGGAAATTAAGCAAAGCCAAGAAATTTCAAAAGCTTGCGCACACATTCCAAACCTGCTTTTTCCAACTTATTATGAAGCACTTTCCACCGAGCAAATTATCACAATGGATTGGATGACCGGATTGCACCTTTCCGAATTTACGAAAGAAAATACCGATCAGGAAAAGTCCGATAAATTGGGCCAGGCCTTGTGGGATTTCTTTATGTATCAAATTCACATACTTAAAAAAGTGCACGCCGATCCGCATCCGGGAAATTTTCTGATTACCAAAAACAACGAACTTGTTGCGCTAGATTTTGGTTGTATCAAAGAAATACCAAACGATTTTTATGTGCCTTATTTTGAATTGGTGAATCCGGAAATGATCAACAATCCGACTATTTTCAAAGAAAAACTGTTCGAATTGGAAATTTTAAGGGAAGATGATTCAAAAGAAGAAATCGTGTTTTTTACTGGAATGTTTCACGAAATGCTGACCTTGTTTACGCAGCCATTTCAGCAGGAAGAATTTGACTTTTCTGATCCAGTTTTCTTTCAAAAAATTGCCGCATTGGCCGAAAGTTATGCGAAAAGTACCGAGTTAAAGAACATGAACGGAAATCGTGGTTCCAAGCATTTTATCTACATAAACAGAACTTTTTTCGGACTGTATAACTTAATGTACGATTTAAAAGCGCAGCACGTAACCATAAATAGCTATAAAAATCTTTAATAGTTGTGAATGACTGCCGCTGATTACATCGAAAATAAAGAGCAAAACGCCATTTCAATAGATAGAATTATTGAAATGGCGTGGGAAGACAGAACGCCTTTTGAAGCCATTGAACACCAGTTTGGATTGGCTGAAAAAGAAGTGATTAAATTGATGCGAAATCAATTAAAATTGACCAGTTTTAATTTGTGGCGCAAAAGGGTCAACAGCAAAATTAGCCAGAAACATCTAAAAAAGAGAAGCGAAGAAATTACCCGTTTTAAATGCTCAAGACAACGAACCATCAGCCTGAATAAAATTTCAAAACGTTAGCGAAACTGATAAATCAATCAAAATGCACTTCACCCAAAACGACCTCAAAAATCTGGAACGCGTTAAAAAGCTAAATCTCATCAATTCAATTACCGGCATAAAACCCGCAAATTTAATAGGCACAATTTCGTCAAAACAAGAAACAAATTTGGCTATTTTTAGTTCGGTGATGCATTTGGGAAGTGACCCCGCCCTGTTGGGTTTTGTTTTGCGGCCGGCCCAGGATGTGCCAAGACATACCTTTGAAAACATTATGGAAAATGGGTTTTACACCATCAACCACGTGCAAACTTCTTTTGTTGAAAAAGCGCATTACACTTCCACAAAATTTAAAAGAAGCGAGTCTGAATTTGAAAAATGCCGCTTGACCGAAGAATATATTGCCGATTTTAAAGCGCCGTTTGTGAAAGAAAGCAGCTTAAAATTGGGGATGAAATTTGTGGAAAGCGTCCCCATAAAATTGAACAATACACTGTTAGTTATTGGAGAAATTGTGCATTTGATTTTGCCGGATAACGCCATAGACAACAAAGGTTATATTGATCTTGGCCTATTGAATGATGTCGGAATCTCCGGATTGAACAGTTACTATAAATTGCAAAAAATAACAGATTTCCCTTTTGCGCGCCCAAATGAATTGCCTAATTTTCCAGAATAAATAAAGTTTCATTCAACTTTTATTTTCTTCGATATTAAATTTTTAATTTTTTTAGTGTAAAGTTTGAAACCCTTATTTTGCGATAAAACGCCTATCTTTGTTGCTTATAATTTCACGGCAAATGGACTTAATCAAAGTAAAAGAAGCTATAGAAATCGTTATAAATAATTCACAAAATTTCGGCAATGAAGAGGTAGATTTTTTGAATTCCTGCGGAAGAATTTTGAAGGAAAATATTTTTGCCGATCGCGATTTTCCGCCGTTTGATCGGGTAAGTATGGACGGAATTGCCATTTCCTCGAAAGCTTTTAACGCCGGACAAAGAACTTTTAAAATTGAAGGAATTCAGGCTGCAGGAAGTGCACAATTAACGCTTCAAAATTCGGCAAATTGTATGGAAGCGATGACTGGCGCCGTGTTGCCTAAAAATACCGATGCCATTATTCAATATGAATTGCTGACCATTGAAAACGGAATTGCCACCATAAATTTAGAAGCCTTAAAAAACTTACAAAATATTCATTTAAAAGGAACCGACAAAAAAGAAGGTGACTTGCTGATAAATGAAAACACCCTCATTTCTCCTGCCGAAATCGGCATTTTTGCCACCGTTGGGAAAACCACGGTGAAAGTGGCGAAACAGCCAAAAGTAATCATTGTTTCCACGGGAAATGAATTGGTGGAGGTTGGCGAAATTCCGGCCGCCCATCAAATTAGGAGAAGCAATGTTTTTACCTTGGTTTCCCTGTTGGAAAATCTGAAAATAAAAGTGGACTCTTTGCATATTTTGGATGATAAAAAAGTGTTGCTGAACAAAATTGAATCGTTATTGAACAATTATGATGTGCTGATTTTTAGCGGTGCGGTTTCTAAAGGAAAATTCGATTTTATTCCCGAGGTGTTAAATGAATTGGGTGTAAAAAAACGCTTTCACCAAGTAAAACAACGTCCGGGAAAACCATTTTGGT
>PFPU01000063.1 GCA_002793215.1 Flavobacteriales bacterium CG_4_10_14_0_2_um_filter_35_18
TCATGCTTTGCATTTCCTCCTTCGATGTGGTAAGCTCTTCGTTGGTTGATTGCAATTCTTCGTTGGTACTCTGCATTTCTTCGTTTGTTGACTCCAATTCTTCCCGTGTGGTTTGCGCTTCTTCGCGTGTGCTTTGAAGCTCTTTATTGGCACGTTGCAAATCAAGTTCTAATTCCAGTTCCCGGCTGGTTGAATTTTGATTTCCTTTCCTCGGTTTCCTGTTCGCTGTTTTAGGGGTGTTGGGCACATCGCTAAAAACAATCATAATGGCCCCTTTGATGGTTTCGGGTTTGTCAATGAGTTGCAATGTAACGTTCACAAACTGAGTGCCGCCGTTTGTGCCTATTTTTATATTGTACAATTTTACGGGTTCTAAATTCAGTTTTGCCTTGCGTATGGCTCCCGGCAGTTCGTTGCCCAAACCTTCGCGCGCCATGGCGTATAGGTTCCAGTTCGCTTTTCCGGCGGCAGGTTCTAAATATTTTCCGGTTTTGCCGGTGATGTATAAAATGTCGCCTTCGCCGTTTATCAACACACTGGCAGGTGCAAAGTGTTGCAGTATGAACTGGTCGGCAAGGGTTTGGATATTTCCGGTAATTTTCACGGTTTTTATTTCGGTTGAAGTTTGTTTTCCTATATGCCTAAATGAACTTGGAAAGTCAATCAATTCGGTACTTACAGGAGTAACCGAACGCTTAAAGAATTTTAATTTCTCATCAATAGGTATAAATTGATTGTTTTGAGTATTTTCGTTTTCGGCGCTGCCAAGCAACATTACGCCGCCCGGGTTTAAGCTGTAATGAAACAAAAGCATCAATTTTTTTTGTAATTCGGATTCCATGTAAATTAATAAGTTACGGCAAAAAAGAAGGTCTAATTTAGTGAATGGTGGGTCTTTAATTATATTTTGAGGTGCAAATACCACCATTTCGCGTACGGCAGTATTTATCTGAAATCCGCTTTCTTCTTTTGTAAAAAACCGGCTGAGCCGTTCGGGCGAAACATCGGCAACAATATTTTGACTAAAAAATCCTTTTCGGGCTTTTTCAATGGCGTCGCTATCAATATCGGTAGCAAAAATTTGCAGAGTCAAATTTTTATCGTTTTTCACTTTTTCAAGAGCTTCTTTAAAAACAATGGCTAATGAATAGGCTTCTTCGCCGGTAGAGCAGGCTATAATCCATGCACGCACAACAGAACCGTTGGGCAATTCGTCAAACAATTCGGGTAATACATCCGCTTTCAGTTTTTCCCACACCGCCGAATCTCGGAAAAAGCTGGTTACGCCAATCAATAATTCTTTAAAAAGGATATCCAATTCTTTGGGATTTTCCTGTAAAAATCGGACGTAATAAGCAATTTTATCAATTTGATGCACATTCATCCGGCGTTCGACACGGCGGAATAGTGTATTTTTTTTATACAACGAAAAATCGTTCCCGGTTTGAGTCCTTAATAAAATAATTATTTTTTCGAGATTGCTTTTGCTTTTATTATCAATGTCGGTTTTCGACCCAATTGACGGGGTATATTTCAGAAACGAAATTAATTTCTCCGGCAGTTCATTTGCTGCTGCCAAAATATCAACTATTACAGCATTTATAGCGCTTTGTGGCATACCGTCAAATTTTGCAGATAAAGGGTCTTGCACCAGCACAATTCCATTTTTTTCTTTAATTGCTTTCAGTCCCAAACTGCCGTCGCTGCCCATACCCGAAAGAATTATACCAATACTTTTTTCTTGCTGGTCATCGGCAAGCGAACGGAAAAAATAATCAATAGGAAGTCGCAAACCACGCAATTCAACAGGCTTAAACAAATGCAAATAACCGTTTAAAATGGACATACTTTTGTTTGGCGGAATTACATACACGTGATTGGGCAGAACCTTTAAATGTTCGGTTACCCGTAGCACTTTCATTTCGGTTGTGCGCTGCAAAAGCTCGGGCAGAATACCCACATGGTTTGGGTCGAGATGTTGAATGACCACATAAGCCATACCGCTGTTTTTCGGCACATTCTCAAAAAAAAGTTCCAATGCTTCCAACCCGCCTGCTGATGCGCCTATGCCAACAATCGGAAATCTTATTTTTGTTGAAGCTTGATGTTCTGTTGTTTTAGCAACCGAAATTTCTTTTTTAGAAGGTATTTTTTTCATGGTTTCCTAATATTAGGTTTCAATTTTTTATAAGAATAAAACCATTTATAAACGGTTTATCTTAAAATTATTAGCACATACTATTATTGCTAATAATAAAAAAAAGGGGGGGGCACTTTGAGTAAAAGTATAAAATATTAACAAGAACAAATGCCAATATCTTAAAAAAAACAATTTAACTAGTAATTTAAATTAAGATTGAGACTAAAATCTAAGCTCTTTTTAAATTTAAGGATTAGCCTTAAGCCAAATCATTAGTTTCGCCCCAGCTAAAGCGGAAGCGAGGTTAATGAAATTGCGTTATTTTTTCGCTAACAAATCGCGTATTTCGGCTAATAATTGCTCGGTAGAAGGTCCTTTTGGCGCTTCAGGTTTGGGCGCTTCGGATTTTTTGGTGCGCTCATAGGCTTTTAACACCATAAAAATACAGAAGCCAATAATGACAAAATCGATTATGGTTTGCAAAAATGAACCATAATTAATGGTTACGGCAGGCAACAAGGTGTCGCCTTCTTTTACAGCTTCCTTCATCACAAAGGTTAAATCGGTAAAGTTTACACCTCCCGTAAGGTAACCAATGGGTGGCATTAACACATCTTTTACAAGCGACGAAACTACTTTACCAAAAGCACCACCAATAATCACGGCAGTGGCCAAATTGATGATGTCGCCCTTTAATAAAAAGGACTTAAAATCTTTAATAAAACTCATCGTAAAAAATTATTTGGTTAATAAGCCTTAAAGGTATAAAAAATGAGGTACTTAATGCCTATCAAAGCTGATTTTTTGTAATAAAATTACATTAAAATCACAAGTTAACTATTAAAATCAATTGATTAATTAAAGCGGGCTATTTCAAAATAGTTCAATTTCGTACTTTTGAATTTCACTCAAAAAATCACCGCTATCCTTAACGCTTTCAATAAGGATGGGTTCAATTCTATCATCAATTTGTCATCGCAACTTCTAAAACAATGGATGAATAGAAAAGTAATCTCCCTCAATATCGCTCACCACTATTGCAACATCAATATCACTATCCGCTCTATTAGTGTTTTTTGCATAAGAACCACATAGATAAATTTTCTCTAGCGGGAAGTGATTTTTAAGTAATAGTTTGTATTTTTTAACCTTATTTATCGCTTCTCTTTTATCTATATTTTTAATTCTTTTGTGCTTTTCAAAATTTCAATGCATTTTTTTCGGTTAAACTCTTCAGCAAACCTGGTTTATGAGAAGGGTCTCGTGCCACAATATTTAATGGTTCTATTTAGTCAATAAAATTCTATTGTTTTTTAGAGAGTGATTCGTAATAGTCCCCTTTTTAAGCCAAATACGATAGACTATGTGAGTAAGGCGCTGTTTCTAACTTTATTTTTGCATAATAAGCTTTTAAAACTTTTTCTATTGCTTGATGGCACCTAAAGCCAACATATAAATACCTCTTGTTAAAAAGGATTGCCTCGGCAGTCTCAAAATCTTAGATGGATAGTTCAATCTAATAATGTGCCTTTTCGTCCATTTCTCAAACTTTATCCCAAAGGTGAAACAAAAAACTGACTCTAAAAATTATGACTATCTATTCGTTTGTTTCACAATTCTATGACACACAATTCAGTGCCAATAGCTACCATACACCATTTATATGAAAATAGCGCCATTTAAAAATTTAACTAATTATTCGGTCAACGCGTTGCGAAATGGCCGTTAACAGTTCATAGGGAATGCTACCTTGTATTTGCGCTAAATCTTCAATGTGTTGTTGGTTTTTAAATACCAACACAACATCCCCTTCGGCACAGTCAATATTAGTAACGTTAACCATCAGCATATCCATACAAACATTGCCTACAATAAATGCCTTTTGATTATTGATATAAACATAGCCTTTTCCGTTGCCCAATTGGCGCGAAATGCCATCGGCATGACCAATGGGAATGGTGGCGGTAGTTAAATCGGCTTTAGCAAAATAGGCGCGGTTATAGCCCACACTATCGCCTGCTTTTAAATGATGAATTTGTGAAATTTTAGATTTTAAAACCCCTACTAATTTGAGCTGAGCGGTAATTTTATCGTCGTTGCCAAAACCGTATAAGCCAATGCCAATGCGCACCATATCAAATTGCGCCTCATTATAATTAATTACTCCAGAAGTGTTTAACAGATGAAATATGGGTTTGTAAATCAGTTGTTTTTCACATTGTGAAATAACCTTTTTAAAACTTTGTATTTGACTTTGGGTAAATTCCTTTTCGGATAAATCTTCGCTGGCTGCTAGATGCGAAAATACCGAAGCCACCATAACGGAGTCATGTTTATTAACTTGGTTAAAAACCGCCTCCACTTGAGCGACATCAAAACCCAAACGATTTAAGCCGGTATTAAATTTTATATGAATGGGATAATTTGAAAGCTTTTTTTGATTTGCTAAATCAATAAACGCGTCCAAGCTCCGCTGACTATAAATATTGGGTTCTAGCTTGTATTTTACAATAAATTCATACTGATTTATTTGTGGATGTAAAATTAAAATTGGCAAGTTAATTCCGGCGTTTCGCAAACTCAGCGCTTCTTTTACATAAGCTACCGCCAAATAGCTAGCGCCTATTTTTTCAAGATGTTTAGCAATGGCGATGGCTTCAGAGCCGTAGGCAAAGGCCTTTACCACTCCTAAAATTTTGGTTTGGGGTTTTAACCGCGCTTTAAAAAAATTGAAATTGTGCTGCAAAGCCTCTGTGCTAAGCTCTAAAATGGTTGCGTGATTGGTCATTTTTTATTGGCTTTAGCTGCTTCATTTTTTTTCATGGCTTTAAAATATGCCGCTCTGCTCAACGGCTCATATTCTTGCACTTCACCCAGCAAAACCAAGTTGTCATTTTGAACAATGCGATGGCTATAATGCGCCAAGTTTCCTGTTTTGGTGCACACAGCGTGAACTTTAGTAACATATTCGGCTGTTGCCATTAAGGCAGGCATCGGACCAAAAGGATTTCCTTTAAAATCCATATCCAATCCAGCAACAATCACCCGAACGCCACGATTGGCTAAATCATTGCAAACACGCACAATTTCATCGTCAAAAAATTGCGCTTCATCAATGCCAACCACATCCACATCGGAAGCTAAAATTGGTATGTTCACCGCTGCCGTTACCGGTGTTGAGCGTATTTGATTGGCATCGTGCGAAACCACCATTTCATCGTCGTAGCGCGTATCGATGGCGGGTTTAAAAATTTCAACTTTTTGTTTTGCAAATTGCGCGCGTTTTAATCGGCGAATAAGCTCTTCGGTTTTCCCCGAGAACATTGAGCCGCAAATTACTTCTATCCAGCCAAATTGTTCGTTCTGATTTACTGTATTTTCAAGAAACATTTTGTAAATTTCAAGCTTGTAAGCATTAACTGTCTTTTTTGTGCAGACATTGCTACAAATTTATAAAATAAAACCTCAAACGTGAATTTAAACTGACATCTTATGCAAAAAAAAAGTCAAGAAAAACTTAAAGACCTCGCCATAGCTATTTTAACGCTTAAAGCGGATGCTGATATCAATTTACTTAAGATAGAAACTCAGCAACTTTATGAGGAATTATGTGTTTTAGAATACTTGTCAAAACTACCAAAACAAGAAGCTCCCATTGATATTGAAGCTAAAAGGTCTACAATTACGCCTCCTATAGAAGCTGCTGAGCCGCCCAAAAAAATAGCAACTGGGCCAGAACACTTTTCTTTGTTTTCTATAAAAGATGAGATTGGCGTTGACGCGAATTTTGAAGACATCTTTATTAAAAAAGAAACCCAAATTTTAACTCAAAGTAACCCTGAGCCTGTTGATGAACCAAGCACCTTAAAAGATAAAATTGAGGCTGCCAAACAATCGGAAATTCATAAATTATTTAATGAACCAATTACAAATAATCCAGATATATCAACCGTTACCGACATTCAAACTAAAATTCATCGGTCGTTAAACGACAAAATAAATCAACAATTTATTGCGGTAGATTTAAATGACCGAATAGCCTTTGTAAAACACCTATTCGACAACAGTCAAGAAGATTTTAACCGCGTTTTGTCGCAGTTAAATAGTTTTGAAAACGAAATAGAAGCCAAAGATTTTTTATTGACTCAGGTAAAACCCGATTATTCATGGGAGGGAAAAGAATTGTATGAGGCGCGCCTGCTTTTTTTAATTGAGCGCAAATTTATGTAATGCCAACAACGGCCATTATAAATATTGATGCGCTTGAATTGGCGTTAAAAAAAAGGCTAATTTATCCTTATTCGTGGGGTCTCATTCAAAATAATGACTGGGATCGGGCGACTTCTTTTATTTACAAGACCTCTAATTTTGAAGATTTAACCGCTCAAATTGAATGCCATTTCAAGCAATTAAAACTTAAAACAACTTTTGAAATTTATTTTAATTACGCCCTAAATCGCTGGTTCAACTTTTGGTCGGCAAGGGGTGTTGAACAAATTTTTACGGCTTTGCCAAATGTTAAAGCGCAAGTTGATAAATACGACAAGTATATTGATTTTTGGATTGATGGTATTCCGTTTGACCACAAAACCAGCATTTATCCTAAAGGCTATAAAAAGCCAATTGAAGAAGCGGTAAAAAATCCATCTGATTTAACGTATTGGCTTTATCAAAACCAGAGTCACCAAGGGCGCGAGCATTTTAAAAACCGCTTATTCGTGATGCTCTATCAAAAAGATGGCGCGCACTGGCAACTTAAAGCTGAGTTAACCATAATAAAATTAGCGGTTGAAAAATACCTGCAAAATTTTGACCCTAACCGCTTAATAAGTCATAGTTTTAAGGCCGAAAAAAATCAGACCTTAACGGCTATTATTTTTATCATAAAATGAATTATATCGGCTCAAAACACAAGCTTTCGGGCTTTATATTACAAACGGTAAAACAGGCCGTGGGAACGGATTTATCACAGCAAGTGTTTTGTGATTTGTTTGCCGGAACAGGCATTGTGAGTCGCGTTTTTAAACCCGAAGTCAAGCAAATAATTACCAACGATTTAGAGTATTACAGTTATGTGCTTAACAAAAACTACATCGAAAACAATCACCCTTTTGATTATGCCAATTTGTTTGAAAGCCTCAACCAATTAAACCCTGTTAAAGGTTTTATCTATCAAAATTATTGTTTGGGAAGTGGCTCTAATCGCCAATATTTTAGTGATGAAAACGGGATGAAAATTGATGCCATACGCCAAGAACTCGCAAAGTTGAAACCTAAAATAGAAGAAGGTTTTTATTATTTTTTGCTCGCCAGCTTGTTAGAGAGTGCCGATAAAGTTGCCAATACTGCCGCTGTTTATGGCGCTTTTTTAAAACATTTAAAAAGCTCGGCAAAAAAAAAATTGGATTTAAAACCCGCCCTTTTTAAAAGTTGCAATCAACACAATGAAGTTTATAATCAAGATGGCAATCAATTGATTAAAAACATAAAAGGCACTATTTTATACCTAGATCCGCCCTATAATAGTCGGCAATACGGTGCAAATTACCACCTTTTAAATACCCTTTCACACTACCAAAACTTTGTTCCAAAAGGGCTTACCGGTTTGCCTGATTACAAAAAATCGGATTACTGCAAAAAAAACCTGGTGTTAAAAAGTTTTGAAGACTTAATTGAACAAGCCCAATTTAAATTTATATTTTTGAGCTATAATAATGAAGGCTTAATGAGTGAGGAACAAATTAAAAAAACAATGAAAAATTATGGACATTATCAGCTTGAAAAGCAATCATACCAACGCTTTAAAGCCGATAAAACCGAAAGCAGAAAACATAAAGCAAGTCAAACAACCGAATATTTACACCTCTTAGAAAAACGATGAAAGCTACCGAATTTAACAACTTATTTGACAGCGTTATTGCCAATTACCACCAAAAAGATACAGTTGACCAAGTCTTTGAAAATCCCTATAAAGAGATGGGCTTAGCACAATTATTGTACAGAAAATGCTGGATTGATACCGTTCAATGGCATTTTGAAGACATCATTAGGCTGCCAAACATCAACCCTGTTGAAGCCTTAGTTTTAAAGCGCAAAATAGATGCGTCAAACCAAGATCGCACCGATATGGTGGAATATATTGACAGTTATTATCTCAATTTATATAAAGCTATTAAAATTAAACCCAATGCCACCATCAATACTGAAAGTCCGGCTTGGGCAATAGATCGCCTCTCGATTTTAGCTTTAAAAATTTATCATATGAAAGAGGAAGCCTTCCGCGAAAGCGCCACAAAAACACATCGCGAAAGCTGCCAAACCAAACTAAATATTTTACTTGAACAGCGCCAAGATTTGTCAAAAGCGATTGATGATTTAATTGTTGCAATTGCTTCGGGCCAAAAATATATGAAAGTGTATAAACAGATGAAAATGTATAATGATGAATCGTTAAACCCAATGCTTTATAACAAAAAATGAAAAGGTCTCAGTTTTTTTATATCGGTATTTTAATGCTTTTTTTTGGAATTACCAATTGTAAATCAATTGATATACCGAATTATGAAAGTCAGCTAGCGCCCACCTTACCAGATTATAATCTGCCAAAAAACTGGGCTGTTTTGCCAGCCGCTTATCCCGAAAATTTAAAGCATTGGCAAAGTGTTTCAAGCCCTTTACAGGCTGATGTGTTTTATATTTATCCAACCCTAAACGGCGAAGCTAATGATTTGCGTTGGAATGTGCCTATAAACGACAAAATTCAGCAAGCTAAAGTGCGCAATAAAGCGGTTTATTTTCAAGCTTCAGCGTTTTTAAATGCTGGTGCTCTTTATGTTCCTTATTATCGGCAAGCACATTTGCGCTCCTATAAAAATTATGAAAAGGGCGGTAAAGAAGCTTTAAATTTAGCTTACGCCGATATAAAAGCGGCCTTTGAAAGCTATTTAAAAAACTACAATAATGGTCGCCCAATCATCATTGCCTCACACAGCCAAGGCACCACCCATGCCATTACCTTGTTAAAAGAATTTTTTGATGATAAACCGCTTCAAAATCAATTGGTAGCGGCTTATATACCCGGAATTGCCATCAAAAAAGAGGCGTTTAAAACCCTAAAACTAATGACAAGTCCTGATGAAACCGGGGGCTTTGTAACTTGGAATACTTATAAAAAAAATTATTATCCTAAAACCTACGCGCTTTGGTTTAAGGGTAAAGCCGTTTCTAATCCAATTACTTGGGATGCGCAAACCACTTCTATGCGCCAAGACCACAAAGGCTTTTTATATACCAACAGCAAATTATATAAAAAAGCCCTGCAAGTTGAGGTAAAAGACGGTTTGTTATGGACGAGCTTGCCACATTTTCCATACCGTCTGTTTGCGCTCAACAAAAAACGCTACCACGCCGGCGACATTAATTTATTTTGGCAAGACATCAATGAAAACGCGGTGTTAAGAGTTAAGGCTTATTTAAAAGCGCATTAAGGGTTTTTTTTGAGCTTCCTATAAAAATTTTAGTTCCGTCAACAATCACGGGACGTTTTAAAAAGGTGTAATCATCCAAAATCAATTGGCGGTAATCTTTTTCGGTTAAAACCTGATTTTTTAAATCCATTTGCTTGTATTTTTTTGCCAATCGGCTAAACAACGCTTCATAACTTCTAGTCAAATTATAGAGGGTTTCTAGTTGCGCAACGTTAATTGGTTCTGATTTTAAATCCTGCAAAAGGAAATCCGAAACCGGAAGCTGTTTTAAAATTCGCTTACACGTATCACACGTTTTTAAATAATAAATTTTTTTCATAAGATTGCTTTACGCCGTAAAAATAGGTTTAAAGAATCATTTTTTATGGCTATTTTTATCGAAAAATTAGAAGCTATGGATTATCAATTTGAAATTTCAAAACTGAGTCGCCAAGTGTTATTGGGATTGACAAAAGACCTCACCGAGGAACAATATAACCACATTCCAAACGGATTTAACAACAATGTTGCGTGGAATTTAGGTCATATTTTGGTTACCCAGCAATTGCTCATTCACAAGCTCTCACAGGCTGCCCTTTGTATAGATGAATCGCTCGTTAAAAAATTTGGAAAGGGTTCTGTGCCACAAACTGATTATAAATTAGCTGAAATAGAAACCGTGAAATCGCAGTTGTTTAGCACCATTGAAACCACTAAGCGTTTGTATCAACAAGGTGCTTTTAAAGCCTTTACAATTTACCCAACCAGCTTGGGATATACCATTAACAATGTTGAAGAATCGATTGCTTTTAGCAACTTTCACGAAGGCTTACATTTGGGTGTGATAATGTCGCTTAAAAAACTGGTTTAACTAAACTATTATTTCGACCTTTGCCCCTATCAAAAGCAATGGTTTGATACCCATTTAATACTTATAAACTATGAAATTCAATACAAAAGTAATTCACGGAGGTCAACACCACGACCCGAGTACTGGTGCGGTGATGCCACCCATTTATCAAACCTCAACTTATGCGCAAAGCTCGCCGGGAAAGCATAAAGGCTACGAATATTCGCGCACGGCAAATCCTACGCGTACTGCTTTAGAAAGCGCTTTGGCAAGTATTGAAAACGGCACCTACGGATTGGCTTTTGCATCGGGTTTAGCGGCAATAGACGCGGTTATAAAAACTCTAAAATCGGGTGATGAAGTCATCTCTACCAATGATTTATATGGCGGAACCTATCGCATTTTCACTAAAATATTTGCGCAATATAACATCAAATTCCATTTTGTTGGTATGGATTCCTTGGCGAATATCGAATCAAAAATCAATGCCAATACCAAATTGATTTGGGCCGAAACGCCCACAAATCCGATGATGAATATTATCGACATCAAGGCTTTAGCGGCGATAGCTAAAAAACATCAAATTTTATTTGGGGTTGATAATACCTTTGCTTCCCCTTATTTGCAAAACCCCTTAGATTTGGGAGCGGATTTAGTAATGCATTCGGCTACCAAGTATTTAAGTGGCCATTCGGATGTGGTAATGGGCGCTTTAATTGTGAACGACAAGGCTTTAGCCGATAAATTATATTTTATTCAGAATGCCAGCGGTGCGGTTTGTGGACCAATGGATAGCTTTTTAGCTTTAAGAGGAATCAAAACCCTGCATGTGCGCATGCAACGCCATTGCGAAAATGGCAAGGCTGTAGCCGAATATTTAAGAGCACATCCAAAAATAGAAAAAGTTTATTGGCCTGGATTTGAAACGCATCCAAATCACGCTATCGCCAAGAAACAAATGCGCGATTTTGGTGGAATGCTTTCGTTTACGACCATTGGCAATAACTATAAGGCGGCGATTTCAATTGTTGAAAATCTAAAACTCTTTACCTTGGCAGAATCTTTGGGAGGTGTTGAGTCGCTTTGTGGGCATCCGGCAAGTATGACGCATGCCTCCATACCTAAAGAAGTTCGTGAAAAAACAGGTGTAGTTGATTCGCTTATCCGCTTAAGCGTGGGTATTGAAGATCAAGCAGATTTAATTGCCGATTTGGAGCAGGCTTTAGCTAAAATCTAAAGGGAATGTGGTAAACTAAACCCACGTTAACAAAAACCATCCATTCGCGGTTTTTGTTTTCTTCAACAGGAGCGTTTAATCCGTCAACTTTATTTGAGAAAAAATGTTGAAAGCGCCCGTCAATAACCGCTTCCCAATCTTCGTTGATGCGATAGCGTGTGCCACCACCTATGGTGAATGAATAAGTTGTGCCGCGACTTTCAAATATGCCGCCGGGAAGTTGCCATTTATCGGGCAAAACAGTAATATCTTGGTGAAAGTCTCCCAAGTCAGAAACCACCCAAGGTTTAAAGAAATTAAATTGAAATCCAACACTCAAATAAGGGTTGAAATTAAAGTTATAATCTTCGAACAAGCGCATTTCTTGTTCATAAAAACTATTGAAATAATATTCTAGTTGTGATCCGATATTAAACATGCGATTTCCCCCATGCATCGCGCGTAATTCAACAGCGAGTTGTGATGTTTTTTTAGGATCAACAAATTTGCCGTGATGTTTAAATTTATTAGACATATAGGATAATTCGGTGCGAATTTTAAAATGGTCGGCAAAATAGGGACGTTCCCAATTACTTTTAAAAAAACTCAAGTAATGTATGCCTCCCAAGGCCACACCAAAGTTGCCAAAGGTGCTACTAAACTGATTTCTAGCGCCATAATCGGTTTGCACAGAGCCTGTTCCTAAAAAAAAACCAACTTCATGAGTGAATCTGGTTTGTGCAGGTGCAGAAGCGAAAACCAAAAGATAGAAGAGAACTAAAAAGTAAAAGTTTTTAAATTTTCTCATAAGGGCAAATGTAAAAAATAAACCTAGGATTTTATAAATTATCTTTCGGATTCCAAAAATAGTTTTCAAAGTTAATTATTTGATTGTCTTTAACTATAATTCCTTCGCTTTCTAACAATTGTTGCATTAAATTAGTGCCTTCAAAATGGTGTTTGCCGGTTAATAAACCCTTTCTGTTTACCACTCGATGCGCGGGAATGGCTTCCATTTGATGTGCTGCATTCATCGCCCAGCCCACCATTCTAGCCGAACGTTTAGCCCCCAAATAACTCGCAATAGCGCCGTAAGAAGTTACCCTACCATAAGGTATTTGTTGCGCTACTTGGTAAACTTTTGTAAAAAAGTTAGGTTCTTCATTTTTTGCTTTCATCTTATTAAAACAAAATATAAACCGTATAAGCACTTGAGGCGCCAGTTATTACGCCTAATATAAAATTAATATTATTAGTGAGCACATGGATTCTTTTAATCATTTTTTGTGCGGTGTAACTGTAAATGTATAAAATAAAAAAGGTTCCAAGGCTTGCGCCCATCACAAAAATAAAAATAGAAAGCGCGTCAAGGTTTATGTAACCTGCCAAATTTAATGCAGAACTCACCCCACAATAATACGGAACGGCAAACATATTTAAAACCGATAAAGCCATGCCGAGTAGAAAATTGTTTTTAATATGTTGCTTACTAGTATATTTAGTCTTGCGATCTAAAAATCCTTTTGCGAAAAAATAAATTGAAAGCAGCATAAAAATAAAGGCGGCAATTTCTTTAATATAAACAATTAAATACTTATTTTCTTTAAGCATTTTGGTTATTAATAAGGCGATAACCGCTTGTATCAATACGATAATAGAGGCACCAATAGCAAAATTTACCGCTTCACTTTTTCCTTTTTTTGAACTAATTTTAACAGTCGTCATGTTAATCATACCAGGTGGTATAACGCCTAAAGATGACAAAGTAAATCCCCATAAAAAAGTGAAAATCAAAAGCATCTTATTAAAACTTTGGTTTAAATTTAAGATAGGTAATGGCTTTTTTTAACTCCAAAAATTGTTTTTCATAAAAAGTTTGGGTATTTATAGCGTCGGTTGGGGCTTCGGTGTTTTTATAAATATCGTGGTGGGCATATAACAGCTCGTGATTGCCTGATTCTATGATTCCCAAGGTGTATCCAAACAAAAATTCAGAATCGGTTTTAAGGTTTATCACACCCGAAGGCTCTAAAATATGGCTGTATTTTTTAAGAAACTCAGGATTTGTCAAGCGGTGTTTGGTGCGTTTATACTTTATTTGCGGGTCGGGAAAGGTAATCCATAGTTCATTAACTTCATCTTTTTCAAAACATTGGTCTATGAGTTCAATTTGTATGCGCAAAAAAGCAACGTTGGTAATGGCTTCGGTAACCGCTGTTTTCGCGCCTCGCCAAAAACGCGCCCCTTTAATATCAACGCCAATAAAATTTCTGTTTGGATGTTGTTTTGCCAAGGCAATGGTATATTCTCCTTTGCCACATCCCAACTCTAAAGTGATGGGATTATTATTTTTAAAAAAGCTGTGCCATTGCCCTTTAAAAGCAAAACCTTCCGTAATTTCATCACGTGAAGGCTGAATGACATTTAAAAAAGTTTCGTTTTCACGAAAACGTCTTAATTTATTTTTACTTCCCAATGACTTTTTAGTTTAAAGAAGTACTTATAAATTTTCTTCACGGCTGTTTTTACGCATCTGTCCCATCCAATAACCAAATGCAACAAGGCCAATCAAAAGAAGTATAAAATTGACGGTGTTCGATTCCCACCAATTTAAAGTGC
>PFPU01000113.1 GCA_002793215.1 Flavobacteriales bacterium CG_4_10_14_0_2_um_filter_35_18
CTGAGTTTTCTGTTGTTATTGCCAGGTACAACTTCAAAAAAAATTATTGATAAGCCAATTATTTTTAATGAAGAACGAAATCAGCTTACTTTAGAATACCTTTCAAATCATTACGGACTGGTACAAGATTTGCCAACCATTATTCCAAAAATGATTGTTTTACATTGGACTGAAATTCCAACACTGCAAAAATCTTTTGAGGCATTTTATAACGTCAAATTACCTGATTGGAGGTCGGAAATTAAGAGTTCTAGCAGTTTGAATGTGTCATCACAATTTTTAGTAGACCAAGATGGTACCATCTATCGTTTAATGGATGAAACGACTATGGCCAGACACGTAATAGGTTTAAACCATTGTGCCATAGGTATTGAAAATGTTGGAGGAACGTCACAAATGCCTTTAACAAAAGCACAAATAAAGGCCAATATTAGGCTAGTAAAATATTTAGCAAAAAAATATAATATTGACTATTTAATTGGGCATTATGAATATACCAATTTTGAAGGACACGAACTTTGGTTGGAAAAAGATGATACTTACAGAACAAAAAAAGTAGATCCAGGTTCAGATTTCTTAAATGCGGTAAAAGAGGGGACTAAAAAACTTAAATTTAAGCCTACGCCACCAAATATTATGCACTAATATATATCACATAAACAAGATACAAACAAGAAAACAATCTAAAATGAAACAAATTTTCACATTCTTAATTATATTGATTGGGATAAACGTAAACGGACAAAACAATGATATCAACTTTAAATTATATGAAACTTATGAAAAGTATAAAGAACCTAGCCTTGATAGTCGAAGAATAAAACAGAATGATATTCAGCCATTAATTGAACGGCTTAAAATCGATTCAAAATATATTGTTCAAAAAGTGGGGAAATCTATCGAGGGCCGAGACTTGTCTTTAATAAGTATTGGCACGGGCAAAATTAATGTGTTTTTATGGTCTCAAATGCACGGTGATGAACCAACAGCCACACAAGCAATTTTTGATATTTTTAATTTTCTGGACAGTGCTGATTTTTCTGATGAAAAAGATGCGATTTTGGGTAATTTAACACTTCATTTTCTGCCAATGCTAAACCCGGACGGCGCCGAACAATTTACCAGAAGTACCGCATTGGGCATAGATATGAATCGCGATGCTTTGCGATTGCAATCTCCGGAAAGTCAAATTTTAAAGCGTTTGAGAGACAGCTTAAATGCTGATTTTGGGTTCAATTTACACGATCAAAGTATTTATTACAATGCAGAACGCACCGATAAAACGGCTACAATTTCCTATTTGGCTCCAGCCTATAATTATGAAAAAGACCTTAATGATGTTCGGGCAAATGCCATGAAAGTGATTGTTTTTATGAATAATATTGTTCAAAAATATGCACCTGGACAAGTAGGGCGTTACAATGATGATTTTGAGCCACGAGCATTTGGTGATAACATTCAAAAATGGGGGACGAGTACGATTTTGATTGAATCTGGAGGTTTTCAAAATGATGTTGAAAAGCAAGAAATACGAAAGTTAAACTATGTGTCAATTTTATCGGCCATTTATACGATCGCTAACGGAGATTATAAAAATATCCCTATTGAAGGCTATGAAAAAATTCCTGAAAATGACCGTAAATTATTCGATTTAAAACTTTTTGGAGCGACTTTTAAGCTATTAAATAACGAATATATCATTGATTTGGGAATCAATCGTTTGGAGATAGACAATGCGAATCACACCAATTTTTACAATATCGGCAGAATTATTGACCAAGGAGATTTATCCACTTATTATGGCTATGAAACTTTTGATGCCACCGGTTACACTATTGTTGAAGGAAAAGTATTTCCAAAAATATTGAAATCTGTCAAAGATTTATCAACTCTAAATGTTTACGAACTTTTACAAAATGGCTATACCTACTTAATAATGAAGGAATTGCCAAGTGGTAAAAAAGAAGTGTCTGTGCCCATTCACTTAATTGGCACAAATTATAAAGTGGGAAAACTTGTGTTGGGTGAAGGTGCCAATCCAACTTTTTTGTTGCGAAAAAACGGTAAAATTGAGTATGCTGTAATCAACGGTTTTCTGATTGATCTAAACACCAAAAAAAGTAATTTTAAAAACGCGTTGATTTATAAAAGATGATTTTTTGCCATTTAATATTGATCTCGCAACAATTCAAGAACAGTTTGCATACTTTTTTTAACTTCGTTGGTGGGTTTTGTATAATGATTGTTCATAAAACTGAAAATGAATGTTTTTCCGGAATTTGTGATTAAGTAGCCACTTAAAGAATAATTATTTCCTAGTGTACCCGATTTGGCATAAATATATGGTCTTGAATTGCCCGCATACCAATTTTTTAGCGTTCCAAATTCTCCGCCTGAAGGAAACAGATTAAACAGTCGATTTCTTGGTATTTCGGCATATAGTTTTGTGAGAACTTGCACAAAGGAAGTTGGCGTAAATAAATTATATCGACTTAAGCCAGAGCCATCAACCCAACGCGGTTTTTCTTTTAAATCTTTCAGTTGATTTTCAAGAATAAAATTTCTTATTTTATCGGCACTTAAAGTGTCGGAAAGTGTAGATGATGACAGTATAAGCATTTGTTCCGCCAAAAAATTATCGCTCTCCTGCATCATTCTTTTGTATAAGGAATCAGCTTCAACACTAAAGGCAATTTGGTCCAATTTTTTTGAAGTTCGGTCGATAATAAATACTTTTCCGGGCAGTAGGTCATTCCATAATTCAGCAATTAATAATGAGTCTATTACCATTGGAATTTCAATAGTTTTAGTGTTTTTAAGAGGATAATAAAAATTATTTGCATTGTAATCCCTACTGAATTTTCTTTCGGAATATTGTATGTTTTTTTTAAATGCTTTGGGAATAATCTGCAAGTTGTTTTGATTGTTGACGGTAACTACATTTCCGTACATTGGAAAGCTGCTTCTTTCCGGACTAAAATAAGTGTCATAGTCTTCCCAAGCCCATCCGGGACCATATTTTTCATCAGATAAATTATCGAGGATTAAATTTACCTTTTTAAAATTTTGCGCTGTTTTTAGTGCAGTGCTATCCTGAAAAAAAGTGTGCAAAAATGTTGGGTCCCCAGTCCCTTGAATGGTAATTGTATCC
>PFPU01000038.1 GCA_002793215.1 Flavobacteriales bacterium CG_4_10_14_0_2_um_filter_35_18
AATAAAAAGGAAAGGCGTGTTTTGATTTCTTTAATGATTTCATCGGCAATGATATGTTGTGTTTTAGTCAACTTTTTATCGATGGTTTCAAACCAATCAGCCAATTCTTGTGCATCCAAATTTACCAGATATGAAATGGGTTTATGGGCAATTTTAAAATGCAGGGACTCTTTTTTAAGCCGATTTCCCAAACATTCAGGGCAAATAATATCATCCATAAAAGCACTTGCCCAACGTTTTATTGAAGCTGATTCGCTTTTAAAGTATTGTTGTTCAATAAAATTGATGATACCTTCAAAATCGATATGGTAATTTCTGGTAATCCCCAAGGCTTTTGATTTTATCTCAAATTTTTCTTCACCACCATAGAGAATTACTTCTAAAGCATCCTTTGGTATTTGCGAAATAGGATCGGCTAAATTAAAGTTATAACGCTCGGCAATGAGTAAGAGTTGTTTAAAAATCCAGGTCGATTTATATTCACCAATAGCAACAATACCGCCATTTTTTATTGAAATAGCCTCATTTGGGATGATTTTTTTAAGATTTACTTTAGGTAAATTACCCAAACCATTACAGGTTTCGCAAGCACCTTTTGGTGAGTTGAACGAAAATGAATTAGGCTCGGGTTTTGCATACGAAATGCCGGAATCTTCACACATTAAATGCCGACTAAAATAGCGAGGCGTTTCTTGATTTTCACCTAAAATTAAGATGGTATCTTCGCCGTGGTACATCGCTGTTTGGATGGATTGTTCGAGTCGTTTTAGTGTTTTATCTCCTATTTTAATTCGATCAATCACCATTTCAATATCATGAGTTTTGTACCGATCGAGCTTTAAGCCTTTAGTAATTTCGGTAATAACGCCATCAATTCGCACATAAACATATCCTTGTTTGGCAATGCGCTCAAATAATTCGTGGTAATGCCCCTTGCGGGATTTAATTACGGGCGCTAAAATAGATACGTTTTGATTGTCAAAATCCTTTAAAATAATGTTTTTAATCTGTTCATCAGAATAGGCAACCATTTTTTTATCAGTAACATACGAATAAGCATCACCTGCTTTTGCATATAACAAACGCAACAAATCATATATTTCAGTAATGGTTCCAACGGTAGAGCGCGGACTTTTATTAGTGGTTTTTTGTTCAATAGCAATCACAGGCGATAAACCATTAATTTTATCGACATCTGGGCGTTCTAAACCACCTAAAAATTGCCGGGCATAAGCCGAAAAAGTTTCAATATAGCGTCGCTGACCTTCGGCATAAATGGTATCAAAGGCCAAAGATGATTTTCCACTGCCACTTAATCCGGTGATTACAACTAATTTATAACGCGGAATGGTTACGTCAATATTCTTGAGATTATGAACGCGAGCGCCTAATACTTCTATGTTTTCTGAATGTTCTGTCAAAATTTTGCAAAACGCCAAATATAGGTATTTAGACGGTAAATAAATAATTGTTTTAGGATTGAATTTTAAAAAATAGTAACTTGCGTCATTAATTACAAGGGTTTTTTATGATTCAATCAATCCGCTATTTTTTTGAAAAAAGAGGTTTTGCAGTGTCGTCTCGGTTGGCTGATAAACTTGGTATGAGCGTAACTAATGTACGTCTTTTTTTTATTTATAGCTCATTTATTACCTTAGGTTTTTGGTTTGGCGTCTATTTAACATTAGCCTTTATCCTAAGATTAAAAGACATGATTTACACCAAACGCAGTTCAGTTTTTGATTTATGACCATTTATTCTAAACTAAAATATCTGGAAACTTTATTTTTAGTCATTCTTACCGTAGGAATTATAGGACATAAAACGATATCGCGTGTTTCTTTAATTGACGCACTTTATAAAACTATTATTGTGATAGCTTTGGCAGGATGGAGCATTATAGAATTTAAAACTTTAGTCGGTGCTTTTGTAATCAACCCCGATGTAGCTACCATATTGAAACCACAGTCTAAACTCATTGTGCATAGACAGCCCACACAAATTTTAAAGCTGCAACAAATTTTTTAAATGGAACACATACTAATTATAGGCAGTAATGGATTATTGGGGCAAACCTTAACCAACCAATTGTGCCATTCAAATTATAAGGTTTTTGCCCTTTCTAAAGGGGCTAATCGAAACGTACATAATAAAAATTACACCTATTTAGAAGTTGATATTACCGATGAAACACGCTTATTGCAAGCCATAAATAAAGCAAAGCCAAATTATATTATCAATGCGGCAGCGCTTACCAACGTCGATTATTGTGAAACTCACCAACTAGAATGCGATGCCGTTAATGTAAAAGCCGTTAAAACCCTAATAATAGGAGCACAACTAAGCCAAGCACATTTAATACACATTTCTACCGATTTTGTTTTTGATGGCACAAAAGGAAATTACAATGAAGAGGACGCTACAAACCCTGTAAATTATTATGGATTAAGTAAACTAAAATCCGAAAATTTATTTAAGGAAGTCGATATTCCCTTTACCATATTGAGAACTATTTTAGTTTTTGGATATGTTCCAGAATTAAAACAACAAAATATTTTACTTTGGTTGCTCGATAAAATGAAAAACAAGATAGCACTAACCATGGTAAATGATCAAATTCGCACGCCAACTTATGTAGATGATTTAGCAAAAGCTTGTCTTTTGTCAATAAAAACAAAATCTTATGGGCTTTATCATATCAGCGGAACCGATTTAATGGATATGTTTGAACTTTCAAATAGGGTGGCAAAAACCTTTAAATTTAATCAAAAACTCATATCAGCCATACCCACTAGTCAACTAAACCAACCGGCAACGCGTCCTAAAGTAACGGGCTTTGATATTTCAAAAGCCGAGAAATATTTAAATTTCAAACCCTTATCTTTTACAGATGCCCTTCTAGAAATAAAAGCTAAGCTAAATTCTAAAAATTGTTAATAACTTTCATGTGCAATTAATAATTCTAATTGCATTGAATTAGTATCTTTGTAACCCCTTATTAAAATAAAGGGAATCCCAAGTTCTACAAGCCTTTTTTGAAATAAAAAAATAATTTTAAAATAATTTAAAATTGTTTTGGTGGATTAGAAAACCTTTATATATTTGCACCCGCTTAGAGAGAGAGGGTTTAAAAAGGAGG
>PFPU01000051.1 GCA_002793215.1 Flavobacteriales bacterium CG_4_10_14_0_2_um_filter_35_18
ATCGGTTAAAACCAATAAAGGAAATCTAGGCTATTTTAAAGTTTTTAGTATGGTTTATAGCTTTGAAAATAAAGCTTTTAATACAAATATTGGTGACTATTCTAAAATATTTAGAACCCGTTTTGGCTACCACATTATTAAAGTTATTGATAAAAGATTATCACAAGGTGAGGTGCAAGTTGCTCATATTATGCTTAAAAATTTAGATAGCTTATCCGAAAAGAATAATAAAATTAAGATTGATAGTTTATATGAATTGTTGAAAAAAGGTGAAAAATTTGCTGATATAGCAAAAAAATTCTCACAAGATTCGGGTTCCTCACAAAATGGCGGAATGATGCCTAAATTTGAGTACGGAAAAATTATAAAATCCTTTGCAGATGAAGCATTTGCCTTATCAAGAATTGATTCTTTTTCAAAACCTTTTAAAACAGAATTTGGTTGGCATATTGTGAAGTTAATCAAAAAATTTCCAGTAACAGGTTACGATGAATTAAAACCCGGACTTTTAGAACAAGTAAAACGAGGTGACCGCGCTGAGACAATTGAGCAATCAATTATTTCTAAGTTAAAAACTAAATTTAAGATAAACGATTATCAATCAGCATTAGTTATGTTTTATACTGATGATTGGTTTAAAAAGGCGGACAGCTTAAATGCCCCACTTTTAAAAGTAGAAGACAGCATTTATACACAGCAAGATTTTGTTATCTATTTAAAATTTAAACAACTTAAAACGAGTGTTCCAATTTTGGTTTATCAACAATTTAGGGATCGAAAAATTATTGATTATTATAAAGCCAATCTCGAAAACACTAACCCTGAATTTGCCGCTTCGGTTAATGAATTTAGAGAAGGATTGTTGTTATTTAATGTGATGCAAAAAAATGTTTGGGAAAAAGCCCAAAACGATAGTATTGGATTAGAGGCTTTTTATAGGCTAAATCGCAAAAAATATACAAAAGAATTCCAAGATTATAAAGGCGAAATTATGAGTGATTATCAAAATTACTTAGAGCAAAATTGGGTGTCAGAATTGCGTAAAAAACATCAAATAGTCATAAACAACTCGGCTTTAAAAAAACTCAAGAAAAAACAGTAACAAGGTGAAAAGCATTCGATTAATAGCCCTTTTTTTTGTTGTCATACTAAGCTTAAATGCTTGCAGTTACTTTACTTTAAAAAAAGAAAGAGACAATCCAATTCTGGCAAAAGTTTATCAAGAAACCTTGTATTTCAATGACATACAAACTATTATACCAAAATCGCTTTCAAAAGAAGATAGCTTGGTTTTTTTAAATAATTATGTAAACAATTGGGCACGTCAACGCTTGCTTTTATATAAAGCCAAGCAAAATTTAAATGAACAGAAATTAGCATTTGATAAACAAGTTGAACAATATAAAGAAGATTTATTTATAAATAAATATAAAGAAGCTGTCATCAAACAGTATTTAGATACCGTTGTTACTCAAAGCGATATTGAAGAATTCTACAAAAAAAATCAAGATAATTTTAAGCTAAATGAAACATTGGTACAGATAAAATATATTCAATTTAGCAACAATGTACTCAATCCTAATGAATTTATAAGACTATTTAAATCGCACAGTAAAAAAGACTTAAACAAACTAGATGATTTACATTTACAATTAAAATCGGCTTCATTAAACGATTCACTTTGGATACGTTACAGTGATGCAATAGATAAAATACCATTTTTGAAAAACGAAAACCCGGCATTAGTTTTAAAAAAAATGAATATCATCGAAAAGAAAGATAGTTTAGGCTTATATTTGGTGGCTATTAAAGACGTGTTAAATATAAATGATACAGCACCAATAAGCTATGTAACACCAACAATCATTGAAATAATTTTACACAAACGAGAATTAAATTTAATTAAAAATTTACAAGAAACTTTAACTAAAGATGCAATTAAAAAAAACGAATTTGAAATATTTATCGAAAACTAAATACCTGTTATTACTTTTAACCTTATTAAACTTTAATTCAATAGTTGCGCAACAACCTAAACAAAAAGTTGATGGTGTGGCCGTTGTTATTGGAAAAAATGTCATTTTAGATAGTGATATTGAGGTATATAGAAAAGAACTTGAATCGCAAAGTGATAATAAAATTGACATTAGCGATTGTGAAATGCTTGAACAAGTTATGAAACGCAAACTGCTTGCACACCACGCGGTGATTGACAGCATTGAGGTTAAAGACGAAGAAATTAACAGTAATGTTGACCGCAAAATTGAAAGTTTTAAACAACAATTGGGGTCCGAACAAAAAATTGTAGATTTTTATGGTTTTACCAATTTAGAAGACTTTAAAAAGGAGTTTTTTAATGTTGAAAAAGAAGCCGTTCTTATATCAAAAATGCAAAATAAAATTACAGAAAAAGTTAGCGTTACCCCCGAAGAGGTGCGAAGCTATTTTAAAAGCCTAGAAAAAAAAGGAAACTTGCCAAACTTTGGAGCAGAAATTGTTTTAGAACAAATTGTTTTAAATGTTGAACCCTCACAAGAAGCTGTAAACGAAATTATTAAACGATTAAAAGAATATAAAAAAGAAGTTGAAGACGGCACTAGTTTTAGAATGAAAGCCATCCTGTATTCTAATGACCCGGCAGTTACATCGGCCGATGGTGATATCTATACCATCAATAGACAAAGTGGATTTGTAAAAGAGTTTAAAGAAGCTGCCTTTAGTTTAAATGAAGGTGAAATTTCAGAGCCGTTTAAATCGGAATTTGGCTATCATATTTTGCAATTACTTAAAATTAAAGGTAAAGACCGCGATGTAAGACATATCTTACTTCAACCCGAAATTGACGAAAAAAGCCTTGATAAAGCAAAAGATTCAATCCAAAAAATCAAAGACGACATCATTCTAAAAAAAATAACATTCGAAGATGCCGCCTTTAAATATTCAACCGATAAAGAAACCAAAAACAACTACGGTCTCTTGATAAATCCAGAGACAAGCGATAGTAAATTTGAATTAACACGTATGGATCCAAGTC
>PFPU01000128.1 GCA_002793215.1 Flavobacteriales bacterium CG_4_10_14_0_2_um_filter_35_18
ATATCTCCCCTAAAATTTATCGGATTCATTGCGCAAAATACTTCCGGAATCAACTGCCAATTGCACATCAACGGTCTTGTATAAGAATAGTGCGTGTTTGTGTGCTAGGATTTTCAGCAGGAAAATCAGAGTTGGCAATCAGGCAACGACCAAACGGTTTAACTAAAATAAGCAATGTTTTTTACACGGTGTTGGCAACTGGCTTTATTTTTTTATTGTTTTCGTTCGTTTCTCAATTATCCAAATTAGTAATATTGAAACAGTTAAAGGCGCAACTAAATAAGTCAGAATATTTTTTATGTCCACAGGACTTATTCCTTTAATTTTTGGATTGAAAATATATCTATCTAAAATGAAATATAAAGTCAGTATTATAATTATTGATAGAATTACCAATAAAAAATTCCGAAATGTTTTTATAAACTTATTCATACTTTTCTGATTTCAGAATTTCCGCTCTTTCATTCAGTTCGTCGGTCATTTTTATTTCACTTGGATTTCCGTTTTGTATAATCCACGCTTTATTTCCGATATCACTACTTTGAAGAACTATTGTATCTCTAGATTTAGTCCAACCAATTGTCCATTTATTTGCATCTCCAGCTCCAGTATTTAATTCAGGCAATTTTTTATTATTTTTATCGAATAGATGAATAATTACATCAGCGTAATTTTCCGCATTATTGTCAGTCCGATAAACAGTTGCTTGAATTTCAAAATTTCCAGTCGAGGATTTGATTTTTTCCGATTCGTAGTTGCTAAAAAAACAACTTGTTAAAGTCAATGTCAATAATAAAAAAGTCAGTTTGTTTGTCATTTTTCAGCTTGTTGCCAACGTTTTGCAGCTACCCGAAGGTGGCGATTTCGAATCACTTCACTGTCAACCAAGCACAAACTTTGATAGAAGCACAAAGCTTGATTTAACCACTGAACCGCCAATTTCTTGTAGGTGCTGTTATAGGGCGTTTTTCTTTTCATCTATGTTCAATGTCAGTTCGTTAGGTTTTGGAAAAATTGTCGGCAAAAGGTCAATTCTGAATGGCAGTTCCATTCCTGTTAGTTCGTCAATTTGTTTGTCTATAAGTCCATTTTCGTTGCAGAAGTTAAAAGTCAGTTTTAAATAACGTCTGATAATCATTAATGGTAAAAACTGTCCCCGAAAAGCCATCCATTCCATTAAGTCCTTTTTTCCTTTTGAACTGTTACAAGTCCGACAAGCAAAAATTAAGTTTTCTGCATCGTCCTTTCCACCAAGTTTTTGCGGAAAAATGTGGTCTAACGCTAATTTGTCTGCCGAACCACAATAATTACAAATTTGTCCTGTTTGTAATTTGATTTTTTCATCGTCAAAAATTGTCCGCATATTCATTGTTCCGTCTTTTAGTCCTTTGAATAATTTGGCTCTAATCATAAAGTTAAACATTTCATATTTTTCTTGTTTCTTGTCAATAGCTGTATGAGCCATAGCCAAGTTTGCATATGAGTAGTAAATTAAATGTCTAACTGTTTCTATTTTTTGTTTCGCCATTGTCCGCTGTTGCCATTCGTTTTGTTGGTCGTCCTAAAATGCTCTATAACTTACTTATATGTATGACTCCATCATATTTATCTATCCATTTAAGGTAGGTATATGAAAATTTACATACTTTATTTTGTCAAATATAATTATAAAACATGAATTTAAAAATCAACAAAAGGGCTTTTTATATTCTGTAAACTTTTGGTGCTTACATGGGTATAAATCTCAGTGGTTTTGCTGCTATTGTGCCCCAATAATTCTTGTATAAAACGCAAATCTGTTCCACTTTCTAATAAATGGGTGGCATAGCTATGCCTTAACCAGTGTAGCGTTATGGGTTTTGTATAATTACATTTCTTAACAGCCTGTTTTAAAACATTTTGTCAACTTAAAAGGGTTTCACTGTTGCCTTTATAGTTTTTTATGCGCACTCTTCCTTTCAAAGCTTTTTAAAGAGGCATTTTAAATAATAATAGTTTACGTTCTTTTTGGCAAGTAACTTAAAATCAAAAAATTATTATGGCAATTTGGTACCTGTGGCGGTATAAATTTGAAACCATTGTTCTAAACTCAATTCTACGTCAAAGGCTTTAATGGCAGCCTTAATGCGGTTTAAATTTTGCGTGCCAATTACGGGTATAATTTGCGCCGGATGTTGCAGCAGCCATGCATAAGCAAGGGTGTCAATGCCTATTGATAGATTGTTTGCTATGTGGGTTAAAACCGCATTGAGCTTTTGTTCCAATTCATTTTGTGGTTTAAAAAGCCGTCCCCCTGCCATTGGCGACCAGGCCATCGGTTTTATTTGATGCTGTATTAAATGTTCTATTGTGCCGTCTTTAAAATGTTGTAAAGCCAAAGGCGAAAGTTCTATTTGATTGGTAACCAATGGCTCATCTATAAATTTAGCCAACAGTTCAAACTGCTGTGGCGTGAAATTTGAAACGCCAAAATGCAATACTTTCCCCGCTTTTTTTAAGGTATTAAAGGTTTTGGCTATCGTTTCGGGATTAAAATAAGGACTCGGCCGGTGCAGCAACAAACAATCAATATAATCGGTATTAAAATTTTTAAGGGATTGGTTTACTGAATTAATGAGGTGCTCACTCGAATAATCGTAATATTTTAGTTGACGATTTGGATATTTATCCGACAAGAGTTTTATGCCGCATTTAGTGATGAGTTTTAGCTTTGCTCGCAAGCCTTTATCAAGCTTTAAAACGCTACCAAACAGCGCTTCACATTCATAGTTTCCATAAATATCGGCGTGATCTATGGTGTCGATGCCCAACTCTAAACAGTTGCTGGTTAAAGCGTGCAGTTGCGTAGTTGTTAAATGCCAATCTTTTAAACGCCAATGTCCGTGCACCAAGCGAGCGATTTTAAAGGTGGGAGCGAGGGTGATGAGTGGTATTGACATAGCTTAATTTTAAAAACAGATGTTTACAAAATTAAGATTTATTTTGACCTTAGCTAATTTTAAACCAGCTAATTATTTGAGTCTGCTTGAGCGAGAAATTGTGGATAAAAATAAAATAGCCTAATTTATAATTACCTTTTTAACGCGGGTTTGGGTGTCGGTAGTAATTTTTAGCATATAAAATCCCGAAGGTAAATTGGGAATATTTTGTTTTTTGGATGTCATTTTTTGATGATAAATCAACTGACCTCCAATGTTATAAAGGCTGATGTCTGCTTGGTTTTCATTTCCCAAAATCACATTAACACTGTGATTGTTAGACGGGTTTGGATAGACTTCAAAACCGAGGTTTTTATAAGTTGCCACAGCCAAAGTTCCCCATGTGTCTTGTGCTTGAACACCTCCCCAAATGCGCGTTGCAAAGGCAGGATTGTCTATAAACGGATTGCGATTACCTTGCATGGTTTCCGAAACCGGATTGCGCTGTTTTTCAACATCCGAAACAGGATCTTCGGCATTCCATTGTAAAAATAAATCCACCATTTTGTTATCAATGTTATTGGTAGTGCCAATTCCCACATTAATAGGCCAACATTGGGTTTGTGTTTCGGAAGTGCCATCGCCGTTGTAACGGATATACATATACATAATAATGCGCGCCACATCACCTTTCCACTCATCTCCCGGATACCATCCACCATTGCTAGCGCCCGAATGTCCTGTGCCGGTGGCAAAATGTAAGTTGCCACGATCTGCATTCCATTGCACATCTGCCGGACGCAAATTGTGTAAATCGGTTCCCGCACCAGGGCTTGAGGTTGTTAATGCCGGATTGGCTAACGATTTTGCAAAAACGTGTTCGCGATTCCATTGACCATTAGCGCCACCATTATCGTTTACACCTCGTGTACGGTCATTTTTTACATCATTATCAACGCCCGATTCCCATCCGTAAATTAATAAAACTTCGGTGTTGCTTTGCGGATTTAAATCGGCTTGTTTTTGCGCATCCCAGCCATAAGGAATCAAAGTGGTATGGGTAGTTTTTACCTTGCTCGAAAGTTCTGTTTTTAATGCCAAGCCTGTTAAACTTAAATTAACATTGTTATAATAAGCCGGCATTTGAGCGATAATTAACTGACCGACAAATAGTAAAATGAGGAGTATTGTTTTTTTCATAAGCTTAAGCGATGCGTTCTAGTTGAGCCATATAAAATCCGTCAAAACCCGTTTTGTGCGGACTCACAGTGGCCTCTTTTACGAGTTTAAAATTAGCGTTATTTTTTAAAAATTCGGCTACTTGCAATTGATTTTCTGAAGGTAAAATAGAACAGGTGGCATAAACCATCAATCCGTTTAATTTGAGCATTTTAGAATAATTTTCTAAGAGTTCTTTTTGTGTTGCTTTAATCGTATCTAAAAATTCAGGTTGTAATTTCCATTTGGCATCGGGATTGCGTTTTAAAACACCCAAACCGCTGCAAGGCGCATCGATTAATAAGCGGTCGGCCGAACTGTGTAATTTTTTAATGGTTTTTGTCGATTCTATAAAGCGTGGCTCAATGTTAAAAGCGCCGTTGCGCTTGGCGCGACGTTTTAATTCGTTGAGTTTATTTTTATAAATATCGAGGGCAATAATCTGACCTTTGTTTTCCATTAAACTGGCAAGATGAAGGGTTTTGCCACCAGCACCGGCGCAGGCATCAATCACGCGCATTCCGGGTTTTACGTCTAAAAAATAAGCTACAAGTTGTGAAGAGGCATCTTGAACTTCAAAGAGTCCGTCTTTAAAAGCCTGACTTGTAAACACATTTTGCCGTTCTTTTAAAACCAATGCATCGGGATAGTTTTTTAGCGATTCGGTTTCAATGCCTTCTTTATCTAGGCTTTTTTGTAGCATGAGTTTTGAACCTTTTAATCGGTTGGCTCTTAAAATAACATCGGCGGGTTGGTTAAGCGCGTGCAATTCGTCATTCCAAGCAACGCCGAGTTCTTTTTCACCCAATTCATCCAACCAATCGGGAATAGACTCTTTAATTTTTCGCGTTTTTTGAAAGTTGTCAAATAAACCTTTAATATGGCGTTCGGGCGTTCCTGCTAATTGACTCCATTCAGGGAGTTTAATGCCTTTTAACACTGCCCAAACGGCAAAAAGTTTCCACAAATTATCTTTGGTAAAATGATTTTTGGTGCCGGCAATTTCGTTGTATAGTCTGCGCCAGCGCACCATTTCATAAATGGTTTCAGCTAAAAATTTGCGGTCGTGCGAACCCCAACGTTTATCTCTTTTTAAGGTGGTTTCTACAACCTTACTCGCCATTAAACCGTCGTTAAAAATGTAATCTAACGAATCAATTACGGCAATTACCAAATTTTTATGTAAACGCATAGCAACTTTTTAAGTGCACAAAGGTAGTGAAACTTGCATTTTAAAAAGGGGATATTTAAAAGCAATCTTTATGGGTGTTTAACTCGGCCTATATCAAAAAGCAAATCGGTATTGGGGTCTAAAATGATATTGACAATTTCCTTATCGGATGGAATCTCAAAGCTTTCTATTTTTTGGTTTATTTCAAGGGTTTTAATCAGGCTTGTTTGGTCTTTAAAAAGGAGCTTTACGCTTAAGGGAAAATTAAATAGAGTCTTAAAATCTTGCACTTGCGAGATGTTTATTTTAAGTGTTTTAGCTTGATAGCGCCAATCGACATTGAGCTTTGGTTGCCCAACTTGATAAAGCCATTGGTTAAAAAAAGTATCCAAATTTCTACCCGAAACTTGCTGAACGATAGTCTTAAAATCTTGTGTATCGGCGTTTTTAAATTTAAAGGTTTTGTAATAGGTTTTATAGGCTTTTGCAAAAGTAGAATCGCCTAAATTGCGGCGCAGCATGTGTAAAAACCAGCTGCCTTTTTCGTAGGAGTTGGCGTTTAACAAATCCATTAAATTGGTGGTTTCATGGTCAACCACCGGCTTTTTCCAAATAGTTGAAAAAGTAATAATTTTTTCGCGATCTTTTATAAGTTGCGCATCTAAAGCATTTTTGCCATAGGTATTTTCAAGGTATAAATTGGTAAAGTAGGTAGCAAATCCCTCGCTTAACCACAAATGAGGCCAGTCTGTTTCGGTAGCCGAATCGCCAAACCATTGGTGAGCAATTTCGTGCGCCAACAAATCTTCATGGTCTTGCTTGCCATTGACCGATTTTTCAAAATAAAATATGGCACTGGCATTTTCCATTCCGCCAAAGCGCGTTTTTGATTGCACATTTGCCAACTTTTTATAGGGATATTCATCGATGGTTTTAATGTAATAAGCCAAAATTTTATCTGCTACAGCATAATCTATGAAACCAGCTTCCTTATTTTGGGGAAAAACCCAACTCGACACGGGAACACCCATTATGATACCCAAATCTTGAACCTCAAATCGAGCGATTCCAACCACCATAACATCGGTAGGAAGCACCACACTACTTTTCCAATGGGTATAGATTCGGTCTTTTAAGAGATTGTCTTTTTCAACAAGGCTTCCATTGGCAACCACGCGATAATGGTTGGGCGCAGTCACATAAAAATCAACATAAGCTTTATCGGCTAAGGCATCTAGGCAAGGCAACCAATAATGCGCACGATTGGGCCAGTTATCACCAAAAAAAGTGCGGTCGCCAAACATGTTTTTAGAAATGATTAGGCCATCTTTTGGTATGCCTTTATAAAAAATAGAGACGCTTTGTGTATCATTAGAATCGTTTTCTATGACTTTAATGGTTAAAATAGCGCCATTTTGTTTATAACGTGTGGCTTTGTTATTATACAACACCTTTAAAACCTCCATACCCAAGCCGCTGGCATCTTTGCTATCTAAGTTAAATGAAATGTAGTCGGTTTGTTTTAAAAGTTCAAATTTTATTGAGGCATTGCCCTCAATAACATCAGTTGTATCGTTTACATTTATATAAAAATGATAGTGCAACACATCAATTTCATCAAGTGGTTTTAGGCTAGTTTGAGCAAAGCTTGAAAAAAAGGCTGTTAAAAATAAGCAGCTAAAAATTAGAGATTTAAAAACAGTTAACTTCATATTTTTAAATTTTAAATGGATAATCGAGCTTTGGCGATGCTGTTATTTGACGCAAAATTATTTTGCAAATAGGTGTAATAGCCTGCAATGCCAATCATCGCTGCATTATCGGTAGTGAATTCAAATTTTGGTATAAAACACTGCCATCCTAATTTGGTTTCGGCCTGTGCTAGCGCCATTCTAATACCCGAATTTGCCGAAACGCCGCCCGCTATGGCCACTTGTTTTAGGCCCGTTTGTTTTACGGCTAACTTTAACTTATCCATCAAAATACTCACAATGGTATGCTGAATAGAAGCGCACAAATCATCGCGATTTTGCGCGATAAAGTTGGGGTTTTTAGCGGTTTCTTTTTGGATAAAATACAGAATGGCCGTTTTTAATCCGCTGAAGCTAAAGTCTAGAGGATTTTTAGATTTTGGCTTGGGAAATTTAAACGCCAGCGGATTGCCAACCTTGGAATATTTATCAATAAATGGACCGCCAGGATAATCTAAACCCAATATTTTAGCCGATTTATCAAAGGCTTCGCCTGCGGCATCATCGGTAGTTTGACCTAAAACTTCAAAGTTAAAATAGTCGGTTACCTTAACAATTTGGGTATGTCCACCGCTGATGGTCAAACATAAAAATGGAAATTCGGGAATTTTAGAATCCTCATATTTTATAAAATGTGCCAACACATGAGCTTGCATGTGATTGACAGCCAACAGGGGAATTTTTAAGGCAAGCGCCAAACTTTTAGCAAACGAAACGCCTACCAAAAGTGAACCCATCAAACCAGGACCTTGCGTAAAAGCAATGGCGTTGAGCTGGTTAATAGAAATACCGGCTTCTTTTAAAGCCAAACTTACAACGGGCACAATATTTTGTTGATGCGCTCGCGATGCCAATTCGGGAATCACCCCTCCGTATTTGGTGTGAATTTCTTGCCCTGCAATTTTATTCGATAAAACCCTATCATTACACAAAATAGCCGCACCTGTATCGTCGCACGAAGATTCAATAGCTAAGATATAAATCGGTTTTTTAGGCATCATTTGGTTTTGTATCAACAATTTATAATAGGTTTTTATTTTTTGAGATGTGGCACGAATCATGTACTTTTACACTGCAAATTTAAATGATTTAAGGTATCAAAAGACTAAAAAAAATATTATTGAGATTGTTGTTGGGCTTAATTGTTTTTTTAGTCTTAGTCGTTGTATTGTTTAGCTTACCGGTGGTGCAAACTTACCTCGCCACAATAATCACTAATGAAATTAATAAAACCTACAAAACCAATATTTTAATTGATAAAGTTGATTTTTCATACCTAGGAAAAATACAGCTAAAAGGCATTCACATCAATGATTATCGCCACAATAAAATGATTGATGTTGCCAAACTCAGTACGTCGATTTTTAGTTACAAAATGGCCTATAACAATAAATTGAATTTTGACAATATTAAAGTGAGCAGTGTTTATTTAAATATGGTAACTTATAAAGGCGAAACCAACGATAACCTCTCCATTTTTATAGAAAAATTTGATGACCAACCATCAACAACGGGTCAACCTTCAAGCTTTTTAATGACTGCCAAAAATATTCATTTAGAGCAAGGTAATTTTTACTTATCAGATTTTAATTTTGATGATAAACCTTTAGCCTATTACAAGCAATTAAATGGTGATTTAAAGCGATTTAAAATTAAGGGCCCCAATGTTTCAGTAAATATTCGGAATTTAACATTTATAGAAGACCACGGTTTAGAGGTAAAAAAATTGGACACCGATTTTGAATATACCCTTACGGGGATGCAATTCCATAATTCAGAACTAAAAACCGAAACTTCATCATTGAATTTTGATTTGAATTTTGACTACGACCGCAATAACTTAAAATATTTTTACGACAGCGTTCAGGTTAAGGCATCCATAAAAAAGTCATTGCTTTCAATGCCCGATTTAAAACATTTTTACAATGAAATAGATGGCAATCAACAGCTTACCATTTACGCTCAAATGAAAGGCACTTTAAACGATTTTGAATTAAATCAAGTAGATTTAAAATCAAGTACTAAAGTTTATTTTAAAGGCAAGATGCGATTGATCAATTCATTTAAAGTCAAAGCGCCCTTTAAATTAGAAACCGATATTGAAAGTTTAGCAGCTAATGCTCATAAATTAAAACAACTTTTACCCAATTTAATAGGTAAAAACCTGCCCGATGCCACCAATGTTTTGGGTGATTTTTTGGTTATAGGCAAAACAGATATCACAAAAAATACCATCAATACCCAAAGTCAAATAAAATCAGCTCTTGGAAAAATTACATTAAATATGGATTTTGGAGCCATAGCTGATTTAGAACAAACAAATTATAAAGGAATTTTAGCTTTAGAAAATTTTAAATTGGGAAAGGTTATAAAAGATACTTTGGTGGGCTATTTGAGTTTGATAGCTTCAATTGATGGAAGGGGAATGACTTTTAAATCGTTAAACACATCCGTTAAGGCAAATATTAGCAAGCATCAATACAAAGCTTACACCTATAATAAAATTGACCTTGACGGCGTTTTTAAGTATAAAAAATTTACCGGAAAATTGGTTTCAATTGACGATAATTTAAAATTGGCTATTCAAGGTGAAGCTGACTTTTCGCAAAAACAATACCGCTATGATTTTAACACGAACATAGATTTTGTAAACTTTAACGCACTTAATTTATACACAAAGGATAAAATTTCATTGTTTAAAGGTGCAATCGATATCAATTTAGTAGGAAGTTCGATAGATGCACTTACTGGTTCGGTTGCTTTTAATAATACGACCTATACAAATCAAACTGGAATTTACTTTTTTAAGAATTTTAAAATTGCTTCAAGTATTGAAAACCAAATAAAAACCATAGAAATAAATTCTCCCGATATTGTAAGCGGAAAATTAATGGGTAATTTTAAACTTTTAGAACTTCCCGATTTATTTAAAAATGGTTTAGGTAGCATTCTATCAAAATATCAATTCAAAAAAACAAGTGATAATCAAACGGTTAGTTATAATTTTAAAATTTACAATAAAGCGCTAGAGATTTTTTATCCTGATTTTAAACTGGCAACAAATACAATTATTAGGGGAAATTTGGCAAGCATTGACACGAGTTTTACACTTATTTTTAAAACGCCGCAATTAGATGCTTTTAAAAATAGCATCCAAAATATCAACCTACAAATTGACAATAAAAATCCGCTTTTTAGCACGCTTTTAAATGTAGATAAAATAACATCAGACTATTACGATATTTCTAAACTCAATTTAGTTAACGTAAAATTAAAAGATACGCTATTTTTGAGAACCGATTTTTATGGAGGCGATTCTCTTACCGAAAAATACAATCTGAGTTTATACAATACCACAAACGAAAAAGGGAATTCGGTTTTTGGCGTTAAAAAATCAAATGTGAATGTCAAAAATATGAACTGGATTTTGAATCCTACAAATAATAAAGACAATAAAATTATCTTTGACGATAGCTTTACGGTTTTTGATATTAAAAAAATTGACTTGCAAGCGGGCGCACAAAAAATTAATATCGATGGCTACATGTTGGATAAAAACAATAGCGATTTTCAATTAAATTTAGAAAATGTCGATATAGAGAACATTACCCCTAAAATAGACAGCTTGGCTTTAAAAGGGCGCGTAAACGGGAATTTAAACTGGAAAAAAACCAATGGTCAACTCATGCCTATTGCCGATATGACGATTGACAACTTTAGCATAAATAATTCTTACCAAGGTAACGCCGTTATCAATGCCCAAGGATTTAATTCACTAAAAAAATATGAGCTAAACGCGCTTATTAATCGCAACGATATTAGAACCCTTTATGTTAAAGGAAGCATCGATTTTGAAAATGAAAACCCTACAATTGATGTTGATATTACCTTTAAAAGTTTTATGCTAAATGCATTTAGCGCCCTAGGCGAGAATGTTTTGTCGAATATAAGAGGTAATGTAAACGGACAAGCAAAAATTTCGGGCGAACTCAAAAACCCTACAATCGATGGCGAATTAACGCTAGTTGATGCAGGTCTTAATTTTCCTTATATTAACGTCGATTACCACTTTGACGGAGCTCCAAAAGTTAGACTGCACAATCATACTTTTGAATTTGAAAACGCAACCATAAGTGATAGTAAGTTCAATACCAAGGCATTTTTATCAGGAACTATTTCGCATGACCGATTTAAAAAGTGGTTCTTAGATTTAAAACTGGCTACCAAAAACTTACTTGTTTTAAATACCGTTGAAGATGAAGAAACCCTGTATTATGGTACTGGATTTATAGAAGGAAAAGCAACAATCTCCGGTTTAACCGATAATCTTTTAATTCAAGTTAACGGAAAAACTAACCCGGGAACAAAATTTATCATTCCACTAAGTGACGTGAGAACCATTGATGAATCAAATTTAATACACTTTGTAAAAAAGGAAGTAAATCCCAATAAAATAAAATCCCAAGAAGATTATATTTTAGACCAACTGCAAGGATTAAACATTAAATTTAATATAGATGTTACCAAAGATGCCATTGCACAAATAGTAATTGATAAAAAAACGGGAACCATTTTAAAGGGTAGTGGAGATGGAAACCTCCAAATTAACATCAACACCAACGGTAATTTTACCATGTTTGGAAACTTTGTTGTTGACAATGGCATTTATGAATTTAAAAACATCATTAACAAATCATTTAACGTTAAAAAAGGCGGTACCATTAGTTGGACTGGAAATCCTTATAATGCCAACTTAGATATAGAAGCCGTTTATCACACCAAAGCCAACCCGGGTGTTTTGCTAGAAAATGCAAAGGGTACTCGAAATATTGATGTTGACTTGATTACAAAAATTAAGGGAAAATTATTTGAATCGAATATGGAATTCGATGTGTTTTTGCCCACAGCGAGTTCTACCGTTAACAGCGAACTTCAATTTAAATTAAACAATAGTGATAAAAAAATGACCCAGTTCTTCTCCCTCTTAACAACAGGTTCATTCTTTAGTCAAGATTCTAATAATTTTGATAGCAATGCCGTCATTACAGGAACTATTTCTGATAGAATTTCGAGTGTTTTATCAGATATCTTAAATAAAGAAGGAAATAAATTTCAAGTAGGATTTATTTATGATATAGGTAGTTATGACCGCTTGAGCAATTTAAAAACCGAAGACCAGTTAGGAATTACGGTGTCATCAAAAATAAGCAAAAAATTTACGGTTAATGGTAAAGTTGGTGTGCCAGTTGGCTCTAAATCACAATCTTCGGTTATTGGAGAAGTTGAAATAACCACCCCATTAAATAAATCGGAAAGTTTGACAGGTCGCATCTTTAACCGACAAAACCAAATTCAATTTGCCGTTGCCGACCAAGAAGGCTATACCCAAGGTGTGGGTATTTCTTACCGCGTAGATTTTGACAATTTAAAAGATTTGTTCAAAAAAACCAAACCAATTAAAAAAAGTAATCAAGCCAAAAAAGACAGCATTCAAGCTGCTTTAAAACTTATAAAATTTAAACCGGTTAAAAAGGACTCGCTTCCCAATAAAAAACATTGATTCACTGTAAACAAGTGTAAACAAATACGACTTCTATTTTATTATAAATCAATTACTTTTAAAGTTTTAAGCGAAATCGTTTTCGTATAAAAACGCGATATTTGTCTTTTTTAAAAAGGTTTATCCTTAATTTTGAACCATTATAAATTATGAAAAAAATTAAAAAAATTGCTGTTTTAACTTCTGGTGGCGATGCACCCGGAATGAATGCCGCCATTAGGTCGGTTGTTAGAACTTGTGCCTACTACCGAATTGATTGTATCGGCGTGTATCGCGGCTATCAAGGTTTGATTGAAGGTGATTTTGTGCCGATGAGTGCCCGAAGTGTGAGTAGTATCATCAATAAAGGTGGCACCATGCTAAAATCGGCACGCTCAAAAGAATTTATGACCGTTGAAGGCCGTAAAAAAGCATACGACAGTTTAATTGCAGCCGAAATTGATGGTTTGATTTTAATTGGTGGCGACGGCTCATTTACAGGAGGTTTGGTGTTTAACGAAGAATATCATTTTCCAATAATAGGCATTCCAGGAACCATTGACAATGATATTTTTGGAACAGATTATACCATAGGTTACGATACCGCCTTAAACACGGTTGTTGAAGTTATTGATAAAATTAGAGATACCGCCAGTTCTCATAACCGCCTCTTTTTTGTTGAGGTAATGGGCAGAGATGCCGGATTTATTGCCCTTAATGCCGGTATTGGCGCTGGAGCGGAAGAGATTTTAATTCCCGAAGAAAATTTGGGTTTAGAACGCTTGCTCGAATCGCTTAAACAAAGCAAACGCTCAGGAAAATCATCGAGTATCGTCGTGGTTGCCGAAGGTGATAAACTAGGTAAAAACGTATTTGAATTACGCGACTATATCGAAGAACATGTTCCCGAATATGAAGTCCGTGTTTCGGTTTTAGGCCACATGCAACGCGGTGGTTCGCCATCTTGTTTCGACCGTGTTTTGGCGAGTAGGTTAGGCGTAAAAGCAGTAGAATTACTTTTAGATGGCCACTCTAATTTAATGGTTGGCATTGTAAATACTAAAATTGAAAGCTGCTCTTTTAAAGAAGCTTTAGCCGGACACCACAACATCAATAAAGAATTAATAAGAGTTGCAGACATTATGTCTGTTTAAAATTTAATATAAAAAATAAAAATGATTAAAATTGGAATTAACGGATTCGGAAGAATAGGAAGATTGGCATTTAGAGTTGCCGTAAGTAGAAAAAATGTACAAGTAGTTGCTATAAATGATTTATTAGAAGTAGATTATCTAGCTTATTTATTAAAATTTGATTCCGTTCACGGTAAATTTGAAGGTGAAGTTTCAGTAAAAGACGGTTTTTTAATCGTTAATGGAAACAAAATTAGAGTAACAGCCGAACGCAATCCTGAAAATTTAAAATGGAATGAAGTAGGAGCCGATTATATTATCGAATCTACTGGCTTTTATACAACCCTTGAAACAGCAGGTTTGCATATTAAAGGAGGCGCTAAAAAAGTGATTATTTCAGCCCCTTCTAATGACGCTAAAACTTTTGTAATGGGCGTAAACCATAAAACAATGCTTGCAACCGACGTAATTATGTCGAATGCTTCTTGTACTACAAATTGTTTGGCTCCAATTGCTAAAGTTTTAAATGATGAATTTAAAATTGTTGAAGGTTTAATGACAACTATTCACGCCACTACAGCCACACAAAAAACGGTTGATGGTCCATCTGCCAAAGATTGGCGCGGTGGTCGGTCGGCGTTAAATAATATTATACCAGCTTCAACAGGTGCTGCAAAAGCAGTTACAAAAGTAATTCCTGATTTAGTAGGAAAACTTACAGGAATGGCTTTTAGAGTGCCAATCGTTGATGTTTCGGTAGTCGATTTAACAGTAAGATTAGAAAAATCTACCAGTTTAGCCGCTATCAATGCGGTGATGAAAAAAGCATCCGAAAATGAATTAAAAGGAATTTTAGGCTACACCGAAGACGATGTGGTTTCGCAAGATTTTGTTTCCGAAACCAAAACATCTACCTACGATGCCAATGCATGTGTTGCATTAAACGAAAATTTCTTTAAGATAATAGCTTGGTACGATAATGAATATGGTTATTCTAATAAAATAGTCGATTTGGTTATCTATGCAGCTAGTTTGAATTAATGTTAGTTTGTTGAGTTGAGTTGAAAATCCCGCTTCGGTGGGATTTTTTTTGCACCTTATTTACCGTTCTTCTTTGTATATTTGGATGCTTTTATGAGAACTGTAAAAATAATTGAATGCCCACGAGATGCCATGCAAGGCATTAAACCATTTATAGAAACCGCTATAAAAGCGCATTATATCAACAAACTTTTACAGGTAGGTTTTGACACCATTGATTTTGGCAGTTTTGTTTCGCCAAAAGCCATTCCGCAAATGCAAGATACCGCAAAGGTTTTATCAAAATTAAACTTATCCCAAACAAAAAGTAAATTATTGGCCATTGTTGCCAATGTGAGAGGTGCTGAAGATGCTATAAAATTTGAAGAAATTAGCTATTTAGGATATCCGTTTTCTATTTCCGAAAACTTTCAAATGCGAAATACAAGCAAAACCATAGCCCAATCAATTTGCGTTTTAGAAAGTATTTTAAATTTGGCAGATAAAAGTAACAAGCAAGTGGTAGCCTACCTTTCAATGGGCTTTGGAAACCCTTATGGAGACCCTTGGAGTGTAGAAGTTGTGGCAGAATGGACTTCTAAATTAGTAGCAATGGGCGTAAAAATACTATCCTTATCGGATACCATCGGAACCTCAGATCCTAAAACTATTAGCTATTTATTTTCAAATCTTATTCCGATGTATCCTAAAATTGAGTTTGGTGCGCATTTGCACACCACGCCAGCCAAATGGTTTGAAAAAGTTGAGGCTGCTTATAGGGCAGGTTGTAGGCGCTTTGATGGTGCAATTCTTGGCTTTGGCGGATGTCCAATGGCAAAAGATGAATTAACCGGTAATATGCCAACCGAGCAATTAGTAACTTATTTTAATCAGCAAAACGTAGCAATTAATATAAATGCTATAAAATTTAAAGCGGCCTTTAAGGCCGCTAAAAAGGTATTTTTAACTGTTTAAGTAATTAGAATTTTCTTAAAACCGTCTTTTAAAAGCTTTGTGATTGCTGTCTCCATCACGATGACTTCGCCCACTTCCGCCATCACGACTTCGCGAGTGATCACTGCTTCTTGAATGCTCGTTGCTTCTGCCACCATCTCTTCGGCTTCCACGGTCGCTTCGGTCTCTAGAAAAGCCACTTGAAGCGCCTTTTGGTTTTGCGGTGATTTCAACTTTAATGGGCCTGCCATTAAACATTTGACCATTTATGGTGCTTAAAACATCATTTTCTACTGATTTTTCGACCTCAAAAAACGAGAAGCTCTTTAAAATTTCAATCTGCCCAATGGCAAAATGATGTTTGTTGAGGTGTTTGTTAATCAAACCAATTAGCAATTTTGGGTTTAAATTATCTAAGTTTCCTAGATTGATATGAAATCTGGTGAAGTTATCGGGCGTTACATTTGACCGCGATCTGCTGGCATCGCCATTGATGTCTTGCGCGTCTTTATAATATGCTAAAAATCGGTTAAATTCAACAGATACAAAACGTTGAATTAATTCTTCACGACTTAAATAGTTTAATTCGGCATAAATTCCTTTTAGAAAGGTTTCAATTTCACCTTCATTAACATTGACTTCTTTAACTTTATTGATGAGGTTAAATAACTGTTTTTTACAAATATCGTGGCTACTCGGAATATTTTTAACTTCAAAAGTTTTAGCGACCATTTTTTCAATGGGGCGCAATTTGCTTTGTTCCCTGCCGTTAATTAACACGATAGAAACGCCTTCTTTTCCGGCGCGACCGGTTCGTCCACTGCGGTGGGTATAAATTTCAATTTGATCGGGAAGTTTGTAGTTGATAACGTGTGTTAAATCATCTATGTCAATGCCACGAGCTGCCACATCGGTTGCAACTAAAATTTGGAGATTTTTAGTCCTAAATTTTTGCATCACGGTATCGCGTTGTGCTTGCGATAAATCGCCATGCAAAGCATCGGCATTATAACCGTCGGCAATTAATTTATCGGCAATAGTAGTGGTTTCGGTTCGCGTTCTACAAAAAACAATTCCGTAGATTTCGGGATAATAATCGGCGATGCGTTTTAGGGCTAAATACCTATTTTTTTCTTCGGTAATGTAAGCTTCGTGGGTAACATTTGCCGCACCTACATTTTTTCCTCCAACAGCTATTTCTATTGGATTGTTCATATAGTTTTTTGCAATATTATGGACTTCTTTTGGAAAAGTAGCCGAAAATAATAAGGTTTGTTTGTCTTTTGGGGTAACTTCAAGAATGGTATCAAGTTCTTCTTTAAAGCCCATATTTAGCATTTCATCGGCTTCATCTAAAACCACCCATTGGATGGCTTCTAAATTTAGAACGCGTCGTTTAATTAAATCGACCGTTCGACCCGGTGTGCCAACAATAATTTGTGCGCCTTTTTTGATGGCACGTATTTGATCTTCAATACTTGCGCCTCCATAAACTGCAACGGTTTTAAGTTTGGGAATGTATTTTGTAAATTCAACAATATTTTTAGCCGTTTGTGTAGCCAACTCTCGGGTTGGTGATAAAATTATAGCGACAGTTTCTTTTTGATTTGGATCGATTTGTTCAATAATAGGCAAGCTAAAGGCGGCAGTTTTACCTGTTCCTGTTTGTGCAAACGCTTTTAAATCTTGTCTTGAAGCTAATAATTGAGGAATGGTTTTTTCTTGTATTGGCGTTGGTTTATCAAAACCAAGTTCGTTTAATACTTGTAATAGACTAGGTTGTAAGCCTAAATTTGTAAATGTTATCATGAATTGACCTTATTATTTTAGGTGTAAAAAAGTGCGCAAAGGTAGTGGTTTTTTGCTTTAAACAATTATAAATCAGTTTTTATTTAATAAGCTTAATTCGTCTTCAAAATTAGTAGCCCATAACACAGTAAATCCGTTCGCTACAATCTCATTTTTATTTAACAAGATAATACGCGGTGTTGTAGAAGTAATAAAATTACGCATCACACAATTATGTGCTAAATGGAATTGATTTTGTTGAGGCAAAAAGGTGAAAATTTTGGATTTTAACCATGTTTCTTTATGCTTGTCTATATTAATGCCAATAAAATTCAAGTTTGGATAGCTTTGTTGAAGATAGCGCACCCTTTTGGATAGGTTGTTGGTGTTAATTAGTTTTTCAGACCAAAAATAAAGAACTGTTTTTTCATTTTTTATGATATCAGATGATAATATTTCGACTCCTTTAGTATTAATGACTTTAAATTCAATAAGTTTAGTTCCCTTTTTAATATTTTTATAGTCATTTGACAACTGTTTTATTTCTTTAACATATTTTTGTTCATCACAATTTTTATAAAAAAGAGCTTGTTCGGTTTCTCGTTGTTTATCGGTTAAATCGTGGTAAAAAAAGCTATCATAAATGGTGCGATATAAAAATAAATTTTTCAATTCCTTTTGATTAATTGCTTCTATAATATTTTCAATCATGTTTAATGAAACATTGGTTTCGGGTAGCAAAGACTTCTTTTCATAAGCGTTGTGATGTATATATGCGTTAATATAATTCCGATAAGGATAAAAATAGACTAAGCTACTGTCGTTTAAATTGATTTGTTTTCGGTATTCATAAAAAGTTGAATCTAAAAGGGGCAAAGAATCTAGATTGAGCTTTCGTTTGTTATAAAGTGGATAGTTTTCTTTTTTGCTGTAAAGCGGATAATTAAGGGTAACCTTGGCGAATTTATCAAACAAATCGGACTGTTTGGGGGCATTTGTTTTAAACTGATTGTAAAGATTTTGTTTTAGTTTTAAAGCCGAATCAATTTTGGCACTAAAGGCATCAGGAGGCAGTAAAAAAAAGGGCATAAATGTGCGATCTTCTAATTCATCATTTAAAAATAAGTTCATTAAAAAATTATTGCGCTCTGATCCTTTACCAATAAACACAAGTGATTCATCAAAATCCCAAGTGTTTAAACGCAATATAATACTGTCTTTTGGTTCAAGATAAACGTATTGATATTCATTGCCGTGACTAAAAGTGTATAAACTGGGAGTCAGTTTATCAAATTTAAATAAAAATCTATTGTTTTTATCTAAGTAGGCTGAATCCAGGAATTTTTCGTTCAATAAAAAGTAAACTTTTGATGATTTTGGATTGACAATTTGACCTCCAAAATAGGTAGCATCCTCATTTATCTTGTCGTGTTTACAACTCAAAAAGAGTATAAAAGAGCAGGTTGCATAAAAAAACAATACAAAGGTATTTTTCATAAATTTATTAAAGCAAGGCTCTAAGAATTATTAGTAACTGCAAAACTAATGCAATAGCTAAATTATTCTTGTTAATTGGGTGTTAAATTATATAAATAGATTTTAGCAGTCAAAACCTATCATTTTAACTACTTTTGCAAAAATTTTACAAAAGAAATAAAAAATGTTAACAGTTTCGAATTTATCTGTCCAATATGGCAAACGCATTTTGTTTGATGAAGTAAATACCACCTTTACTCAAGGTAATTGTTATGGTATTATTGGCGCTAATGGTTCTGGTAAATCCACTTTTTTAAAGATAATTGCTGGCGATATCGACCCCACTTCTGGACAAGTAAGCCTTGAAAAGGGCAAGCGCATGTCGGTTTTATCTCAAAATCACTTTGCTTTTGATGAGCATTCCGTTTTAGAAACCGTTTTAATGGGCAACAAACCCTTATACGATTTAAAAATAACACTTGATACCATCTATGCCAAAGCTGATTTTACCGAAGAAGATGGTGTTAAAGCGGGTGAATTGGGCGTTGATTTTGAGGAAATGGGTGGGTGGACTGCCGAAAGTAGTGCCGCAACCTTGTTATCATCGCTCGATATAAAAGAAAACCTCCACAATACTTTGATGAAAGATGTTGATGGTAAAGCTAAAGTGCGCGTGTTGTTGGCTCAGGCTTTATTTGGCAATCCCGATGTTTTGGTTATGGACGAGCCTACCAACGACTTAGATTTTGAAACCATTGGTTGGCTCGAAAACTTTATTGCAAACTATAACAACACCGTTATTGTTGTTTCGCACGATAGACACTTTTTAGATGCCGTTTGCACCCATGTATCTGATATTGATTTTGGCAAGATAAATCATTACTCTGGCAATTATTCTTTTTGGTACGAATCGAGTCAACTAGCTGCCAGACAGCGCTCTCAACAAAATAAAAAAGCCGAAGAAAAGAAAAAAGAACTCGAAGAATTCATCCGACGGTTTTCTGCCAATGTAGCCAAATCTAAACAAGCGACAAGCCGCAAAAAAATGATTGAAAAATTAAATATTGACGAAATAAAACCTTCAAGCCGCCGATATCCCGCCATTATTTTTGATCAAGACCGCGATGCCGGAGACCAAATATTAAACATGGAACATTTAACCGGCTCAATTGACGGTGAAGTGCTTTTTAAAGATTGCCATATCAATTTGAGCAAAGGCGATAAAGTGGCGATTATATCTAAAGATTCGAGAGCTAATACGCTATTATATGAGATTTTAAATCACAAAACTAAAGCCGATAAAGGCAAGTTTAGTTGGGGTATAACCACCACGCAAGCCTATTTACCATTAGAAAACAGCGATTTTTTTAACACCGATAGCTCGCTTGTAGATTGGTTGCGACAATGGTCTAAAACCGACGAAGAGCGTGAAGAGGTTTTTATACGTGGCTTTTTAGGAAAAATGTTGTTCAGTGGTGAAGAAGCCCTCAAATCGTGTAAAGTGTTATCGGGTGGCGAAAAAGTGCGTTGTATGTTGAGCCGAATGATGATGATGAAAGGCAATATACTCATGTTAGACGAACCTACAAATCACCTTGATTTAGAGTCGATTCAGGCTTTTAACAATGCCCTAAATAACTTTAAAGGAACGGTTTTATTTTCAACCCACGACCATCAATTTGCTCAAACGGTTGCCAATAGAGTGATTGAGTTGACACCAAATGGCATTATTGACAGGTATATGAGTTTTGATGAGTATCTAGCCGATGACAAAATAAAAGTGTTGCGCGAAAAAATGTACCACTAATTAAAAAAGCCAAGTAATTTACTTGGCTTTTTAATTTTTAATCCTCACCGCCGGGTCTATAATTAGAATTTCTTTTTGTGTTTTGAAGGCGTTGCAATAAATGCCTGTTAAAATCGTCTTCGGCTCTATAAAGTTTCAATATTTTTTTTGCCGATAAAATTTCAAGAAGTTGTTTGTTTAAATCAGTTTTGGCGTTAATAATAGATTTATCAATTTCTATTAATTCATTTAAAAAGTTCTTCGCATCTTTTTCTGTTAGGGCATCAATAGCACCAAGATCTCTTATTTTTTGATGGAGTTCGCGGGTTTTTTTAAAGCGCAAATCCATTATTTTTGAATCGTAAACATTATAAATAGGCCAAAATTTTTCAGCTTCTTTTGAAGTTAATTTTAAGGCATCAGTAATAAAAGCTGTTTTTAAGGCTTTAATTTTTTCACTGTTTTTATATCCGTAACCTTGTTGTGCTTGCAAACTTATCGCAAGGAATAAAAAGAATAGGACTATTGCGTATGGTTTTTTCATAGTTTTAGTTGTTTAGAATAAGCTCTTCAATATCGGTTTGATTTAAATAGGTTTCCAATTTTAAATCTTCTATTGGAGCATAAGTATTAGATAGTTGTGAAAAATCGGCATCTGTTAAAAATTCACCTAAATTATAACTATTAGAATAATCGGGAACTAAAGCCAAATAATTATTAATATTTGTGGTGTCTAAAGTTTCAAAAGTTACCGTTTCAAATTTATTGATAAAGTTTAATCCAATAAATAAAACGACCGATGCAGCTACTGCAAAAGGTAAAATGCGTTTTAAAAATATTGATTTTAGAGGGATAATTTTAACCTCAGGACTGTTTTTAATATTTAGTTTACTCAAAATTTTAGTTTCCAAAGTATTGAAATAATCATTTGGAATGTCATCACTTACTTTTAATAATACTTGAGATTCAACACGCTCAAAATAGCCTTTTGGAGCTGTAAACCCCGCATTTTTAAAGTTTAAATCTTTTAGTTTAATATAATTTTTTGATTTTTTCATATGTTTTAAGACTGATTTTAAATCAAATAGTTTAATGATGCGTTAAATAGTTCTCAATTTTTTTTACGGCAAGGTGATAAGAAGCCTTTAAAGCGCCAACCGAAGTGCCTAAAACTTCTGACATCGATTCGTATTTCATTTCTTCAAAATACTTCATGTTAAAAACCAATTGTTGTTTTTGGGGCAGAAGCACTAAGGCTTTTTGTAATTTTTCTTGAATTTCATCGCCGCTAAAATAGCTATCAGCATATAAGTTATCGGCTAACTTAAAATTGACTTCGTCAATACTAATGCTTTGTTGTTGGGCTATTTTATTGAGATGAGTAATTGATTCATTGGTTGCAATGCGGTAGAGCCACGAATACAATTTGCTTTCGCCTTTAAATGTTCCAATATTTTTATAAACTTTTATAAAGGTGTTTTGCAAAACATCATCGGTATCATCGTGTGTTTTTACAATGTTGCGAATGTGCCAATAAAGGCGTTCTTTATGCTCGTGCAAAAGCTTTTTAAAAGCTTCGTTTTGAGTTTTCGGATTTTGTAAATCGGCTATGAATTGCTTTTCGCTTTCCAAGGGTTGAAACTATTTTGTTTTAGACCTCTAAGTTACGAAAAGGTTTAAAAAGAAACATCCAAAGTCAAGTTAAAAACGCGTCCGGTCAGTCTATTTGGCACTGCAAAAGATAGTTTAGATGAGGCATCTCTAACCCAAGTATTAGAAATGGTATTTTGTACATCGAAAAGGTTAAATATTTCAAATCCAACCGAAAATGCTTTGGCATGAAGGCGTTTTAAATAATAAGAAGGTGTTGACCCATCAACCAAATTATATGAAATGCCAATATCGGCACGTTTATAATCCGGCAAACGGTTTTGAAAAAGATACGGGTCGGCAAAGGCTGGCGAACCTCCCGGAACGCCTGTGTTATATACCAAGTTGAGGTACATTTTTATATTTGGATAGTTTGGAACATAATCTTGAAATAACATTGCAAATTTAAATCGCTGGTCGGTTGGCCTATCAATAAAGCCACGGCCGTCAATATTTTCTTGGGTTTTTAAAAAGCCCATACTAATCCACGATTCAGTACCGGGAACAAATTCACCATTCAATCTTAATTCAAGCCCTGTTGCAAAAGCTTTTGCATTGTTTTTTGCGCTGTAGCGGATGCGAACATTTTCTACCGTAAACGGATTTACTTGAGTGATATTTTTATAATAAACTTCGGTTGTCAATTTAAAAGGACGGTCAAAAAGTTTTAAACTATAATCATTGCTAAGCACCAAATGGAAGGCTTTTTGAGCTTTAACTTCAGGATGAATTTGACCGATAGAGTCGCGCAATTCTCTATAAAAAGGGGGTTGTTGGTAAATGCCGGTGGTGATTTTAAATAGCATGTCTTTTTGCCAATTAGGTTTGATGGCAAATTGAGCTCTCGGACTGAAAATGGTTTGGCTTTTAGATTTTAAACTATTGGTATTTACCGACCAATTTTGTGCCCTAATACCAAAATTATACCAAATTTGGGCATCATTTAAAAAGTCAATTCTACTAAATTGAACAAAACCCATAATTCGATTTATCGTAATAGTATTAAAAGCCCTCGTGCTTGTAAATGGCACCATTGGTCCTGCAAAGGGGAGGTAAGGTTGATCATTTTGAGGAGTAAAATGTGGCGGTCTAATTGAAAATCCAGCCGAATCAATCACTTCCCATTCAATAATACGGTCTTTAATATTTTCAGTTTGATATTTTAAACCCGCTTCAAGATGGTCATTATTTTTTAAATAGCTTCCTTTAAGTTCAATATTTTTAATAAAAGCGTCTAAATCATTTCGGGCGTGGTTTAGTTGTGAACCAATTGCAACCGATGATTCAACTTTGCCAAAATTACTTGAGCCAAAATCGGCATTGACTTCACCTAGATTGTAAAAGGCAAAGGTGTCAAAATGTTCTTCTTCTTGCGTATTATAGGCAGAAGTTGACACATTAAAGTTTAAAAAATCGGAATAGCGGTAAGTTCCTTTTAAAGCGCCAAAAGCTGTTAAATAGCGATCTTTTTCTTGACCTTCATAGTTAACAATAAGCGCTACGGGATTGGCAATGGTTCCAAAATTTGAAATGCGCGAAATGGGTTTATCATTATAATTGTTTAAGCTAAAGTTTCCTAAAAAGTCGATGGTGAGTTTAGCATTCGCCAAATAACTGAAATACGATTGAAAATCGGTAAAATTGGGTCTTAAATTTCCAGAATTATCGCCGCTGTTTACCAACAAACTGTTGTTGCGATATCTAAATCCGGCTAAAGCCGAAAGACGCTTATTTAAAAACAAATCTTCATAAGTAAGGTTAGCGCCTAAAAAACTTCCATTGGCATTAAGCGAAAATTCCTGAGGTTTTTTATAGGTAATATCGAGTACCGACGCCATTTTATCACCGTATTTTGCCTGAAAACCACCAGCCGAAAAATAGATGTTTTGTGTTAAAAAGGGATTTAAAAAACTTAGACCTTCTTGATTGCCTGAGCGGACTAAAAAGGGACGATAGACTTCAATGCCATTAACATAGACTAAATTTTCATCAAAATTTCCACCTCTTACATTATATTGCGTGCTCAATTCATTGTTAGAATTAACTCCGGGGAGTGTTTTTAAAACATTTTCAATTCCGGCATTGGCTCCGGGTATTTTTATGGTATTTTTAGATTTAATTTTGGTGAGTCCCTGTGCTTGTTTTTTACTATCTTTTATTTCAACTTCCGAAATTTGTTCGGTTTTTAACTGCATTTTAACAGGAAAATAAACCGTTCTGTTATGCAAAATACGAACGTGTTTGCTCACACTAACATAAGAAACATGGCTAATGGTAATGATTAAATTGGTGTTTTCGGGAACTTTTAAATTATAAAACCCTTGCACATCGGTGATGGTTCCTTTTTTGCCGTAGCTTATTGACACCCCTTCAATTGGTTTGCCTTCCGCATCAGTAACGGTGCCTTTTATAGTAGAAAATTGCGCTTGAATGGCAAGCTGTGAAAGCAAAAAAAACAGGCAAATAAATAAGGATTGTTTCAAAAGTTCTAATTGTTTTTTCTTGAAAAATTAGCTGTATAAATAGTGGTATTCTCAACATTATCAGTAACGACAACTTTCAAAACATGTTTTATAGTTTCAAAATTTTTATCACTAAAATTATAAGTCAGTTCACCTTTTTTGGGTTCAAATTCCATCAAAACCCATTCATCATCTATATAGGCATTATAACTTTTGATGCCTGTGCCGTAATCGGAGATGTGGAATTTTAAAAAATGATAATCTGTCAGCCATTGACCATCTTTAAAGTTTATTGGTTTAATGCTTGGATTTGAGGTATCTTTTTTAAGTCCATAAGAACCCAAAAAACGCAAATTAGCCGAAATTTTACCACCTTTAATTACCGTTGAAATGTAGCTATTATTAACAATATTAGCGATATAATATTTTGAGATATCCGGATAGTTTAAAGTGTCAACATTAAAAGTTATCTTATAACTTCGGTCTAGTGGCTGGGTATTTTTGCCTATAAAAGCAGTGTTGTTTTCAACTTTTAAATCCAAATAAAAATCGTCATAAAAAGTATTTTCATTAAATTCAATGTTTACATTTTCTATTTCAAATTTATTTACCAGTTTACTCGAAATAAAATAGCCGTTATTTTGGATGGATTTTTTTCTTAAAATGGTATCCTTTTTGCCTTTTAAAGGGATAAGTATTTGAGCGGTATTGTTTTGAAAATCTTTTGTGCTGATTTTGATGTTATAAGTTACTTCATCTTTGATTGTGAGTTTGCCCGAGCCTAAACTTTGGTCATAAATTTTCAATTTGCTTTTAGGTTCAATAAAGCATTTTTGAATGGTTTCTTTGTTTCGGATGTAAGCTTCATAATCTAAAAGTAAGTTGATGTATTTGGTATCTGAAAAAGCAAATTTTTCAATGGTATGGTGATAGGTTAAGGTGTCATTTTTGGTCAAAGATAAATCGTAGGTTCCATTTCTATTAAAGGCTGCATCTTGACGGTCGGTAGTGCTTATTCCAAAACCTATTAAACCGTATGCCGAAATTTTATCGGCTAAATAATCGCCATTGGGCAAGGTTTTAAAATGAATAACCACAGGTAAATTAGATTGATTAACTTGTGAGGTGTCGTTTAACGGATAAGCTACTAATTTAGAGATATCAGGTTTGATGTGGTCGGGAATTTCGTAACCAAAAAGCAGAGGATTAATGGTTTCTTCAGTTTTAGTGCTACGCAATTCAAAATGTAAATGTGGTCCGCCCGAACTGCCTGTATCACCTGAAAAAGCAATTGGTTGATTCTTTTTTACAACAATTTCAGCGGCGCTTAAAAACAATTCAACTTCGTAAGATTTTTGCTTGTATTGTTGCATTTTGAGATAGGTTTCAATTTCTGGAGTAAATTTACTTAAATGACCATAAACACTGGTAAAACCATTTGGATGGGTAACGTAAATGGCTTTTCCCAAACCCCAAGCCTGAATTCTAATTCTAGAAACATAGCCGTCAGCAACCGAATTAACAACGAATCCCTGTGAGCCTCTGGTCTTGACATCAAGTCCGGAATGAAAATGATTATTGCGCAACTCTCCAAAATTTCCAGCTAAAATTAGCGGTAAATCCATGGGTTTGATAAAATAATTTTCGGGATATAGTTGTTGGGCGTAATTTTTAAAAGACAAAAAAGTCAGAAATAAAAAAAGAATTCTACAGCTCATTTATTGGTATTAATGATTCATATTTATAAAAGTAAAAATATAAATATTAGACATTATTAAAGCCATAAAATTGCATAATTTGAAATAATTTAAAAATAGCATCTAAAACCCTTGCTATATTGCAAAACAGTTGCTAGATTTGTAGGTATAAGTTTAGAGTCTTTGATTGATGGAAGGATTTTTGAAAACGATTGATTTATTGGAAGTTAAGTTGCTTGGAGTTTTAAAAAATTACCAAGAATTAAAAGAAACAAATCAAAAGCTTAATGCTACTAATCAACGTTTGCTTGATGAATTATCAAATCAAAATCAACAAAACAGCGATTTAGAAGACCGATTACAAGCACTTAAAATTGCTAACACCATGGTAGGCAGCAAAGAAGATAAACTTATAACAAAACAAAAAATTAATTCGCTTATTCGCGATATTGATAAGTGTATTGCACTAGTAAACGAATAGGTTTAATGAAAGACGTTCTCAAAATAAAAGTTAGTATTGCCGATAGAGTTTACCCTTTAACAGTAAAAGTAGAAGAGGAAGAGGGTATTAGAATGGCTGTAAAAAAAATAGACGAACTAATTAAAAAATTTGAGCAAAATTATGCCGTTAGAGATAAGCAAGATGTATTAGCAATGTGTGCTTTGCAGTTTGCTTCGAAATTAGAAATTAAAAATTTGTATAACGAAAACGAAAAATTAGACGCAAAAAATAAACTCGATAAACTAAATAGTTTATTAGATTTGCACTTAACAAGTTCTTTAAAATAAATTTACAATACTGCCTACATTAGTAAATTGTTCGATAAACTCAACAATAATCATTTAAAAAGAATGAGTCTAAGTTGTTAAAGCGCGCTAGCTAGACTAGATACTTAAGCGACTTGTTAATTCTAATCCTGTTTAACTGGGGTTTATAAACTTAACTAATGTAGGCTTTTTATATATATACACTATGATAAACGGAATGTTAATGCCCATTATAATTGGGATCGCAATAGGGCTAGCAATAGGATATGTTATTGCCAAAATAATGGAGCGTATATCGGCTTCTAAACTTTTAAAACAGGCAAAAAAACAAGCATCTTATATTTTAAAAGAATCAAATGCCGAAGCCGAAGCACTTAAAAAAGACAAAATTCTTCAGGCCAAAGAAAAATTTTTAGAATTAAAATCGGAACACGAAATTGTCATCATTGCTCGTGAGAAAAAGATGGCTGAAACCGAAAAACGCTTGCGCGATAAAGAGTCTCAGATGTCGCAAGTTTTAGATAAAAACAAAAAAAATAGCCTTGAATTAGAACAAAAAATTGAAGATTACAACCATAAAGTTGAAACCCTTGAACGCAAGAATGGCGAAATAGAAAAGTTGCACCGCACGCAAGTAGAAAAGCTAGAAGCTATTTCTGGACTTACGGCCGACGAAGCTAAAAAGGAACTCAATGAATCTCTAAGAGAAGAAGCTAAAGCTAACGCGATGGTTTATATTCAGCAAACCATTGAAGAAGCCAAATTTACCGCCCAACAAGAAGCCACAAAAATTATCCTAAATACTTTGCAACGTGTTGGTGTTGAACAGGCTGTCGAAAATTGTGTCAGCGTTTTTAACCTTGAATCAGACGATGTTAAAGGTCGGATTATTGGTAGAGAAGGCCGTAACATTCGCGCTATCGAAGCCGCTACAGGCGTCGAAATTATTGTAGATGATACACCCGAAGCCATTATTCTTTCTTGTTTTGATCCCATTAGACGCGAAATTGCCCGATTGTCTCTGCATAAATTGGTAACCGATGGTCGAATACATCCTGCTAGAATTGAAGAAGTTGTGAAAAAGACCGAAGCCGAATTGACCAACGAAATTATTGAAGTTGGCAAACGCACGGTGATAGATTTAGGTATTCACGGCTTAAATCCCGAATTGATTAAAGTGGTAGGTAGAATGAAATACCGCTCTTCGTATGGTCAAAATTTATTGCAACACTCTCGCGAAGTTGCCAACCTTTGTGCCTTGATGGCTGCCGAGCTAGGCTTAAATCCTAAAGTTGCAAAACGCGCCGGATTATTACACGATATCGGCAAAGTTCCCGATACCGAAAGTGAATTGCCTCACGCTATTTTGGGTATGCAATGGGCCGAAAAATACGGTGAAAAACCAGATGTGTGCAATGCCATTGGCGCACATCATGATGAAATAGAAATGAAATCTTTATATGCCCCAATTGTGCAGGTTTGCGATGCCATTTCGGGCGCAAGACCTGGTGCAAGACGTCAAGTGTTAGACTCTTATATCCAACGTTTAAAAGACTTAGAAGATGTTGCCTTTAGCTTTGGAGGCGTGCAAAAAGCTTATGCCATTCAAGCAGGTAGAGAATTGCGCGTGATTGTTGAAAGTGAAAAAGTGGACGACTTAAAAGCAGCCGAACTGTCATTCAACATTTCTCAAAAAATTCAAAATGATATGACCTATCCTGGTCAAGTGCGCGTTACCGTAATTCGCGAAACACGCTCGGTTAATATTGCAAAATAAATTTATCTAGTTACTTAAGTAAATACCAATATAAGGTCTAATAAATTCAAAGTTTGTACTAGTTTTTAACTATTGTGAATGCTTTAGAGTAATATTAAAAAATTAAATATTTGCATTTTAAACAAAAACACACCCCTAACCCCTCTCAAGAGGGGAATTAGTTTCTGTTAACATTTGACTTTTAGTTATTTATTAAATAAATAAGTTGGTAAATTTATCATACCTAACAGGTTTTTAAAACCTGTTGGGTCTTTAAAAAACCGGCTATATCTTATTTTCTTGGATGAAATTGATCCATCACCTTTCGCAGATAGGTTTTATCAACGTGCATATAAATTTCGGTAGTGGTAATGCTTTCATGACCGAGCATTTGCTGAATAGAACGCAAGTCGGCACCATTTTCTAGCAGATGGGTTGCAAAGGAATGTCTAAAAGTGTGCGGACTGATATTCTTTTTTATTCCCGCCAAAATGGCGAGCTTTTTAAGAATCATAAATACCATATTTCTAGTGAGTTGCTTGCCTCGATGGTTTAAAAATACGGTGTCTTGAAATCCTTTTTTAACGTCGATATGACATCTTATTTCGTGGATGTAATGCTTAATATAAACTTGATCTTTTTTGTTGATTGGCACAAAACGCTGTTTATTTCCTTTACCTAAAACCTTGATAAAACCTTCTTCAAAAAACAAATCCGAAATTTTTAAACTCACTAATTCGGTTACGCGCAAACCACAACTGTATAAGGTTTCTAAAAGCGCCCTATTGCGCTCGCCTTCAGGCTTACTTAAATCAATTTGACTAATAATAAGATCTATTTCGTGGGTTGATAAGGTATCGGGTAATTTTCGACCTATTTTTGGGGATTCAATAAGCTGTGTGGGATTGGTTTCTCTATAATTTTCGAAAACTAAATAATCAAAAAAATTCCGTAAACCCGAAATTAAACGTGCTTGTGAGCGCACATTTATGGTTTTAGCGGTGTGATAAATAAACTGTTGAATGGCTTCTTCGTTGATGCTAATTGGTGAAAGGCTCATTTGATTAACTTCCAAAAACCGCATTAACTTTTTAACATCTCTGCTATAAGCATCAATAGAATTTGGGGATAATCCCCTTTCAATTTTAAGGTATAAAAGATAATTTTTAATTGCCTGCTCCCAAGTCAATCTAATAAATTTTAAAAGTTATAATCTTTCAGTAAAAGTAAAGTAATATATTTACAAAGTGAAAAATGCATTTTAAATAAAATCAAATGAAATTTATTATCATCAACGGTCCCAATTTAAACTTACTTGGCAAACGCGAACCCGAAATTTATGGTTCGGCAAGTTTTGAAGCCTACTTTAAAATCCTCCAAAAAAAATACACACCACATCAATTAGACTATTTTCAATCAAATATTGAGGGTGAACTTATTGATAAATTGCAAGAAGTAGGCTTTAGTTACGATGGCATAATTTTTAATGCGGCCGCTTATACCCACACTTCGGTAGGCTTGGGCGATGCTGTTAAAGCCATTTCAACGCCCGTTGTTGAAGTCCATATTTCTAATGTTCATGCACGCGAAGCTTTTCGTCACCACTCGTTTATTGCCCCAAATGCCAAAGGTGTTATTGCCGGATTTGGATTAAAAAGTTATGATTTAGCGATTGAATCTTTTTTATAAGGACTAAATTTTAGAATTGACGTCACTTATAATTTCATTTTCTATGATTAAAGTTTGCTGATAAAGCGCTTCTGCTTTAGCTAAAAGGGCATCGGCTAATTGGCGATTTTTTAAATCTTTTGCATTAATGCGGACATTAAAGTAAGCGCCTGTTACGGCTGCCTTTGCACAAAGCGCACCAACTCCGGCATCGGATAAGGAATTTTGGAGTCCTATTTTTACCATGGCTTTCATCACTTCCATTGATTCACAAGCGGTTTTCATCACTTTTAAAGGCACTTCGGTGGCGTATTTTGTAGCTTCTTGAATGGCTTGTGAACGCAAAGATTTTTCTTTTGAGGTTGTTTTTGGCATTCTAAAGGCTTCAATAATCTGGTTAAAAGCCTGAGTATCTTCATCCACCAAAGCGAGTAAGGTGTGTTTATAAGTCTGACCTTTTTCAGCCCAATCTGAAAACTCCTTCCAACGGTTGTCCCAACCTGCCTTATGTGCCGATAGATTTGCAACCATAGTACCCAACGAAATTCCTAAAGTACCCACATAAGCGGCTATTGAACCACCACCAGGAGCCATAGATTCGGAGGCGGTTTCATCTGCAAAAGCGCTAAGACTCATGTTAATTAGTTTTTTATTGGAGTCTTTTAGCAGATATTCAATAATTTTTTCATTTGGATTAAAGGGTTTTAAATCGGCTAAACCAAGCGATTTAACGGCGATTTTAATTTTCTCACTTTCACAAATTCCCAATGAACGCGCTTGTTTTATCAGATAAAAATCGGCCGCGTCAAGTAAAGCTTTTAGGGGAATTAAGCCAATTAATTCAGAACCGGTAACACGCAATCCGCGCTCTTGAGCAGCTTTGCAACTTTCATCAAAAGCTAGGTGCATTGGCGTAATGCCAATATTTGTTAGGTTATATGAAATTTGCGCGATGCCATATTCTTCAATATACCAGCCAATTCCTTTAACGGCTTTTAATTTACCCGGAATCCGTAACGGCTGACCATGGTCATCAAGGCTATTTTTGCCAAAAGCATCTGTTTTTATGCGCCCTGCTTCTCTAATATCAAAGGCAATGGCATTGGCTCTTCGGGTAGAAGTGGTATTTAAATTGACGTTATAAGCTATTAAAAAGTTTCGTGCCGAAATGGCAATTGCACCACTTTTTCTTACAGTTTCATTGTAACTTGAAGGTCCAAAATCGGGTATCCAAGCAGGGTTTGCAATTTTTTCTTTTAAACCTTCATATTCGCCTGCCCTACAACTTGCCAAATTTTTGCGTTTGTCTTCTTGAGCGGCATTTTCATATAAGTAAACTGGGATTCCTAGCTCATCACCAACGCGTTTGCCTAATTTTTTGGCATATTCGGCAGTTTGGTCTAAAGAAATACCCGAAATGGGAACGAGCGGACAAACATCGGTAGCGCCAAAACGTGGATGCGCGCCGTGATGTTTGCTCATATCTATAAGCTCAGCAGCTTTTTTAATAAGTAAAAATGCGGCGTCAATAACTTGTTGAGGCTCGCCAACAAACGTAATTACCGTGCGGTTTGTGGCTTTTCCGGGGTCAATATCTAAAAGCTTGATGCCTTCAATTTGAGTAACGCTTTGAGCGATAAGATTTATTTTTTCAAGGTCGCAACCTTCACTAATATTGGGCACACACTCTATTAATTGTCTTTGCATGGTTTAGGTAATTTGATGACCAAAATTAAAGGTAAAATTGGGTTTATTAACATGAATTTATAAATTTTTTTGAAAGTTATTCTTGGGTTCTTTCGACTATGATGGCAAATCCTTAAATTATAGAATTATGAAAACTTTAAAATTAGTAGCGTTTATGGTCTTTTCTTTAGTATTGGTTCAGCCTAGCTTTTCTCAAAACTCAACTAAAACGACATCTCCAAAATTAATAGTTGTAAAATTTCACGCCGATTGGTGTAAAACTTGTAGAGCGATGGGTCCTGTTTTTGAGGACTTGCAAAACAAGATTGACGGCGATGAAGTGCTATTTATAAAACTAGATTTCACCAATAACAAGACGAAAAATCAATCGACTTTATTAGGGTCTGCACTCGGAATTTCAGATATTTTAAAACAAAATGACAGACGCACAGGCTTTGTGCTCATCATTGATGCTAAAACCAAAAAAACACTTCAAAAACTAACCGTTGACGATGATGTTGAAGCCATGGAAACTAAAATTAGAACACTCTTATAAAATTAAAGATTATGGATGCAAGGCGAACTTCCGTAAAAATAACCAGTGCCATAATAAATAGTTTTTACGATATGTTTATTAATGGTAAAAATCGACCAGCATTTTTTAATATTGAAAAAAGTTATCCTGATTTATTGATTTTAGATCAAAACTTTTATACAATAAAATCGGAGTTGTCTTTATTAATGCAACGCAATTTAAGCATACCCCGATATCATGAAATTGACAATTATCAAACAGCTATTTCAGCAGCACTAAATCCTGAAAGAAGTTGGCGCACTTTTATGATTAATTTAATGGGCGACTTTACAGATGATGCGCAAAATATTGTACCCGAAACGTGCAAATTATTAAAACAAATTCCCAATTTATTTCAAGCATTTTTTTCAATTTTAGACCCTCAAAAATCCGTTCCCGCTCATAAAGGAACTTATAGAGGTTACATTCGCTATCATCTGGGTTTGCAAGTGCCACAAAATAACACGCCTAAAATTCGTGTAAAAGATTCGGTTTATACTTGGAAAGAAAAAGAAAGTATATTATTTGATGATAGCTGGGAACACGAAGTCATTAACCATTGCAACGAAGAACGCATCGTATTAATTGTAGATGTTTTAAGACCGATGCCTAAAATACCGCATATGTTAAATACCTTTATATCACAACATTTGGTTAAAAAATACTATGCAAAACAGCTGTTTTCAAAATTAAAAACGGTCTGATTTGAGGATGATTTTTAAAATAAGATAAATTAAAAACAGCAAAAAAATTCCCAATGATAGCTTTATTACCAAATTGGGAATAAAAATAATTCCTAATAGACTTGGCGGTAACAAAAAGATGCCAATTAAATGAATTTTACCTTTTAAAAATTGTTTATCCATTTGTTTTTCCATTGATGATAACGGTGTCAATTAGATTACTTCCAAAGGCATAAGGGATGTAATTTAATGACGGAATTTGTTTTGTGATGATTAAATTGGCTTTTTTACCCTTGGTAACACTGCCATGTGTTTGTTCTAAATTTATCGCATAAGCGGCATTTAGAGTCGCTGCATTTATAGCTTCTTCGGGGGTAAGTTTCATTTTTATACAGGCTGTTGACACCACAAAATTCATGTTGCCACTCGGTGATGAACCCGGATTAAAATCGGAAGCCAAAGCGAGTGGCAAGCCTGCGTTTATAAGCTTTCGGGCAGGGGTATAAGGAATGCTCAAAAAATAGGAACAAGTTGGCAAGGCAATGGGCATGGTTTCGTTATTTTTTAAATCGCAAAGGTCTTTTTCAGTTAGCACTTCTAAATGGTCAACCGACAGCGCTTGGTGTTTTAAGCAAATTTGTAGGCCGCCAATACTCGTAAATTGATTGACGTGTATCTTAGCTTTTAAACCAAATTTTTGTCCAGCTATAATTAGCCGTTCGGTCTGCGCCGGATTAAAATAACCTGTTTCACAAAATACATCTATAAAATTAGCTAATTTTTCATCGGCAATTCTTGGTAGCATATTGTCAATAATTTCATCGATATAAGCATCGGGATTGTTTTTAAATTGAAGCGGAATGGCATGCGCCCCCAAAAAAGTAGCTTTTATGGTAATGGGAGCCGATTCTTGAAGGCGCTTTATAACCCGCAACATTTTTAACTCAGATTCTGTATTTAACCCGTATCCCGATTTAATTTCGACGGCTCCGGTACCCAAAGCCATAATTTCATCGATGCGTTTACGAGCCTGTGCAAATAATTCATCTTCCGAAGTTTTTTGCAATTTTTTTGCAGAGTTTAAAATGCCGCCACCTTTCATAGCAATTTCCTCATAAGAAAGTCCGTTTATGCGGTCTACAAATTCAGCGGCTCTATCATCGGCATAAACTAAATGCGTGTGGCTATCGCACCAAGCAGGTAAAACTAGTTTACCTTTGGCGTCAATAGTGTGATTGGCCACTAATTTTGGCAAGGAATTCATAGGTCCAAAATCGGCAATTAAATCATCTTTAATGAGCAGAAAAGCATCTTTAATACGCGGCAAAATGCGCATTGCCTCACCGCAAACCTTTGTTTCAGTTGCGGTTCTAATTTGTAATAATTCCTTAATATTGATGATTAGCGTTGTCATAAAATTGATTAAAGGGTAAAGATATTAAATCCGTTAAAACGAAAACGATATCGTAAATAAACTTATTTACAAATCAATATAAACTAATTAAAAGTCTTTAAAATCGTACCTTTACAAAAAAAAAGAACAATGAATAAAGCCATCTATATTGCAACGACTGAACCTAGTAGTGGCAAGTCAATAGTAGCCTTAGGTTTATTTCAAATGTTGCTGGGAAAGGGTGCTAAAGTGGGTTATTTTAGACCCATTATAGGCGATTCAAAAAACAAAAAAACCGATAACCATATTGAAACCATACGCACTTTTTTTGGATTAGATTTTAATCCTGAATTGGCCTATGCTTATACAAGAAATGAAGTTACCATTTTGCGCAATGAAGGTAAGATTGATGAAATTCTAGATACCATTATCAAAAAATATAAGGCGATTGAATCAAAAAATGATTTTGTTATTGTTGAAGGAACCGATTTTTCGGGAGAGAGCTACGCCTTTGAATTGGATGCTAATGTGTTTATTTCAAAAACTCTTGGAATTCCGGTTATCATTGTGGGGCAAGGCGAGGGTAAATCTATTGAAGAAATTATTGGGGCACTTCACATGGCTTACGATTCTTTTAGAGATAAAGAAGTTCAAGTGGTTGGTTTAGTAGCTAATAAAGTGGATAAAAAATACTTAAATATTATAAAAAGTGGGCTTAAAAAGAACCTTCATAAAGATGTTTTAATTGACGTTATTCCAAATATAAGTCTGCTTTCTCATCCAACCATAAAAGAAATTGCCGATTATTTAGATGCCGATTTGTTAATTGGCGAGGCTTATCTCAACAATTTAGTAGGTGATTTTGTTGCAGGAGCAATGCAACTGCGAAACTTTTTAACACATTTAAAAGAAAACTGCTTGGTGGTCATGCCCGGCGACCGTGCCGATTTATTATTAGCAACCCTACAAGCAAATAGTTCTTCAAATTATCCAAAAGTTGCAGGAATTATCCTAACGGGTGGTTTAAAACCAGAACGGTCGGTTTTAAGTTTAATAAAAGGGCTTTCATCGGTTGTGCCAATTTTATCCGTTAAGGAAGGTACTTTTTTTATCATCAATAAGGTAGGCTCCATAAAGTCTCAAATTTATGCCGAAAATATTGACAAAATTAGGGCATCACTTAATGCCTTTAACAAATATGTCAATGTAGATGCCTTAGCACAACGGATTATTTCGTTTTCTCCCGAAGGAATTACCCCTAAAATGTTTCAATATAATTTACAACAGCGCGCCATGAAAAATCGCAAGCGCATTGTTCTTCCCGAAAGTAATGACGAGCGTATTTTAAAAGCGGTCGCCCGTTTGCAGGCATCTGATGTGGTTGACATTACCCTTTTAGGAGAGGAATCTAAAATTAAAAGCCAGGCGCAACAACAAGGTATCAAATTGGATTTTAAGAATTTAGAAATCATCAACCCAATTCAATCTAATTTATACAATGATTATGTTGAAACTTTTTACAATTTGAGAAAAGATAAAGGCATTGATCATACCATGGCTGAAGATTTAATGACCGATGTGTCTTATTTTGGAACGATGATGGTTTTTAAAGGTGATGCCGACGGAATGGTATCGGGTGCGGCACATACCACACAGCACACCATTCGCCCTGCCTTACAGTTTATAAAAACAAAGCCCGGTGTAACAGTAGTTTCATCGATATTTTTTATGTGCTTAGAAGACCGTGTTTCGGTTTTTGGAGATTGCGCCATAAATCCCAATCCAAATGCCGAACAACTAGCCGAAATCGCCATTTCTTCGGCAATGTCATCAAAAGCATTTGGCATTGAGCCAAAAATAGCTATGCTGTCTTATTCATCGGGTCTTAGTGGAAAAGGAGAGCAAGTTGATAAGGTGCGCCAAGCTACCGAAATTGTTCGAAAATTGCGTCCCGATTTAGCTGTTGAAGGGCCAATTCAATATGATGCAGCTGTTGATAAAGCTATTGGTGAGAGTAAAATGCCCAATTCAAAAGTCGCCGGACAAGCTAATGTACTCATATTTCCAGATTTAAATACGGGTAATAATACCTATAAGGCGGTGCAGCGTGAAACGGGCGCTTTGGCAATTGGACCTATGTTGCAAGGTTTAAATAAACCAATTAACGATTTAAGTCGTGGTTGCACGGTAGAAGATATTTTTAATACGGTAATTATTACCGCCATTCAAGCACAAGATTTATAAAATGCACATACTCATTATCAATTCAGGAAGTTCCTCAATAAAATACCAACTCATTTTAATGCCTCAAGAAAGCGTGCTGAGCAGCGGAATGGTTGAACGTATCGGTTTAGAAAATTCAATAATACATTACAAAACAGCACATACTAGAATTGCTTTAACAGAGCCAATTAAAAATCATAACATCGGATTGAAAGCCATTGTAAAATTACTTTTAGATGCTAAAATTGGCGTAATTAAAGATACAAATGCCATAAATATTGTAGGACATCGGGTAGTGCACGGAGGCAGTACTTTTGCCAAAACTACCTTGATTGATGAAAAGGTAAAACAAAAAATCAGCGATTTATCGGCTTTAGCACCTTTGCACAATCCGCCTAATTTAGAAGGGATTATGGTTGCTGAGCAATTGTTTCCAAATGCCAAACAAGTTGCCGTTTTTGATACAGCATTTCACCAAACAATTCCACAAAAAGCGTATCAATATGCCATTCCTACTAAGTTTTTAGATGAAAACCACATACGCTTATACGGCTTTCACGGCACCAGTCATAAATATGTTTCCGAAAAAGCAATTGCTTATTTGGCGTTAAAACAATCGAAACTAATTAGCATCCACTTAGGAAATGGTTGTAGTATGACCGCCATTAAAGACGGAAAAAGTATTGATCACAGCTTGGGTTTTGGACCTATGAATGGCCTAATTATGGGCACACGAAGTGGTGACATTGACCAATCTGTCATTTTTTATTTGGTAGATAAATTGGGTTATAGCTTAAAGGAAGTCAACACTTTATTGCAAAAACAAAGCGGAATGTTGGGTTTAACAGGCTTTAGTGATTTAAGGGATATCGAAACAGAAGCAGCACAAGGAAACAAAATTTGCCAATTAGCTTTAGAGATGAATGCCTACCGAATAAAAAAATATATTGGTGCTTATATGGCAGCACTCAATGGGGTTGATGCGCTTATTTTTACAGCGGGCATAGGTGAACATTCTCATGTTATGCGCCATTTGATTTGTGCAGAACTTAACTATTTGGGAGTTCAATTAGACCAAGATAAAAACAAAAATTATCACAAAGGCATCCAAGAAATTCAAAGTGCTCATTCAAAAGTTAAAATATTAATTATCCCAACCGATGAAGAAATTGAAATTGCACAACAGGCTTATCAGTTGGTTTTTGGGTGAAAAGTGAAAAACAAAACAAAAAATAGAAAACTAGAAAACAACTAACCTCTTCAACTCTTGATACAATTTTCAGAAATATTGCAAATAATATTAACGAATTGGCTTATTATTAGCGCTTTTTTTGTGATTGCCTTATTATATGCAGCGGTTGGTTTTGGCGGTGGCTCAAGTTATTTGGCGGTTTTGGCTTTGTCGAGTTTGGGTTTTATGCAAATAAGAGCGATGGCGTTATTTTGCAATATTGTGGTAGTGAGTGGGGGCACTTATATTTACATTAAAAACGGATTGTTTAATTATAAAAAGATTTTTCCCCTAGTTTTATTGAGTATTCCTTTAGCTTTTTTAGGTGGTTATTTAAAAATTAGCCAGCCATTTTTTTTTATTTTATTGGGGATAACACTTTGTATAGCAGCCATTACAATGTGGTTCTCGCAGTATCAAAAAAATTCAAACGTTGAGGTTACAACTAAAAAAACATTGGTTAAAGATACCGCTATTGGTGGCTTTATTGGATTTGTATCTGGCATGGTTGGCATTGGTGGAGGCATCTTTTTAGCGCCACTTTTGCATCTTACCAAATGGGATACGCCAAAACGTATTGCCGCGGCGTCAAGCTTTTTTATTTTGGCAAATTCGGTTGCAGGATTAATTGGTCAATATCAAAACCCTGAATTTTCTATAGAACCAAAACTGACAGTTATCTTAATTTTTGCAGTTTTAATTGGTGGACAAATAGGATCTCGGTTGAGTATTACTTTGATAAACGCCTTAAATTTAAAGCGATTAACAGCCGTATTAATTGCCTTTATAGGGATGAAAATATTGCTAAAACACTTGTTTTAAGTCAGCGTTCCAGCATAAAGGCTTTTAATAATGCCATCGGCTAAACCTATTTTAGGAACATAAATATTTCGTCCACCACTCCATTTCATCGCCAATAGATAGATTTTTAAAGCGGGAATAATAACGTCGGCACGATCGGGATTTAAATTCATTTTCATAATGCGATCTTCAAAACACAATTCGTTAATAGCGTGATATTGAGTGTTTAAATAAACATACGAAAGTGGTAAGCCCATTTTTTTACCTGATATTTTTTGAATGGTATTAATATTGCCTCCCGAGCCTAACAAAGCGATGTTGGTTGTACTTTGTGTGTGAGATTTTATCCATTTTTCGGCTTCTTCCCAATGTTTTGGTTCTACCTTATCTTCTAAAATTCTAACCGTTCCCAATGGAAATGATTTTGATGCCGTAATTGCCCCATTTTTATAAAGGCTAAATTCGGTGCTACCACCGCCAACATCAACATATAAATAGGTTTTCGATTCGTCAATATAATCCTTTAAATCAGTAGAAGATATAATCATCGCTTCGGTTTTTCCGTTGATGATATCAATTTGAATTCCGGTAGCTTTAAAAATTTCGGCAACTACTTTTTTGCCGTTTTTAGCTTCGCGCATGGCAGAGGTGGCACAGGCTTTAAAGTTGGTAATTTCGTGAGCCTGTATAAGGTATTTAAAGGCTTTAATGGCTTTTATCATGCGCGCCGTGTTCTCCTCCGAAATATGATGATTTAAAAATACATCGCTACCTAATCTAATTGGAATGCGCACCAATGAAACCTTTTTAAACAGTGGTGGCAGTTTAGGAAATTTAATGATATTGTTTATTAATAGCCTCATGGCATTAGATCCAATATCTATAGCGGCATATTTTTGAATGTTCAAATTACCAAGGTTTAAATGCTGTAAAATTTAGGAAATTCCTTTAAAATAGTCTTGCCTTTTTTTATATTTTTCCAATGATCTTCGTCAAATTCAATACTTACAACACCACAAGTTGGCACGTTTTTAATATACTCATCACCAAACTGGTTTACAAAATCATTGATGCCGTGGTTGTGACTAAAAATGATGGCTGAATTATAGCCATCGTCAAGTGCCCTAACGGTTTTAGCCAAATACCCATCTTTAAAATTGTATAGAGATTTGCTGATTTTTAAATTGGCAAATGGAAATTTAAAGGTATTTGTAAAAATTACAGCGGTGTGTAGGGCACGAATGGCACAACTCGACACAAAAATATCGGGTCGCTCAATCTTTTCGAAAAGCACGGTTGCCATAAAATGAGCATCTTTAATGCCTTTTTCTTTTAAGGGACGATCAATATCGTCAACCGATTCGTAATCCCACGACGATTTTGCATGTCTAACAATAAATAAAGTTTTCATAATGATGTGGTTGAACTTGGTTAGTTTTAGGGCGCTAAGCGTTCTTTTTTAAATGAAAAATCGGATTGCAAAGTGTACCTAATTCGGTCGTGCATGCGGTTTGGTCTGCCTTGCCAAAATTCAACACTTTGTGGTTTTACCAAATAACCGCCCCAAAATTCGGGACGTGGAATTTCAGTATTTTTAAATTTTTCTTCATAGCTTTTTAAGGCTAGGTCTAGGGCTTCACGTGAAGGGACTACTTGACTTTGATTAGAGGCCCAAGCGCCAAGCTTGCTACCATCGGGACGTGATTCAAAATAGCCATCCGATAAGTTTGGTGCCAATTTTTCGGCAATGCCTTTAATGATAACTTGGCGTTCTAAATTACTCCAATAAAACGACAAACAAATATGTGGATTGGCAGTGATGGCCTTGCCCTTTTCGCTCTTATAATTGGTATAAAAAATAAAACCTTCCCACGTAAAACGCTTTAAAAGTACCATCCTATTTTTTGGAAAACCATCTAAACCAATGGTCGAAATAGCCATGGCATTTGGCTCTTCAATTCCGCCAAAATTTTCGACTTCATAAAACCATTGTTGAAATAATTCAATAGGATTTTCAGGCGTATTCGATTCTAATAACGCGCTTTTTTGATACGTTTTTCGATAGTTGCCTAAGTCTTTTTCCATATTTCAAAAATAAAGAATTTGAGTCAATTTTTCTGCTTTTTAGATTTAATTATCAGCAATCCCAAAAAGGTAATTAATCCGTTAATTATCAAGATAAAAAATCCTAAATCAAATTGAAACCAACTTAGTAAAGCATTGTTTAAAAAGACACTCAATAGCGGTGACAGTATGGCTACAATTGGAACCCATTTGTCGTTTAACTGAACCTTAGTAAATAAGCCTAAGGCATATAAACCAAGCAAAGGACCATAGGTATAGCCTGCAAATTTAAAGATAGAGTTAATTACACTTGGGTCATTAATAAGGTATTTAAAAGTGATTATGGTTGCAATTAAGAGGATGGAAAACGCAATGTGTACGGCTTTTCTAACCGCAATTTGTTTAGCAGCCTCTTTATATTTTTCTATGGTTAAAATATCAATGCAAAAGGAGGTAGTTAGCGCCGTTAAAGCCGAATCGGCACTTGAATAAGCCGCCGCTATTAATCCTAAAATAAAAAGAACTGCGGCGTATATTCCCAAATTTGATGCCGTGGCAATGGTTGGAAATAATTGATCACCATGTGCATCAATTCCTTGTAAAGCGGCATATTTAATTAAAAGAACGCCTAAACTTAAAAATAAAATGTTTACAATTACCAAAACAATGGTAAACCAAAACATATTTTTTTGTGCGTCTTTTAAGGTTTTGCAAGTCAGGTTTTTTTGCATCATATCTTGGTCGAGTCCGGTCATAACAATGGCAATAAAGGCTCCCGAAAAAAACTGTTTCCAAAAATAATTGGCTTTGCTAATATCGTCAAAAAAGAAAACCTGCGATTGTGGACTGGTTTTAATGGTTTCAAGAAATCCTGTAAAATTAAGGTGTAAACTTTGAGAAATTAAGATAATTGTTAAAATTACTGAACTCATTAAAAAAAAAGTTTGAAAGGTATCGGTAATGATAATGGTTTTAATTCCCGACCTAAAGGTATAAAGCCAAATCAGCGCAACCGTAATGACAACGGTTATCCAAAAGGGGATATTTAAGGAATCAAAAATTAATAATTGAAGCACATTTGCCACTAGAAATAGCCTAAATGAAGAACCTACTAGGCGTGATAATAGAAAAAAGGAAGCGCCTGTTTTATAGGTAGATTTGCCAAAACGCACTTCGAGATAACTGTAAATAGAAGTTAAATTGAGTCGGTAATAAAGAGGCAACAAAACTATCCCAATAACCAAATAGCCGAGAACATAACCCAAAACCATTTGCAAATAACCAAATTTTGAAGCCTCAACCCATCCGGGAACGGAAATAAAAGTTACCCCAGATAGCGATGCGCCAATCATTCCAAAGGCTACCAAATACCAAGGCGATTGCTTATTGGCTTTAAAAAAAGTATCGTTGCTTTGGTTACCTCCTGTAAAAAAGGAGATTAAAATTAAAACGCCAAAATAAGCTATAATTAAAAAAATGATGTGAAGTGGATTCATAAATAGCAATTCATAGAAACAAAGAAACTAAAAATAATTTGAATTTCGCCTGCTAGTTGTACATTTGCAACATGAATTTTTCTTCAAAATTATTAGGGCAGGCCGTAAATCAAGTTTCACAATTGCCCGGAATTGGCAAGCGCTCGGCTTTACGTTTGGTTTTGCACTTGTTAAAGCAACCAAAATCACAGACCGATAATTTAACGCGGGCATTAAACAACCTCCAAGAGCATATTTCTTATTGTAAAAATTGTCATAATATTTCTGATTCTGATGTTTGCGAAATCTGTTCAAACAGCAAGCGCAATAAGCAGTTAATTTGTGTGGTTGAAGATATTAGAGATGTAATGGCTATTGAAAATACCATGCAATTTCACGGCGTTTATCATGTTTTAGGAGGTAAAATTTCGCCAATTGATGGTGTTGGACCTCAAAATTTGAATATAGAAAGTTTGGTAGAAAAAGTTAAATCAGGCGCAGTTGAAGAGTTGATTTTTGCCTTAAGCTCTACGATGGAAGGCGATACTACTAACTTTTATATTTTTAAATTGTTGAACGGTTTTGAAGTTAAAATATCTACCATTGCACGCGGCATTGCCGTTGGCGACGAACTCGAATATGCCGATGAAATTACCCTTGGCAGAAGTATTGTAAATCGCATTCCTTTTGAAAACTCATTAAAATATTAATGCAGTTATCGGTTGTCATCGTTAGTTTTCAAGCTAAATATTTTTTAGAACTCTGTTTATATAGCGTTTTAAAAGCTTCTCAAAATATTGAAATCGAAATCATTGTGGTTGATAATTGCTCAACCGACGGCACTAATGATTTGGTGCAATCAAAATTTAAAACCGTAAAACTGATTAAAAACACTCAAAATTTAGGTTTTGCTAAAGCTAATAATATTGGGGTTAGCAAGGCTTGTGGCGATTATGTGCTGATTTTAAATCCCGACACGGTGCTTGCCGAAGACACCTTTATAAAATGCCTTGAATTTGCCAATTTGCATCCCGATTTGGGTGCATTAGGGGTAAAATTAATTGATGGAGCGGGTCATTTTTTACCGGAGGGCAAACGCAATTTGCCCACACCTTTGGTCAGTTTTTATAAAATGCTGGGCATTAAAAATAAAAAATACAGTTATTACGCTCAGCAAATTCCTGATGATTCTGTTGGTGAAGTGGCGATTTTGGTGGGGGCTTTTATGTTTTTAAAACGCACGAACTACCTTGCTGTTGGCGGATTTGACACCGATTATTTTATGTATGGAGAAGACATCGATTTTAGTTATAAACTCACAAAAAGCGGCTTTAAAAATTATTATCTAGGAACGGCATCTGTCATTCACTTTAAAGGAGAAAGCACCAAAAAAAACACGCGCTATTTAAAGCATTTTTTTAAGGCGATGCCACTATTTTACGGCAAACATTTTAAACGAAATCTGGCTTTTGAATGGTTCTTAAAATTGGGAATTTATGGATGGTTTGTAGCAAAATACCTTCAATTAAAATTCGCTAAGTCTTCTCAAAACTGTTTCAAAAGAGCAGTTTATTTTGGCAGCGAACAAAGCACCTTAACTTTGTTAAAAAATAAATTTAACACCATGCAAATAAATCAAATAAACAACCAAAATGAGCTAGCCGATTTTGATTTAATGTTTGTTGATTTGAGCATGTGCCCTTTTAAAACTATGATTCAAATTTTAGAGAA
>PFPU01000027.1 GCA_002793215.1 Flavobacteriales bacterium CG_4_10_14_0_2_um_filter_35_18
TAATTAATTCAATCAAATTTTAAATACGGTTCCAATCCGTGAATACCGCCTTCACGACCAAAACCACTTTCTTTATAACCACCAAAAGGTGAAGCGGGATCGAATTTGTTAAAGGTGTTAGCCCAAACCACACCGGCGCGCAATTGTGAGGTCATATTAAATATTTTAGAACCTTTATCTGTCCAAACTCCAGCGGATAAACCATAAGGTGTATTGTTTGCTTTTTCGAGCACTTCGGCAATGGTTCTAAAGGTTTGAATGGCCAAAACGGGTCCAAATATTTCTTCTTGTGCAATGCGATTTGATTGCGCTACATGCGTAAACAAGGTTGGTTTGCACCAAAAGCCTTTTTTTGGAAGACTGCACTCAGGTTGGTAGATTTCAGCTCCCTCTTTGAGTCCGATTTTAATATAGTCGTTAATGGTATTTAATTGATCTTTTGAGTTAATTGCGCCGATATCGGTATTTTTATCGAGCGGATCGCCAATAATTAATGATTGCATGCGGTCTTTTAGTTTTCGCAAGACAATTTCATAAACTGATTCTTGCACATACAAACGAGAGCCGGCGCAACAAACGTGACCTTGATTAAAGAAAATGCCGTTTACAATACCTTCAACTGCTTGGTCTAGCGCCGCATCTTCAAAAATAATGTTGGCCGCTTTTCCGCCGAGTTCCATGGTGGCTTTTTTGCCTGTTCCGGCGATGGCTTTCATAATAATTTTGCCTACATTGGTTGAGCCTGTAAAAGCTATTTTATTAACATCGGGATGGTTGACAATAGCCATTCCAACCACGCTACCACTTCCTGAAACCACGTTGACAACGCCATCGGGCAAACCGGCATCTTTAAACACTTCGGCTAATTTATAAAGTGTTAACGGCGTGGCATTTGAAGCTTTAATAACAACTGTATTTCCGGCAGCTAAGGCAGGTGCAATTTTCCAAGCGGCCATCAACAGGGGAAAATTCCAGGGAATAATTTGACCTACAACACCTAAGGCTTTTGGTTTTTGATTTGGAAATGCGTATTCTAATTTATCGGCCCAGCCGGCATTGTAGAAAAAATGTGCCGATACCAACGGAATGTCTATATCGCGTGATTCACGGATGGGTTTTCCGCCGTCTAAACTTTCAATAACAGCAAATTCGCGTGCGCGTTCTTGGATGATTCTAGCGATGCGATAAATGTATTTGCCGCGCTCTTTTCCTGACAATTTAGACCAAACATTATTATAAGCATTACGTGCTGCTTTTACGGCAAGGTCAACATCTGAAGCGTCTGCGGAAGCGACTTTTGCTAAAACTTTTTCGTTAGCTGGGTTTATTGTGTCAAAATATTTACCGGATTTTGGTTTTACAAATTTTCCATTGATAAATAAATCGTATTGCGCTTTAAGATTGATATGCGACGTACTTTCGGGCGCTGGGGCTAAATTCCAGTTTGAAGTATAGTCAATGTTTACTTTTGTTTTCATTTATTTAATCTTTTGAAAAGTAATCTTTAGATTGATAATTGCCTGTTTTTTGCTTGATAATTTGCATTAAAACATCGTTTGCCAAACTGCTTGCACCAATTCTAAAGTAGTTATTATTAAGCCATTTACCACCTAAAGTTTCCTTTACCATCAACAAATAGTGCAGCGCTAACTTTGCGTTAGAAATGCCACCTGCGGGTTTCATACCTACCATTCTTCCGGTTTGGTAGTAGTAATCTTTTATCGCCTCGAGCATTACTAAGGTAACGGGCAAAGTGGCAGCGGGGTTTATTTTTCCGGTAGAAGTTTTGATAAAATCAGCTCCGGCGTGCATGGCGATATCGCTGGCGCGACGCACATTATCAAGACTTCCAAGTTCGCCGGTTTCAAGAATTACTTTCAATCTTGCTTTGCCTATGGCAGTCTTAATGGTTGCAATTTCATCATAAACAAATTGATAATCGCCACTGAGAAATTTACCGCGGCTCAACACCATGTCAACTTCGTCAGCCCCATTATCAACTGCTTGTTTTACATCTTCTAATTTGGTTTGGGTGCTTGCTTGACCGCTAGGAAAAGCCGTCGCTACGGAGGCTACTTTTACGCCCGAACCTTTTAGTTCGGCAATGGCCGTTTTAACAAAATTTGGATATACACAAACGGCTGCAGTTGTTGGTAAACCTGGAAAGTCATCGTGTAAATGCATTGCTTTATAGCAAATATGTTTAACTTTATCTTCGGTATCTGCACCTTCGAGTGTGGTAAGGTCTATCATATTTAAAATCATATAGAGCCCTTGTAATTTGGATTCATTTTTTATGCTCCGCGAAGTAATTCTAGAAATTCGATCTTCAATACCAACCTGATCAACTTTAGGTGTATCAAAAAAATTTATTTGTTTCATTAAATGATTCGTTTTAAAACTAGTCTATTTTAAATTTTAGAAATAGACTAGTTAAGCAAAGATACAAACATCTTTACTAAATAAGATTTAAGTTTAATATTTGTTTAAAAGTAGAAGCCTGCACCCCCTTTAATGGTAAATTGACTCGCTCCGGGGATGTCTTTATAATTTCCTCTAAACACAAAATCAATTCTGATGACCTTTAAAATATTAGCAATGCCGGCGTGCCACTCCCAATACATATGTGTTGGCGCGCGATAGCTGATGCCTGATGCATTTAAATTGATGTTCTGTTGAGACACGTCGCCAATAATCCCTCTAACACCCACAATCTCTCTTAGATTAAATTTTCTAAAATAGGGGATTCTGGCAAATATTCTGCCGTTAAAGTTATTTTCAATGTGCAATGCGGCATATTTATCGGTTACAAACTCATAATAATCAAGCAAATCAAAGGTGTTTGGAGCCATAAACAAGGTTTGGTTACCAGGAACAGCATTCATTAATAATAGTGGTACTTGACCAAAGGTTTTACCGATTTCTAAGGTTGAATGCATACGACCAAAGCCCCCAATTTGATAGGGTTGTTTATAGAAAAATTGCAGTTTTTGATAATTAAAGTCACTGTTTATAAATCCTTTTAAGCCTTTAGTATAGCTTAAAAAAAGTATGGGATACCGCCCTTCATTACTCACACCGCGTTCAACACCATAACCAAAATTTTTTCGATTAGGAGTATACTTAACTGAAACATCAACTTCAGTTTGAGTAATGGTTGATTTTTTATCAGTATAAGTTTGGTCTATAAAATAGTCAACATTAAATAACGGTGATGCCGAAGCAAGGGTTTTATAAGTACCGCTTACTTTAAATTCGAGATTGTTAACGGCTTCAAATTCAAATCCAATATTGGATAGATTTAGATTAGTTAATCTAAAATTATCACCGCGTGAGAAAAAGGCTGCTGAGGCAAAGCTACGATTTAAAACATCATTTATGGTTGTTAAACTAAATCCAGTTTGTTCAACATCTTTGCGATTTCCTGCAAAGACGGTAAATCGGCTTTGTTTTGCAAGTAACCATTTAGCCGAAACGCCGTATTTCAACTTTTGATCTCTAGTGCCATAAGCAACAAAACCTTGAACGCGCGCTAAATCGTTTAAATCAAAATAAGTTCGCGCACCTGCCCTTATACGCGTGCCCTCAACGTCGTTTGTTCCAAAAGTTGAAAATATTGGACCGTAATCAAAGCCTTTCTTAATTTGCCAATAGCCCGTATAGAGAGTTGCTGTTAAATCGTAAAGTTGTTTAAATTTTCTTACTGTTTTTAAGGTGTCAAGCATTTTATAGATACCGCTTTCGTTTCTATTTAAAGTTTCTAAACGATTTGTATCCCAAAAATTATCAGGTTTATTATAAACATCTGCAGAATAATCATTGACTCTTTTTATAAAAAAGGCGTCATCGCGTTTTTTATTAAAATTATAATTGTTATAAATTGAGGTGCGTTTGCCATATACCCCTTTTGAATTTTCCCTTTTATTGAGCACAAAATCAGACATCAAGTAATCGCGTTTTAGCAAAAAAACCGAGTCGTTTAAAACATTGAATTCCTGATCGAGATACAATTCTCTTACCCAGTTAATGTTAGCACTTTTATTGGCTTCCATTGTTATTTTTTTCAAGGCAAATGTGGTATCGTTTACCCAAAATTGACCTTTAAAAGTCAATTCATTTTTACGCCTAGGGTAATACACTATTTTATAACACCACTTGTTTTCAATAAAAGCACTATCGGCTAAAACATAATTGTAAACCGATGGTCCTGTTTTTGAAACCGGACTAGTAAAACTCTTGTCAAAAATTTTAATATAATTATCGTAAACATCATATTCTGTATACAATTGTTTTACAAAAGCAATCAAACTTTGGTTGTTTTGGAATCCAGAATTTTTATTAGCAACGAGTTCTTCTTTATATTTTCTTGGCGATGTATTTTGTCCATATTCTTTATATACGGCCTCATTAATGAAAATAGGTAAATAGGGTTTGCCGGTAATATTTGAAGAATCTACTTGATCAAAAACAAATTCTAAACCTTTAAAAATTCGGCTATTTTTTAATTTTTCATCAATACTATTGAGGTCGAATTCTATTTTTTCGTATTTATCATTTTCAAATTGTTTAAAAAGATAGACCCCGTTTTTACGTTTGTGTGCCCATATTTTATTTAATATGGCAATTGCAGGATTTCCCTTTTTCTTAACTTTACCCGAAAATATTTCAACGGTATTTAATTTGGCAGCCTCTTCTTTTAATACAATTATCATATTAAAATTTTGAGATTTTAAAGGGATTTCTTTTATGTCGAAACCTAAAAAGTTGACCACTAATACGGTGTAGCCAACATTTGATTCTAAATAAAATTTTCCGTTTTCATCGGTAATAGTGCCTTTGGTAGAGCCTTTAAAAAACACATCGGCAAAAGCAATGGGCTCGCCGGCAGTATCTACAATTTTTCCACCTACTTTTACTTTTACTTGAGCAAAAGCTATTGCGGTGAATAACATAACTATAATAAGGATTTGTTTTTTCATATTAAAATTAAAAATTCCATTCTTTAGACTGCTAGAGAACGGAATCTTACAATAAGTTGTTTTTAATTTATTTAATGTAAAGTACTTTTTTAACTGCAGCAACAACATCTTTTGCACTTGGCAGCCATTCATCTAAAAGGACTGGAGAATAGGGCGCTGGCGTATCGGCAGTGGTTATTCTTTGAATAGGCGCGTCTAAAAAATCGAATGCTTGTTCTTGAACTTGGTAAGTTATTTCAGAAGCTATGCTGCCAAAAGGCCAAGATTCTTCTAAAATTACTAAGCGGTTTGTTTTTTTAACGGAGTTTATAATGGCTTGATGATCCATTGGTCTAATGGTTCTTAGGTCAATGATTTCAATTGAAATGCCTTCTTTTTGTAAAATATCTGCAGCAATAAAAGCTTCTTTAATTATTTTTCCAAAAGACACCACGGTAACATCGGTTCCGGCGCGTTTAATATCGGCAACTCCAAGCGGAAGAATGTATTCGCCATCGGGCACTTCGCCTTTATCGCCATACATTTGTTCTGATTCCATAAAAATAACAGGGTCATCATCTCTAATGGCTGCCTTTAACAAACCTTTAGCATCATAGGGATTTGAAGGAATAACTACCTTTAAACCAGGTGTGTTAGCAAACCAATTTTCAAAAGCTTGCGAATGTGTAGCCCCTAATTGGCCGGCAGAGCCTGTAGGACCTCTAAAAACTATTGGAATGTTAAACTGACCACCGCTCATTTGACGCATTTTTGCGGCATTATTGATTATTTGGTCTATCGCCACCAACGAAAAGTTAAAGGTCATATATTCAACTATTGGGCGGTTGCCATTCATAGCCGAGCCAATAGCAATGCCACTAAAACCAGATTCGGCTATGGGCGTATCTATTACACGCTTTGCACCAAATTCTTCCAGCATTCCTTTTGACGCCTTGTAAGCTCCATTATATTCTGCCACTTCTTCACCTATCAAATAAATAGATTCGTCTCTGCGCATTTCTTCACTCATCGCTTCGCAAATGGCTTCTCTAAATTGTATCGTTCTCATATTCCATAAAATTGAACGGCAAAAATAGGTATTATTGCTTTTTAATCCATTAAAATTATCTTAAATTTTTATTATGCATGCATAATAAAAATAAAAAAAAGTATTAACTTTGAAACTTCATTTATTTTATCCGACAAAACAACAAAAAACAATTAAAAATATGAAGCTATTAGTTTGTATAAGTCACGTTCCCGATACGACTTCAAAAATAAATTTCACTGAAGGCGATACAAAATTTGATACCAATGGCGTGCAATACGTCATCAATCCACACGACGAATATTGCTTGACAAGAGCCTTGTGGTTTAAAGAAAAACAAGGGGCAAGCATTACGGTAATTACCGTTGGCACTCAACTTGTTGAGCCAACCTTGCGAAAAGCTTTAGCCATTGGAGCCGATGACGCCATAAGAGTTGATGCCGAGCCAAAAGAAGCTTTTTTTGTAGCACAACAAATTGCCGATGTTGCAAAAAAAGAGGGCTACAACCTAATTTTAACAGGTAGAGAATCTATTGATTATAATGGCGGTATGGTTCCCGGATTTTTAGCTGCAAGTTTAAACTATAACTTTGTCAATGCTTGTATTGGTGTTGAAATTGAAGGCCAAAATGTTACCGCTACCAGAGAGATTGATGGCGGCAGTGAAGTTTTAGCTACCACTTTACCCATTGTTTTAGCAGGACAAAAAGGCATTGTAGAGGAAAAAGATTTGAGAATTCCTAACATGCGCGGCATCATGATGGCTCGTCAAAAACCATTAAAAGTTGTGCCTGCAATTGAGGTTATTCTAAATAGCACAACGGTAGGTTTTGAAAAGCTACCCTTAAAAAGTGCTTGTAAATTAGTATCTCCCGATAATATTGATGAATTAATCAATTTATTACACACCGAAGCAAAAGTAATCTAATATTAAAAAGCTCAAAATAATCTAATTAAGGATTTAAAGTAGCCTAAAAAATTATAAAATATGTCAGTTCTAGTATTCGCAGAAACCTCAGAGGGTCAGTATAAAAAAGTTGCTTTTGAAGCAACTTCTTACGGTGCAAAAGTCGCCGAATTGTTACAAACAAATCTTGTAGCGCTTAGCATCAATGCTAAAGATGCCAGCCAATTATCAACTTATGGCGCTACAAAAATTTTAAATGTAAAAAACGAGAAATTAACCAGTTTTAACGCAAAAGCTTTTGCCGAAGTTGTTAGCCAAGTTGCCAAAAGTGAAGCCGCAACAGTTGTTATCATCGATTCGAGTTCAAACGGCTTGTATTTAGCGCCTCTAGTTGCCTTTAAATTACAGGCGGCTTTGGCTTCGAATGTTGTTGGCATTCCTTCAACTACCAATCCTTTTGTTGTAAAACGCAAGGCTTTTTCTAACAAAGCATTTTGTTTAACTGCCTTATCAACATCCGTTAAGGTTATTGGACTCGCTAAAAATGCCTTTGGAATATTTGAAAATACAGTTGAAACCACTTTAGCCGATTTTAATCCCGCTTTAAGCGATGCCGATTTTGGCGTTAGTTCAAAACAAATTATTAAAACCTCTGGTAAAGTGAGCATTGCCGATGCCGATATTGTTGTTTCGGCAGGGCGCGGTTTAAAAGGTCCCGAAAACTGGGGCATGATTGAAGAACTTGCTCAAGTTTTAGGCGCTGCAACAGCATGTTCTAAACCTGTATCCGATTTAGATTGGCGCGATCACGCCGAACATGTTGGTCAAACCGGCAAACAAGTTGCCGCTAACCTTTATATTGCCATCGGCATTTCGGGAGCCATTCAACATTTAGCCGGCATCAATTCATCAAAAGTTAAAGTCGTAATCAATACCGACCCTGAAGCGCCGTTCTTTAAAGCCGCCGATTATGGCATTGTTGGCGATGCGTTTGAAGTTGTGCCTAAGTTGGTTGAAAAATTAAAAATCTTTAAACAAAATAACGCGTAATTTTTATTAAATTGTGCACCCAAAGGCGCTCTTATTTTTAGACTTTTTTAAGCCTTTAAGTAAGAGCGCTTTTATTAAAGCAATTAAATTGAGCCTAGTCCGATTAAACATTAAAGGCATTTCTTACAGCCAAACGCAAAGTGGCGCTTACGCGTTAATTTTAAAAGAAGTTACCGGCGAACGCACCTTACCTATTATTATTGGCGCATTCGAAGCGCAATCAATTGCTATTGCTTTAGAACATGAAATTAAACCACCTCGCCCACTCACACACGATTTATTTAAAACCTTTGCGGATAGATTTGACATTAAAATCAAGCAAATTATCATTCATAAGCTAGTGGATGGCGTCTTTTTTTCGAGCCTTATTTGCGAACGCGATAAAATTGAAGAAATTATAGACACCCGAACTTCGGATGCAGTTGCTTTAGCGATACGTTTTAATGCTCCCATTTTTACTTATGAAAATATTTTAGATAAAGCGGGCGTATTTTTAAAAATTAAAGAGGAATTCAATTTGCAAAAAGAAGAAAGTCTTAACATTCCAAAACCTCCTGCTAAAACCCAATCAAAAAATGATGCTTTTTCTAAATTGACAATGAAGACTTTAATGAAAAATTTAGAAGAGGCCATTGCCCACGAAGACTATGAATTGGCAGCCAAAATAAGAGATGAAATAAATAACCGAAAATAAATTTTAAAATATGAATATTAAATTTCGTTTAACGGTATTAAACTTTTTTGAACTTTTTGTATTTGGCGCTTGGCTGATTTCCTTAGGTGGCTATTTAGGTGGACAGTTGCATTTTTCGGGTAGTCAAATAGGCAAAGTTTTTATGACACTGGGCTTGGCTTCTATCATTATGCCCGCAATTGTTGGAATTATAGCTGATAAATACCTAAATGCTCAAAAACTTTTGGGTTTGCTACATATTTTAGGCGCTGGCTTTTTATTTTATCTAAGTCAAATTACCGATTTTGATTCTTTTTTCTGGATTATTTTTGGTTATTTAATGGTTTATATGCCCACCATTGGTTTAGCAAACGCTGTGTCGTATAGCGTTCTAGAACAAAACAAATTCGATATTATTAAAGTTTTTCCACCCATTCGTGTTTGGGGAACAATCGGTTTTATTGTAGCCTTGTGGATGATTGATTTTTTAGGGTGGACACAAAGCGCTAATCAATTCTATTTCGCGGCTGGTTTTTCGCTATTTTTAGGGCTTTATGCTTTTACGCTGCCAAATGTACCTACTTCAAAATCAGAGAATAAATCACTTATTTCAAGATTGGGATTAGACGCTTTTGTTTTATTTAAGGATAAAAAAATGGCTATCTTTTTTATCTTTTCAATGATGTTAGGCATCGTTTTACAAATTTCAAACGCTTGGGCATCTGAATTTATAAGAAGTTTTACAGGGGCTTATCCTGATTCATTTGCTGTTAAACATTCTAACATTTTAATATCACTTTCACAAATATCAGAAACGGCATTTATTTTAACCATTCCCTTTTTCTTAAAACGTTTTGGAATTAAAGCCGTAATGATGATGAGTATGCTTGCATGGTTTTTTAGGTTTGCTTTATTCGGAATTGGCAATCCAGAAGGCATGGGCTTGGGCTTTTTAGTTTTATCGATGATTGTTTACGGAATGGCATTTGACTTTTTTAATATTTCAGGCTCTTTGTTTGTTGAAACCGAAACTAATAATAAATTTAGAAGTAGTGCTCAAGGCTTGTTTATGTTGCTAACCAATGGCTTAGGCGCTTTTATTGGTGGTTATACCAGTGGTTTAATTGTCGATTATTTTACTACAAATGGCATTAGAGATTGGACAACAATTTGGTTTGTATTTGCTGCTTATGCACTGATTTTAGCATTGGTTTTTGCCAAGATTTTTAAATACAAACACAATCCCGAAGTTATTAAAAATATTAAAGACTAAGGTTGAGTTTTGAAGCCCCTTTTTAAAAAATGAAGCAATATTTAGATTTAATTGAGCACGTCCTCACCAACGGCGTTGGCAAAGATGACCGCACAGGCACAGGTACAAAAAGCGTTTTTGGCTATCAAATGCGTTTTGATTTACAACGAGGATTCCCCATGCTCACTACCAAAAAACTTCATTTAAAATCAATTATTCACGAATTACTTTGGTTTTTAAAAGGAGATACCAATATTGCTTATCTCAAAGAAAATGGCGTTAAAATTTGGGATGCTTGGGCGGATGAACAAGGTCATTTAGGTCCTGTTTACGGACAACAATGGCGGAATTGGAACAGTGAAGGTATAGACCAAATTACCGAAGTTATTGAAACCATAAAAACAAATCCCGAAAGCCGAAGGTTATTGGTTTCGGCTTGGAACCCGAGTGTTTTACCCGATACTTCGAAAAGCTTTTCCCAAAATGTTGCCAATAATAAAGCGGCGCTCCCTCCTTGCCATGCTTTTTTTCAATTCTATATTTCAGAAGGAAAATTATCCTGTCAATTATACCAACGCAGTGCCGATATTTTTCTAGGCGTTCCCTTTAACATCGCCTCTTATGCCCTTTTAACTATGATGGTGGCGCAAGTTACGGGATATGAATACGGTGATTTTATTCACACTTTTGGCGATGCACATATTTATAACAATCACCAAGCACAAATCGCCATACAGTTGAGCCGAACACCACGTGCTTTACCTAAAATGCATTTAAACCCTGCTATTATAAATATATTTGACTTTAAATTTGAGGATTTTGAACTCATCGGCTACGACCCTTATCCATTAATTAAAGGGCAAGTATCGGTTTAAAATTGTAAAAGTTTTAATTGTTTAGCTAAAGCAAAAAAACATTCGCAAAATCGCGCCCATCCCTTTTTGATGTAACAATAGTTACGTTTATCTGAGTTTTAATCATATACATTTGGCTAAAATTCAGATAAATATGGCAAAAGTAGTAGTATTAGGTGCTGGCATTTCAGGTCACACGGCGGTTTCTTATTTAAGTAAGGCGCTTAGCAAAAATCACGAAGTGGTGATGGTTTCACCAAACAGTAATTTTCAATGGATTCCTTCTAACATTTGGGTTGGCGTTGGATTAATGACTCCCGAACAGGTTAAATTTAAGTTAGCACCAGTCTATAAAAAAATGGGTGTAAACTACAAACAGGCGATGGCACTATCTATTCACCCCGAAGGTGATGCCGAAAATGAAAAAGGATTTGTTACCATAAAATATGTCGCTGGTGCGGATGAAGGAACCGAAGAAAAAGTTACTTATGATTATTTGATTAATGGAACTGGCCCAAAACTAAACTTTGAAGCTACCGAGGGTTTAGGTCCAAATAAATTCACGCAATCGGTTTGTACCTATGAGCATGCCACGCACGCCTGGGAAACCCTTCAAGCCTCTTTAAAAAAAATGGAAAATGGTGAAAAACAAACCTTTTTAATTGGCACCGGACACCCACTTGCTACCTGTCAAGGAGCTGCATTTGAATATGTTTTAAATGTTGCCTTCGAGATAAAGAAGCGAAACTTGATGCATTTAGCTGACCTTTGGTGGATTAGCAATGAATATGAATTAGGAGATTTTGGTATGGGAGGCGCTTATGTTAAACGAAATGGCTACATCACCCCAACAAAAATTTTTACCGAATCTATTTTAAAAGAGTATGGCGTTAAATGGATTAAAAGAGCCGGCGTTCAAAAAGTAGAAAAAGGAAAGGTGTTTTATGAAGATCTAGAAGGAAAATTTCACACAAAAGAATTTGACTTTGCCATGCTTATTCCAGGTTTTGCCGGAGCGGGTATGAAAGCTTATAACAAAAAAGATGAAGACATCAGTTCTGAGTTATTTGTTGCCAACGGCATGATGAAAGTTGATGCAGATTACACGCCAAAACCTTATGAAGAATGGCGTGCCGAAGATTGGCCATCAACTTACCAAAGTGCAAAATATGAAAACATTTATGCTGCGGGCATTGCATTTGCACCACCTCACGGCATGTCAAAACCAATGGAAAGCCCAAATGGCACAAAAATATTTCCAACCCCTCCAAGAACGGGGATGCCATCGGGCGTAATTGGAAAAATTGTAGCACAAAATATCATTCACATCATTAAAACGGGAAAAAAGGAACACCTCCATAAAGCTTCAATGGCTAGAATGGGTGCTGCTTGTATTGTATCGGCAGGCTATGGCATTTTTAACGGCCAAGCAGCGGTAATGACCGTAAACCCAATTGTTTCCGATTGGGAAAAATACCCTGAATGGGGCAGAAATATCAATGATACTGTGGGAATTGTAGGAACGGCAGGACATTGGATAAAATTATTTATGCACTACTTGTTTTTATACAAAGCAAAAGCAAAACCTTTTTGGTATTTGATTCCTGAATAATTAACCTAAAAAAATTAAAATGAACACACAAATTAAAAAAACAATTCCTTATAGCAATACTTCTTATGGCACAGAACCCACAAAAATGGTCCGTTTTATGAGACGCTTTTTCATTTTTCAACTTTACAATTTCTTCAGATTAAATTTTAAAATAATGAGAATTGTAGTGGGCGGACATTCTTAAATATGCTTTTTTAGGAATTTCTAAAATATTGATATTTAATTTAACAGATAAACTTGCTACGTTTTGTGATAATAGCCACGAATGCACAAATAATCATAGACACAATTACCAAACCTAACAGGTTTTAAAAACCTGTTAGGTCTTAATTGAAAAATACATTAAGGCTTCAAAATATTGCAAAATATTTGTGAATCATTATTTTAAGAAGATTATTAAAGTTTAAATAAAAAAAACCAAGACTATTCCTAAATTCTTTCGGTCATTTTTTGTCTACGCACCTATTTTTATCTTTGCCTCGTGTTAACACTCATTTTATGTAATTCCCTAAAAAATATCTTGACTATTTTTTGAACTATGGATGCGCATTAACCCAAATGGCACCATCGTTAAAATGCTCCTTTTTCCAGATGGGCACTGACTTTTTTAGGGTATCAATGGCAAACTGACAAGCTTTGAAAGCAGCGTCACGATGTGGCGCAGATACTGCAATAATAACTGGAATGTCACCTATTTTTAAATCACCTTCAGCATGGTGAATGGCGATTTTTAAAATGGTAAAGTCGGCTAAAGCCTGAACAGCAATATTATTTAACTCTTTTACCGCCATTGCTTTATAGGTGCTAAAATTGAGAAGGGTTACTTTTTTTTGGTAGGATTCATTCCGAACGGTTCCTACAAATAACGTGATACCTCCGCACGAATCATCTTTAACAAAATCATAACAAGTTTGAATATTTAACTTTTCGGAAGTAACAAGTACTGAAATTTTATTTTTCATAAACCAATTTTAGCCACCGCTAACGGGTGGAATTAAAGCGATTATCTGATTTTCATTTATGATTAAATCATCATCGGCATAAGTCTCATCAACGGCAATAGCAAAATTCAATGCTTCTGTTTGCGGAAATTTTTTGGCAATAAATGCTTTTAACTGTCCTATATTTATTGGTGTTGGCAACTCAAAACCAACCTGATTTGCACCAAATATATCGGTAAAAATGCCAAAAACTAGAAGCTTAACAATCATTGTATATTATTTGACACAAAGTTACAATTTTGAGTTATCGTAACGAAGTTTTTTTTACAAATTCAAGCCAAACATCAAACCTTTAACTTGGTTTCCGTTAAAATTTGAGCGGACAAAATCAATTCGTAAAAAGCGGATTTTTCCGAAGCCAATATTTTCAACGCCAATATTGTATTCAGAATATGGCTGCTTATTTTTTGTCATCAAAACATTTGCCCCTAGTGCCAACTTGAATTGCAATTTATTTATCAAAGGGATTTTTCTTAAAATATATCCATTAAAGTGGTGCTTAAAATGGAATTCAGCATAGTTGCCATCGGTGCTCAAATCATAGTATGGCAACAGGTTAAATGTTTCTAAAGTATTGTAATTTATATTAATATGGGTTTCATTTCCATTAAAATGTTTATAATCGGTAAAGGCTAATTCATCTTTATTTAAAAAAGTGCCCGCCTTTAAATTGTATGAAAAGTTACCTTTATTTCCAAATTCAAGGGTTTGAAATATTTTTGTTTCAACAAAATCGTAGTTAAATTTTGAATTGCTAGCCGCAAAACCTTTTGTGTAATTAAAATCTATTTTGGGATATTTATTTGCGCCTAAATTTATTTTTTGGTCGGGCAATGAAATGTATTCTTGTCCGAATTTGATTTGCGCTTTTACTGAAAATTTAAATAGCTTGTTTGCTTCAAAAGGCACACTTGTAAAATTGTTTGGAGTTAGTGGGTTATTAGAACTGTAATCAACAGCGTTGCGATTAAAAACAGTGTAGTCAGTGGTGTTAAAAACAGGTGTTCTAACTTCATAAGCTATTGATGATGATAATTCTAGCCCGTTTAAAAGTTCCTTTCCAAAAGCTAATTTTGCAAAAGTTTTGTCATAATATTTGGCATAATTGCTTTCAAAAAACAAAGAGGTAACCGTATTTACCACAGCCGCAATGGGATTATTTTGATTAAATTGTGTGAGTTTTCGACCACCTGAAACCGAAATATAGGGCTTGGTTTGATTGTTAAATTGATAAGTAAATGAGGCATTTGGTCGGAATATTTTATCAGAAAATCCGTAATCAAAATTTGAATTGATCCAAAGACTTTGCTTTTTATCTTTAAAATACTTAAAAAAGGACGTTTCCATATTGGTATGCCAACCCTGAACGGTATTAAATTGCGAATTAAAAAGCGGAGAGCCGATGTTTAAATTCCAATTTTTAAATGATTTTTGATAGCGGTATCCTAAAATTAAATTACTAAAGCCAAATTTATTTCGTTTTAAATCAACTGAATCTAGGTATTTTTTCGATTTTCGAATGGTTTTTATGCTATCTTTTAGTTGATAATCTTTTACCTCCTCAAAAGTAAGTGGCACAGGCCGAATCATCCTCCAAAAAACACTATCCTTTTTATTGGCTTTATCTTCAAAAGAAAGCACCTCATTGGTAAAGCTTTTGGCTGTAAACAGCGGACTGAAATTGTAATTACTATAAACTGCCGTAAAGCGTCCATCTATATTGAAACCGAATATTCCAAACTGAAAATCAATGTTCTGTGAAAATATTGACCATAACTTATCGGTTTGGGAATAGGAATAATTTTGTGTTAAAGTCAGCTTTATAATGGCAGGAATTTGTAACTGTTTTCCCGTAACCGAAAGCTCAACCCCATACAAAGCCCAATCATTTTCGGCAATATAAATAAAACCTTCGAAAACATTATCTGTTAAGCGTTTTGGCTTTACTTGTATTTTGTTAATCAAGTGTTTATCTTCATAAAAACTATTGACTAATTTATAAGAATAATAGTTAAAAGCCGTGCTCGAAATAGGTGAAATTAAATTATCGCCCAGTTCAACGTTATTTTTATAAAAGTTAAAATTCACGCCCGAAGCCTGGTTAAAACTAAATCCGTTATCATTACCACTCACCTTTGAGGCAATAATGTGTTCATTAAAATTTTTGGGACTTTTTGTAATTTTTGATATGGTTTCAGAGAGGTATATTACGCCACTTCTAGTAGAATCGAGGCCTCCACCCATATCGCCAAGATCCTGACCGAGAATTTTTTTAGGCGCATTTTTGATTCGATATATGCCCCGTGAGTAGAAATCGGCTGTAAAGTTCATTATTTTTAACAGATTTGCATCCCGATTTTTTATAGTTTTTCGGATGATTTCGTTTGCCGGATTTTCTTTTGAATTGATTTCAACTTCAGCCAAAGCTACTTCATCTTCTAATAAAGTAACATTAAGCAAATAAGGAAAAGTTAAAATACTGACAGTTTTCTTAATAGTTTTATAACCTAAATACTGAAATATAATGGTATAATTACCTGTTTTGCTAATATTTAACTCATATTTACCTTCGTCGTTAGTTGTAGTTCCAATATAAGCATCCTGCACATATATATTTACAAAAGGCAAAATTTGCTTGTTTTTATCAATTACCAAACCCTTGATTTGAGCTTGAATTAAAGCGGAAGTTATCAACAATAAAAGCGTAATTTTATTCCGCATTCAAAAGGTTTTAAGATTTGACAAACCTAAATAATTCTGACAATTGTTGAAGTATAAATATTTGTTAATTTGATGGAATAAAAATTCTCACTTAAAAAACCCCAACAAATACTAATTCAAAATCATTGCATTAGCTATAAATACAAAACGTTTTACTTACCTTTGTTAAGAAAATGATTTTGAAATGCCCAGCAACACAGAACTAAAATTAGCCTTAAATTTCGTCGAAAAAACTGATAGAAACCTCTTTTTAACGGGAAAAGCCGGTACCGGAAAAACAACTTTTTTACATAAGATAAAAGATGAATCCTATAAAAGACTCATTGTTGTTGCGCCAACAGGCGTAGCTGCTATAAATGCAAAAGGTGTTACCATTCACTCATTTTTTCAACTGCCTTTTGGACCCATTCTGCCAAATACTATCGAGAATAATTCTGATTTTAAACACAAATTCAGTAGCACAAAACTAGACATTATGCGCTCGTTAGATTTGTTAATCATCGACGAAATAAGTATGGTTAGAGCTGATTTATTGGATGGTATTGACCAAGTTTTAAGGCGTTATAAAAATAAAGACAAGGTTTTTGGGGGCGTTCAAATTCTTATGATTGGCGACTTGCAACAATTAGCGCCCGTTTCTAAACAAGATGAATGGGAATTGCTCAGAACGCATTATGAAACACCTTATTTTTTTAGTAGCAAAGCGTTTAGACTCGCAAACGCTGTTGGAATTGAATTAAAGAACATCTACCGACAAGATAATGAAACATTTATAAAGATTTTAAACGAAATTAGAAACGATAAACTCACAACAGAATCGGCTAAAATTCTCAACAAACGCTACCTGCCAAATTTTGAACCCCAAAAAGATGATGGTTACATTACGCTCACAACGCATAATAATATCGCAAATGCTCAAAATGCCTTAGAATTAAAGAAAATAAAAAGCGAAAGTTGTTTTTATCACGCAATTATTGAAGGAACCTTTAATGAATATGCCTATCCAACTAATGAAAAGCTTGAACTGAAAGTTGGTGCTCAGGTGATGTATATTAAAAATGACAGCTCCCCAGAAAAAAGATATTTTAATGGAAAAATTGGTAAAATTATTGATTTAGAAAACAATAAAGTCATTGTTCAATGTTCAAATGATAAAGTGCCTATTGAAACAAGCTTTGAAACTTGGGAAAATATCAATTACTCTATTAAAGCAGAAACAAAGGAAATTGTTTCAAATGTTATTGGCTCGTTTTCACAGATGCCACTCCGCCTCGCTTGGGCAATTACCATTCACAAAAGCCAAGGACTTACCTTTGACAAGGCTATTATTGATGCCCAAGCATCATTTGCGCACGGACAAACCTATGTAGCTTTGAGCAGATGTAGAACTTTGGAAGGCATTATACTCAAAAATCCAATTATAGATAGTAGCATTATCAATGATAACCGCGTTGCTTCCTTTAATAGCGCTATTGAAGCTAATGTACCGGATAATACGATTTTAAAAATTTCACAAAAAACCTTTCAGCTAAACCTTATAGAAGAGTTGTTTAATTTTTACCCATTTTTATTTCCTGTTACCCGTTTAATAGAACTTTATCGCAAAAATGAAAACCTATTGATTGGCAATATTATAAAACCATTAATCAGCATTAAAGAGCAAGGAATTGTTGAATTATTAAAGGTGAGCACCAATTTTAAAAGTCAGCTAGAAAATTATAGTGATGAATTAATTGAACTTGAAACCAATGCCAATATTCAAGATCGGCTAAAAAAAGCGGTTGCTTATTTTAGCAAACAAACTATCGAAAAAATTAAAAATCAACTAGATACGCTTACTTTTTCGACAGATAACAATGAACTCCATAAGGATATGGATAAATTTATAGAACAACTTTCTGAAAAAATTTTTATCAAATTATTTTGTTTTGAAGGCTTATTAAGTGGCTTCTCCACTGCCAAATATTTAGAATTACGCGCAAAAGCAGTCCTACAAAAAAGTAAGATTGCTAAGGTTAAAACAAACCGTTCAAACACAACAAAACACCCAAAATTGTTTGCTTTACTTCAAAATTTGCAAACGCAATTTGCAGATTCTGAGAATGTTAATCGCTATCAAATTTTCACACAAAAATCACTTTATGATATGTGTGAATTACTACCTACCACAAACCAACAATTGAAAGCCGTAAATGGAATGGGAAAGGTGCGTATAAAAAAATATGGTGCTGATATCTTGAAGATTATTTCAAATTACTGTGCCAATAAAAATATTAAACCCATTATAGACAAACCTGAAATTGAAAAGCCCAATAAACTATCAACACAAATGCAATCATTCGAACTGTTTAAAAATGGTTTAGATGTTAAGCAAATTGCCTTAAAAAGAGCTCTCGCAGTTAGTACCATTGAAGGACATTTATCGCAGTTTATCGCAACAGGTGCCATTGAAATTTCAGCCTTAGTACCAAAAAACAGATATCTAGAACTCAAAAAAATACTCGAAGAAGTTCCTTTTGAAAGTTTATCACAACTCAAAGAAAAAATTAGTGATGAATATACCTATGGCGAGTTAAAAATGGTGCTAAAAGATTTAGAGTATAAAAAATCCAAATTTAATTAGCAATCTACACTAGGCATTGATTAATATTTTAGGTAAGTATATTTTTATAAAATGCTGTTATTTAATAGTTTTAACTAGATTATAAACTATTTCAATTTCAACCTTGCAATAATTTTCAAAAGGCGTGGTCTATTTTTTGCATCATGATAAAATTTGGGAAGTTTTTCTAATAATGTAAAATGAGAACGGTCTTTATGTTCTCTTAAATTTGCTGAAATATAACGCTCTAAATAGTCTAAATGCGCGCCATTATAAGCAAAAAAAACATCATTTTTAAAGGATGATTGTAACCATAATGAAGCTCCAAAATAGTCATGTGCGGCCATCAAGATTGTTGCGTTAGGGCTCAATTTTGTTGATGTTTCTTTGTTATAACCACAATTTAAACAATATAAGCGAACCGTATTAGTTTCTATATTAACTTTGGCAAGTGCTTTTTTTGCACAGGCGGGGCATACAACCCAAACCTCGGAATAAAAATCTGAAAGCATTTTGCCTTGGTCTTGAAATCTTTCTTGTTGATTCATCTAATGAAGAACAGTATTAAAAAATTATTTAAATTAACAAATAAATATTATAATTGAGTAAAATTCTATAAAATAAAAAAATTAACATACTTGTTTTACAAATCATTATCTATTTTAAAGCGGTTTTTTGCAACTTTAGTCGCACAATTTATAAATTTAATAAATAGTTTTACTACTTTTAAGGTATCATTTTTGATTTATATATAGAAAAAAAGACAAATGAAACATTTAAAATTATTTTTAGCAATCCTATTTTTTGTAAGCTTGGGTTCTGTTAGTATTGCGCAAAGCGATAGTGGTGTTATAAAACTTATCGAGCCAAATGACTTGCTTAACACCTTAAAAAGTTCAAAAATTCAACTAGTGGATGTTAGAACGCCTAGCGAATTTGCAACCGGACATATTGGAAAGTCAGTAAATATTGATTATTACGACCAAGACTTTAGTGCTAAAATCGGTAAACTAGATAAGTCTAAACCCATTTATCTATATTGTA
>PFPU01000077.1 GCA_002793215.1 Flavobacteriales bacterium CG_4_10_14_0_2_um_filter_35_18
AACAAGAAACCTTTAATGCCGATAGTGTTAAAATACACGGCATTTTAAAGGGCGGAACACTCGTTAAAATGAATGAAACAGAAGCTTTAGAACGCTTTTTAAATTATATTAAAAACTCGGTTTTAGTTGCCCACCACGCTGGTTTTGACATTGAAATGATTAATGTATCTTTAAAAAAACTAGGATTAAAAAAGCTTCAAAATAAAAGTATTGACACTGGGGTGCTCTATAAAAAATTAAATGGCAAAGCCAACGCGCAATTTTCATTAGATATTTTAAGTGAAGAATTTAGAATACCACAAAACGACCGCCATACCGCCTCGGGCGATGCTTTCATTACCGCCCAATTGTTTTTAAAAATTCTCTCAAAATTAAAAAAAGAACGCACCGTTCATTATTCCGACTTATTTAGAAACTCCAAAAAAAACGGTTTGATATAAAAAACGTCCTCAAATATTGAGGACGTTTTTATTGCAGGAGGGGGTAAAATTATTTTACTAATGAACCTTCCATAATGGATTGAACCACTTCAGGATTTAACAAAGTAGAAATGTCACCTAAATTTGAAGTGTCATTTTCGGCTACCTTGCGCAAAATTCGCCTCATTATTTTTCCGGAGCGCGTTTTTGGCAAACCAGGCACAAACTGAATTTGATCTAATTTTGCAATATGTCCAATGGTTCGACCAATTAAATCATTGATTTCTTTGCGCAAGGTATCTGGGTTTTCGGGAAGTTGATAAACAATAACATAGGCGTATAATGCATTGCCTTTAATGGCATGTGGATAACCAACAATAGCCGATTCTACCACATTATTGTGCTCATTAATTATGTTTTCAATTGGCGCTGTACCTAAATTGTGACCAGAAACAATAACCACATCATCCACACGACCCGTAATTCTATAATTTCCTTCTAAATCGCGCAAAGCGCCATCGCCAGTAAAATATTTACCTGGAAAAGCTGAAAAATAGGTTTTTTTATAACGTTCGTGATCGCCATAAATGGTTCGAGCCATTGAAGGCCATGGATATTTTATACACAAACTTCCTTCGGCGGGATTCATATTTTGTTCTATGCCTTCATTATTTATCAAACAAGGTTGAACCCCCGGCATGGGACGCGTTGCAAAAGTTGGTCGTGTTGGGGTTACACCTCCCAGTGGCGAAATCATAATGCTACCTGTTTCGGTTTGCCACCAAGTATCAACAATCGGCGATTTTTGTTTGCCGATTTTTTCGTCATACCAGTGCCAAGCCTCTTCGTTAATTGGTTCTCCAACGGTACCTAGTATTTTAATTGAACTCAAATCGTTTTGCTCGGTAAATTCATTTCCTTGTGCGGCCAATGCTCTAATAGCTGTTGGAGCAGTATAGAATTGGTTGACTTTATATTTTTCAACTATTTGCCAAAAACGACTAAAATCGGGATAAGAAGGAATGCCTTCAAACATTAAGGTGGTAGCACCTGCGGCTAAAGGACCATAAACAATGTAAGAATGGCCTGTAATCCAACCAATATCAGCCGTACAGAAAAACACATCCCCTTGTTGGTATTGAAAAACATTTTTAAAGCTGTGTGTTGTTTGAACCATATAACCACCGCAGGTATGAACCATGCCTTTTGGTTTTCCGGTTGAGCCTGAAGTGTATAAAATAAATAAAACATCTTCGGCATCCATAATTTCGGCGGTACAATTAGCGTTTACCTTCGCCAACTCTTCATGCCACCAAACATCACGTCCGGCTTTCATCGTTACTTTAGAATCAATACGTTTTAATACGATAGATGTTTCAATTGACGGACAAGTTTCGAGTGCTTCATCGGCAATTTCTTTTAAATCAACTGCTTTATTACCTCTATAAACGCCATCGGCCGTTAACAACACTTTACAATTTGAATCATTAATTCTAGTTGACAATGCCACCGATGAAAATCCAGCAAAAACAACCGAATGTATCGCGCCAATTCTGGCGCAAGCTAAAACAGCAATGGCAAGTTCAGGAACCATTTGCATATACAAGCAAACCCGGTCGCCTTTAACGACACCTTTACTTTTCAATACATTGGCGAATTTATTAACTTCAACAGCAAGTTCGTTATAAGTTAAAATTCTATTGGCTTCGTTGGGATCATTGGGTTCCCAAATAATGGCTCTTTCATTTCCGCGCTTTGCTAAATGACGGTCAATACAGTTTTCGGTAATATTTAATTTTGCACCTTTAAACCATTCAAATTTAGCATCTTCCCAATTATATTCAACCACTTTATCCCATTTTTTTCGCCAATTAAACGTGTCGGCAATCTGTGCCCAATAACCTTCTGGGTCATTCACACTATGTTGATATGATTTGTAATATTTTATAAAGGAGCTAATTCTTAAATCTTCGAGCGTTTGTTTTTCTTTTTCCTCAAGATTTGCAAATACCCCAATTTGGTTCAATTTATATTCGTGAATAATTTCGTTGATAATTTCGGGGTCATCAATGGTTGAAGGAATAACGTATTCAACACCATCGGCAATATTTCGCAATAACTTTCGAAGAATTTTACCCGAACGTGTTTTTGGCAATCGGGCTACAATCATTACCTTTTTTAAGGAAGCTACTGCGCCAATGGCTTTTTTAACTTCTTGAACGATGTTAAATTCCAATTCAAAACTCGAAACATAATCGCCCGATTTTAAAACTACTAAAGCTAGAGGAACCTGTCCTTTTAAGGAATCGGCAATGCCAAAAACGGCGCATTCGGCAACCGATTTATTAGCCGCAACCACTTCTTCCATTTCGGCAGTTGATAAGCGGTGACCGGCAACATTTATAACATCATCTACGCGACCCGTAATGAACACATAGCCATCTTGGTCAATATAACCGCCATCTCCCGACAAATAATAACCATCAAATCGTTTTAAATAGCCATCGATAAAGCGCTGGGTATTTCCCCAAATATCATAAATATTTCCGGGAGGTAATGGAAGTTTTACCACCACCAAACCTTCTTGATTTGCGCCTAACCGTTTGCCATCTTTATCCAATATTTGAACATTATAACCACATACAGGTTTTGATGCAGAGCCTGGTTTTACTGGTAATGCCTCAATTCCCATCATATTAGAAACCATCGGCCAACCCGATTCTGTTTGCCACCAATGGTCAACTACGGGGATGCCTAAATTTTCTTCCAGCCAATGTAAAGTAGCAACATCACAACGTTCGCCGGCGAGGAATTGATATTTTAAACTACTCAAATCGAATTGTTTTATAAATTTACCTTCGGGGTCTTCCTTTTTAATGGCTCTTATAGCGGTTGGAGCGGTAAACATCACATTTACTTTATGCTCGCTAATAACACGCCAAAAAGAACCTGCGTCGGGCGTTTTTATTGGTTTACCCTCATAAATAATGGTTGTGTTGCGGTTTAACAAAGGACCATAAACAATATAACTATGACCAACAACCCAGCCCACATCTGATGCGGCCCAAAAAGTATCACCTTCGTTAACGCCATAAATTGATTTCATTGAATATTTTAATGCCACGGCATAGCCACCCGTATCACGTAAAATTCCTTTTGGTTTTCCGGTTGTGCCAGAGGTGTAAAGAATGTAAAGGGGGTCTGTTGAGCGCATTTCGACACAAGGAACAGGGTCTGACCTTTTTACGAGCTTTTTATAGCTGACATAAATTTCATCTTTATTATTGATTGCCCCTAAATTTCGTTGATAAACAATCACTTTTTCGGGTTTGTGTTTAGCAATTGAAATGGCTTCATCTACTAATGGTTTGTAGGCAATAAGGCGATCGACTTCCATACCAGAAGTAGCCGTAATAATCACTTTTGGTTTACAGTCGTCAATTCTAATAGCCAACTCATTAGGTGCAAATCCGCCAAAAACTACGGAATGAATTGCGCCAATTCTGGCACAAGCCAACATGCTAAATGCAGCGTGCGGAATCATGGGCATATAAATAATAACAGTATCTCCTTTTTTAACACCCAAATCTCTTAAACCACCAGCCAAACAAGAAACGCGTTTTTGCACCTCATTGAATGAATACATTATTTTTTGTTGGGTTACGGGAGAGTCATAAATTATGGCAGTTTGTTCGCCATAACCTGCTTCAACATGTTTATCAACAGCCAGATAACACATATTTAAGGTTCCGTCGGCGAACCAACGGTCAAATCCGTTTTCATCTTTTGAAAGGATGTTTGTAGGTTTTTTAAACCATTTTAAGTTATTTGCTTGTTCTGCCCAAAATGCTTTTGGGTTAGCAATACTTTGATCGAAATTTTTTTGATAACTCATTGTGTTTAATTTATTTGTTTTTATATAATCCAAACCAACCTGGGTTTAGAAATTTGATTTTTACCAATACCCAAATGATTAATAGGGAAAATAATCCTATAAAAATTGAGGCAAAAAAATTACCATTAAAAAGTGGCTCTATGTAGAACCTAAAATATAATGTGCTAAGTATATAAACGGCTATAAAGATATCGGAGGTGATTTTCCCTAATTTAAATTTCATTTTTTGGTGTTTTTATTTAAGAGTTCAACAACATCTGCAACCAATTTTTTGGTTGAAAAAGGTTTTGTAACATATTTATCAGCCCCTAATTGAAGTCCTAATTCTACATCCGAAATTTTGGTTTTAGCCGATAAAATGATGACTTTTATTTGGCTTAATTCTTCAACCGATTTTAAATAATTTAGCACTTGATAACCATCAACTTTTGGCATCATAATATCGAGCAAGATGATATCGGGCAAAACTTTTTCAGTAATTTCGATGGCTTCAGCGCCATCACGGGCAATAAATACTTCAAAATTTTCTTTTTGAAATAGGTATTCTAATGACATCACAATGTTGGGTTCGTCATCAACTATCAGCAGCTTCTTCATATTTATTTATATTTAAAGGTAATGTAAACGTAATTCTAGCTCCTTGTGGATTTATATTATCAGCCCAAATTTTACCGTTATGACTTTCGATAATTTGTTTGCTAATGGCCAATCCTAAACCACTGCCAACGGGTTTTAAAAGGGTTTGATTTTTTGATTGATAAAATTTGTTAAAAATCGAGACAAGTTCATCTGTTCCAATACCTTTACCATTATCTTCAACTGAAACTTCTATTGAATTTTGATAAATTTTTGCGTGAACAGATACTTGACCTTTTTCATCATTTGAAAATTTAATAGCGTTAGAGAGCAGGTTAATAATGACTTGTTCAATGCGATCATCGTCAAATAGGAATATTTTATCCTCAATGACTTCATTTGTTATTTCAATATTATTATTGATGGCTAATTGTTTTACCGCATCAATTGATTTTTGGACGGTATTTTTAATTGAATTTTTGGTCAGATTGAGCTTTTGCCTTCCTGAAGCTAATTTTTCTAAATCTAAGATATTGTTAATTAAGCGACTCACGCGTTCACTTTCTTTTAAAATACTGTTTAAAAATTTTGTTTTGGTGGCATTATCAACGTCATCATGATCTAATAAAATTTCGGAAAGCGCTCTTATGGATGTAATTGGCGTTTTTAACTCGTGGGCTACGGTATCTAAGAATTCATCTTTTTGTTTGTCGCGTTCTTTTAATTCCTTGTTAGATTCTTTAGCTTTTTGAGTTTCATCTAAAATATTTAACACCTCGGTTAAACTTATTTCTTCTTCTTTAACCACTGATGAAATTAAAATTCTTGCCGAAGCACTACCAATGCTTCCGGTTAAAAGTTTTTCAGAAAAATTGACCAAGCGCGCATCGGCAAATTGGGTATTTTTATCCAAATTATACTTCATAAAAAACAGATTCATAGCGCGATCGGTTCTTCTTTCACCCAAAAATCGGGACAACACTTTTCTAATATCACGAACATAAGCTTCGCCTTTCCACACATAAGCATCTTCGTGTAACATAGCGTATTTAGTGCTATCAACAAACATTTCGGCAAAATTACGCTCTCGATAATTGCCAATAATGTTAACCGAAACAATGGCATAAGTAATGATGTTAAAAAACAAACTCCAAAAAAAGGCGTGCGTTACTGGATCTAATATTTGTAACCCAAAAAGTTGGTAAGGTTTTAAAACCTCAATTCCAAATAAGCCCTCATTTAAAAAAGTTGAAGCAATTATCTTAGATTCAATTGTAAAAGGAATTACCAAGGTATAAATACAAACTAAAAAGCCTACAATGATTCCATACTTTGCACCTTTTGATGAACCCCTTCTCCAAAACAGCCCCCCAAAAAAAGCAGGAGCCAATTGGGCAATGATTACAAATGATATTAATCCGATAGAAACCAACGATTTATCTAGTGTAAAACTTTTATAGAAAAAATAGGCTATAATAACCAATGTAAAAATGGCTATACGCCTAATGTTTTTAATTGATTCATTATTTTTGTGAGATTCGCCTTTGCTAAACCTTGTCAAAAATCCGTAAGGGATAATTAAGTTATTGCTCAACATGGTTGACAAAGCCAATGTTGAAACCACAACCATTGACATAGCGGCCGAAAATCCACCCAAAAATCCTAAAAGCGCTAAGGTGTGATTGTTATTAAAAAGCGGTAGTAATAAGGTAAAATGATCGGCATTAACATGCTGATTTTGAAAGTAAATATTACCAGCCCAGGCTATTAAAATTACAAAAACATTAAAAAGCATTAAATAGAGGGGAAAAAGCCATATCACTTTTTTTAAATATTTTTCTCGTTCATTTTCAACAACAGTTACTTGAAATTGGCGTGGCAATAACATAATGGCTATCATAGAAAGGATGCTTAATAAAAACCAGTTAATTCCACCTTCAACACCATTTATTTTTTGTTGAATTTCAAAATTTGACAAGATAGAAGCTTGATTATAAATATCGATTGGTCCATTAAATAAAAAGAATGTTACATAAACGCCAATCACTAAAAAGAAAAACAATTTGATGGTAGATTCTAAAGCCACTGCTGTAATAATCCCTTTGTGGCGCTCGGTTGCATCGGTATTTTGAGTGCCAAAAAAGGCGGCAAAAATGGCTAATAAAATAGCAATATATAAGGTCGTATCATTAAAAACAGTATTTCCAGGCAACTTATGATTGGTAATCACATTAAACGTTTCGGAAATGGCTTTTAACTGTAAAGAGATGTAAGGCACAATGGCAAAAACACATATAACAGTAACTAAAGCGCCTAAAAAACGGTCGTTTCCATAGCGCAGTGAAATAAAATCGGCTAATGAAGATATTTTGTTTCCTTTGGCAATTCTAAGGATTTTTTTCATTAAAATAATCCACGCAGGAATGATAATAACGGGACCTAAATAAATGGTTAAGAACTTTAATCCAGAAGTTGCTGCTAAACCAACACTGCCATAATAGGTCCAAGCTGTACAATAAACTGCTAACGAAAGTGTGTAAACATAAGGGTTGTTAACCCAATTGCTCTTAGAATTTTTTTCAGCCCAGTAAGCCACATAAAAAATGGTTGCCAAGTAAGCAACAATTACTAATATGACTAAAAAGCTACTCATAATATTTTTTGAGGATTATATAAGAGACAATAATTCCAACAAACCAAACAAAGAAGATGTAAAAGTAAATTAAGGGAAATCCAAAAAAAGTTGTGTTTGTATTAAAAATTAACAAAACGGGAATGTTAAACAAACTCAATAGTAAGATTGATAACACAATTAACTTTTGTTGGTGTCTTAGTTTCATTTTGTTTAAAATTAGGACTAAAAATAATAAAAACAGCACTATAAAAAAAATAGTGCTGTTTTTTGACTAACTATTTATTAGTGATTTTGGGCTTCACCAGCACCAGATGGTATTCTAATGTGTTCAACAATTTCTTGAACATGTAATGGGGGCTCTTTTGTAAATTTATTTACAATTAAAGCTACAAAAAAGTTAGCAACCATAGCAACTGTACCAAAACCTTCGGGAGAAATTCCAAACCACCAGTCGGCTTTTAAGGCTCCTAAGGCTTCTTTACCACCATCGAATAGGCCAAATTTATATTTTAGCATATACCAAACCATTAAAGATAAACCTACTAACATACCCGAAATGGCACCTTCTTTATTCATTTTTTTGTAAAAAATACCCAAAATAATAGCAGGGAAGAAAGATGCTGCAGCCAAACCAAAGGCTAATGCTACTACCGCTGCCACAAATCCAGGAGGATGAATACCAAAATAGCCGGCAATAAATACGGCAACACCAGCACTTATACGAGCAGCTAAAAGCTCTCCTTTTTCGGAGATATCTGGTTTAATTAATTTCTTGATAAAATCATGTGATATTGATGAGGCTATTACCAACAGCAAACCAGCAGCAGTTGAAAGCGCTGCGGCTAAACCACCAGCGCCAACTAAGGCAACAACCCAGTTAGGTAAACCTGCAATTTCAGGATTGGCAAGAACCATAATATCATTATCAATGGTTAATTCATTTTTTTCTTTATCACCAACGTATTGAACGATGCCGTCACCATTTTTATCATCAAATTTAATTAATTTGGTTTTTTCCCAGTTGGCAACCCAAGCTGGCAAACCTTCATAAGGTTTATTGCTTACGGTTTCAATTAAGTTTGTTCTTGCAAAAACAGCCACAGCTGGAACTGTTGTATAAAGTATTGAAATAAATACTAAAGCCCAACCCGCAGATAAACGTGCATCTTTTACTTTTGGAACGGTAAAGAAGCGCACAATTACGTGAGGCAAACCAGCGGTACCAACCATTAAGGCAAAGGTAATGGCAAAAACGTCAGCCATTGATTTAGATCCCGTCGAATATTCATGAAAACCGAGTTGAGTTGAGAGCCCATCGAGTTTATCTAACAGATAAACGCCATCATGACCTGAACTACCAAAACCTAGTTGTGGAATGGGGTTGCCTGTCATTTGGATTGATATAAATATGGCTGGAACCATAAATGCAAAAATCAACACGCAATACTGTGCTACCTGTGTGTAAGTAATCCCTTTCATACCACCTAAAACGGCGTAGAAAAATACGATAGCCATACCAATATATACACCCGTATTGATATCTACTTCTAGATATCTTGAAAATACAATTCCCACACCACGCATTTGACCGGCTACATAGGTAAACGACACAATTAATGCAGCAAGAACGGCCACTACACGAGCTGTGCTTGAATAATAACGGTCTCCAATAAAATCAGGAACCGTAAATTTTCCAAATTTTCTTAAATAAGGCGCTAGTAGTAAAGCTAAAAGCACATAACCACCAGTCCAACCCATAATATAAACAGCACCATCATATCCTGTAAAAGATACGATACCTGCTAAAGAGATAAATGATGCGGCCGACATCCAGTCTGCGGCGGTTGCCATACCGTTTAAAATTGGGTGTACACCACCACCAGCAACATAAAATTCTTTAGACGTGTTAGCGCGAGCCCATATTGCAACAATAATGTATAGTGTAAATGATAAGCCAACGAGTAGCCATGTCCATCCTAAAATTCCCATAATTTCTAATTTTTAAATGATTAATATTATTCGTTTACACCATATTTTTTATCTAACTTATTCATCAGTTTAACATAGACGAATATTAAGATAACAAACACATACATTGACCCTTGTTGGGCAAACCAGAAACCGAGCTTAAATCCAAAAAATTTAATGGTATTTAATTGGTCAACTAAAAAAATTCCAAATACATAAGATACTAAAAACCAAATGCTAAGTAATATTGTTAAATAGCGAAGATTTTCTTTCCAATAGGCTGTTTTACTTTCTTGTGAAGACATAATTATATTGTTTTAAAATCCATAAATCGCTGATAATGCAGCTCTTAAATTATTTACTGAATTGAAACCAGAGGTGTCAATATCCATTTTATTTGCAGCTAACTTTCCATAAAGCGCTGTTGTATATTCTACTTCAAGGCCAATGGTCATTTTACCTGACTTCCAGCCATATCTTGGGGCGACTCTAAACACATTATCCACTGTTGGGCCTAAACCATAAACGGCTCCACCAACGGGGTCTTTAAATCCATTGTTTTTAGTGTAACCTGAAAATATGCCCCATTCTGACTTTGCATCACCGCCACTTAATTCACCCCAAAAAGACACGGTTTTATTAGAGGTAAAACCACCACCAACGGCTTCGGCTAAACCACTAATTGAAAGTAAATCTGACATGTTTTCACCATAAACACCTTCTAATTTAAAGGTAGTTGATTTTCCTAATTTTGTTTTAAAGTAGCCTATAAAAGCTGTATTTGTAACATTTTCAGCAGCTAAAGTTGGACGCATTGTTTTTAAATTTACACCAATGCCACCTAACGATTCTTTGCCAACAAATTGTAGTTGGGTGTGAAGTTGTGGAATAAAGGCATCCCTTACATATTTTGATGTGGTTCCAGCAGGACCTCTACTAGCAAAATCACGTTCCGAAAACATCACGCCAATAAATTGTACTTTGCCTTTGGTTGTAATTCTTAACTGGGGATTTCTTGAGAATGGTTGAAAAGGCACACCCGTGTTAAAAGAGTAGGTTCCCGGGAACACTGCCGTAACAAACATAGGATGCCAATATTGACCCATAATAATATCCACTTTATCATTGGATAGTTTTACAAAGGCATGGCGCAATCTAAAACCATTAATGTCGGGATCAGATTGTCCAAAAAAAGCGCCTTCAATCATCCCTGAAGTTTTCATTCCAAAAAAATCAGGTCCTGTAATCTTACCAGTCAATCTGGTTTGAACGGCTAAAATGTTAAAATTAGCAACATCATTAAGGTCTGTTCCTCCAACAATGTTTTCTGCCGCCGGAAAAATAAGAAAGTGTCCTTCTCTAGCTGTTACATTTTGCCGGGTATCGGCCAGGTAATCAACTTTAACAAATCCACCCCAAGTTATTCCGAATTTTTGGTCGGGCTTTGCCTGACCATAACTGTAGTAAGTCAATCCCATTAAGGTGATTAACAAAACTAAAAGCTTTTTTTTCATAATTTAGAATTGGTTAATTAATAAAAGTTTTTGCTTAAAATTTTACTTTTAGCACCAACAAGATGAAAATAAAGCTCAATAAAATAAAATGTAAGATAGTTTTGTGTTAATAGGTATTGTTTTATTTGAAGCGTTCCCAGCGAATAAGCATAAACTTATCGCCTAACTCGGTTATAACAACCCCTGCGCCAATAATATTTTTGTTAGTAGAAAAATACTCTGTAAGCTCTTTAGCATTGAGAATTTTGTAAGTAGAATGGTATTCAAAACTATACGGTCGCTTGACATTGTACTTTTTTACCCAATTCATAACACTCACATGCGAAACCCCTAAAATTCTTTCAATTTCACGATAGCTCAGTCCCTCGAGATACAGTTGAAGTGCTTTATTAACGTAGTAGGCATCTATTTGCTTTCCCACCTTGTTAACAGTAAAAAAATAACCACATTTTTTGCATTTATAACGTTGCCTTTCTTTTACAATTCCGCTCTTAACATACTCATTAGCGCTACAATTTGGACAAAATAAATCAGTCATATATATTAATTTTGCATAAATATACTAATTTAGCAGAATATAAAAATTATTTGTTCATATTTTTTTTATAGAACTACTCATTAAACCAATTATAATAAGGCGTTTAACCTTTATTTTTGATGTAGCGCTATTCGATTGCCTTCGCTATCTAAAAACAGACCCATAAATCCATGTTCGGCCGAAATTTGGCGTTTTTGAATCAACACTTTTCCACCGGCCGCTTCAACACGATTTAGTTCTATTGATAGGTCGCCTGAGCTTGGTGAAAAATAAACTAAAACACCATTTTGTGAGGGTTTGTAAAATTCGGTGTGTTTAACCAACGCACCACCACTGCCTTTCTCATTTTCCAAATTTGGAAAAAAAGCCATTTGCAAATCACCCAAATCTTGAAGCGGCATGTTGATGTTAAAAACACTTTGATAAAATGCCATTGCCCGCTCCATATTTGATACGGGTATTTCAACCCATCCGATAAGATTGTGTTTCATAATGTGATAGATTAAACGTTTATTGATTCACCTATTTTAATTAAATTCAACTCTTTATAATGTGCTTTAAAATATTCAATGGCTTCTTGATGGTTTATTTCTATATAACCAAAAGTATCATAATGATACCCCAAAATTCGGTTACAGGCTAAAAAATCGGCCGCCATGCAGGCGCTTTTGTAGCCCATTGTAAAATTATCGCCAACGGGCAAAACCGCTAAGTTGAGTTTACATTTTAGCGGAATTAGCTTCATATCAAAAGTTAAAGCGGTATCGCCTGCAATATAAATAGTCCCTTCGGCTGATTCGAGAATAAAGCCACCTGGTTGACCGCCATAACTGCCATCGGGAAAAGAAGATGAGTGAATGGCATTGGTGTAAGTTAAGGTTCCAAAATCGAATTGCCAAGAGCCACCGTGATTCATAGGATGACCAACAATTCCCCTATTTTCAAAATAAGTAACAATTTCGAAATTAGAAATTACTTTAGCACCCGTTCGTTTGGCAATGGCCTCCACGTCTAAAATATGATCTTGATGTGCGTGGGTTACTAAAATGTAATCGGCTTTAAGTGAGGCTAAATCAACTGATTTTGCCAACGGATTGCCGCTGATAAAGGGATCGACAACAAGGTGTTTACCTGCAACTTCAACGGATAAACCCGCATGACCTAGATAAGTGATGTTCATTTTAGGTAGTTTATGAATGATTGACTGCAATTTAAAAATAAATTCATAAAAAAACCACGAAAAATTAATTTTCCGTGGTTTTAATCAAACAAATAAATATTAAAGTTTATAAATTAAAATTGATACTTAAGATAGGTAGTAAAATTTCTGCCAGTTTCGTAAATACGCCCTGCGGATGTATTTGAATTTTGATAAGAATAATTTAAATGTTCATAATAGGCCTTGTCAAAAATATTTAATACGGCAAATCCGATTGAAAAATTGGTGAACGCCGTTATTCCGGCTCTTAAATCCAAGGTTCCGAAACCTGGTGTATTTTCTTCCATAAAAGAAGCCGAAACTCTATCTTGTTTTGCCACCAACCTCGAATTTAAGGCAACCCAAAATTTATGCTCTTCAAACTTAACGCCCAAATTTGCCATAAATGGCGGAATTTGCGCCAAAGGCTCGTCCAAATCTTCATTTTGGGCGCGCGTATAGGAAAGTTCAGAAGTAAATGACAGTTTTTTTGATGCGTGCACATTAAAATTAAACTCAAATCCGGTTTGTGAAGCTTTATCAATATTGACAAATTGTTTGGCATAAACCGGTGGTGTTGCTGGCATAAATTTTCTTGGAATATTGGTGTTAACCACGCCATAAATATAGTCTTCCAAAAAGGAATGAAATACCGAAGCGCCCACTTCAAAATCTTCAAATTTCTTTGAAAATGACCATTCTAACTGATAGTTAATTTCAGGTTTTAGATTTGGGTTTCCAACATATTCATAAGGATCAACGCCAACATTAAAATGATTGATAAAACGCTCGGTCATTGAGGCGGTTCTAATTCCCCTACCAACGGCAAACTGCGTTTGAAATCCGTTTTTTTGATATTTTACAGAAGCATTTCCGCCGATATTCACTTCCGATTCGTCCTTAATTTCACCGCCATACAAGGCTTCAAAATCGGGCGCAGGATCATTTAGCTTTGCTGATATAAAATCGGCCCTAACGCCAGCCGTAATCGTGGTATAATCTGTAATTTTTATTTTTTCTTCGGC
>PFPU01000100.1 GCA_002793215.1 Flavobacteriales bacterium CG_4_10_14_0_2_um_filter_35_18
ATAAAACACAAAGCAACATCAGTCTAACAGCATACTGAGGCTTGGGGAATACGGCCGTTTTGGTGGGAGCGTATGGTCATCGCCTTTCTTTTGAAAAGCATTTGGCTTTTGATAGGTGCTTTTTTCGAGTAGTTGTAATTATATCCGTTAAGGAAAAAATAAGTGTAGTTAGTTTTAAAATTCAAGGCTTTTAATCTATCTTAGCCTAACTATTTATGCCAACATGAAGCAACGGATTTGGCTTTCGCCTCCTCATCTTACTGGTAAAGAAATTGTATTTTTGCAAGAAACACTTGATGCAAATTGGGTAACGGTAGTTGGTGCTCAAATTGAAAAATTCGCTGCAATTATCAGTAATTATACGCAATCGCCTTATGTAACTTTATGTAACAGTGGCACTTCGGCGCTTCACTTGGCTTTACAAGTTTTAGGAGTGAAACGAGGTGATTTTATATTAACATCTACATTTACTTTTGTGGCATCGGTTAATCCTATTAAATATTTGGGGGCAATTCCTGTGCTAATTGAATCGGAAAAGGAGACTTGGAATATGAGTCCGCAGTTTTTAGAAGAAAGCATTTTATGGTGTATAAAGCAAGGTAATAAACCTAAAGCCATTGTGTTGGTTCACCTTTACGGGATGCCGGCACAGCTCAATAAAATTTGTGAAATTGCTTTTAAATATGACATTCCACTCATTGAAGATGCCGCCGAGTCATTGGGAAGTACTTATAAAAAGCAACATTTAGGAACTTTTGGAATGCTAGGGTTACATTCCTTTAATGGCAATAAAATAATTACTACGTCGGCAGGTGGCGCTTTGTTTTCTAAAAATGAAGACTTTATAAAAAAAGCAGCATTTTTAGCTTCACAAGCCAAAGAACCGACGAGTTTTTATGAACACAAATATTTAGGTTATAATTATCAAATGACCACCTTGCAAGCCGCTATGGGATTGGGGCAATTTACGCAGTTAGACAATTATATTGCTTTGCGCAGACGGAATTTTGATTTTTATAAAATGACTTTAAGTCCGTTTGGAATTAAATTTTTAGAAGAACCAAGTGCCGATTTTTATAGCAATCGCTGGTTAACCACCATTTTAATTGATAGCAAGTTAACAAAAGTAAGCCCTGAAAATTTAAAAGAAGCTTTAGAATTAGAGAATATTGAATCCCGTTTTTTGTGGAAACCGATGCATACCCAGCCTTTATATAATGAAATGACCTATTTTGGAGACCATACTTCTGACAAACTTTTTAAAAGTGGATTGTGTTTGCCATCGGGTTCTAGTTTAAGTGAAGCTGATTTAAAGCGAATTACTTCCATAATCATCAATAAAATAAGTAACTAGAACTTAATCAGTCTTCCTTGTTCGGGAAAAACGAGTTTTAATTGTAAAGTATTCGCTTTTAAAAGTTCAGCTATGATTAAGGCTTCATTGTTTTCGTGTGGTTTGCGGTGGGTGATTACAATAGGCAACTTACCCAAAGCTTTTGCGCCGGCATACTTGGCCAATGTTTGCATCTCATTAAAAAATAATTCAGGTTTTAAATGGCCAAAGAGTTTCGTATTTGGTTGCGAATTAGGGTAAGAAACTTCAATAAAAAACGCTTTTAGTTGCTCGTTTTTAATTAATGGGGCAATTGTTTTCCATAATTGATTTAGATTATCCAATTTTTCTATTGTATCAGAGCCAGTATCTCCTAAATACAAAATATAATTGCTTTTTTGGCGAACTAAAAATGCTTGACTTTGATAAGGGTTAGAATGGCTCAAATTAAAAGAGGTAACAAATAGTTCAGTATTTGTAATGGCAATTTCCTTCTGCGGTATTAAAGCTTCAAAATGATAGGTATTTAATTGTGGTTTTTCACCTTGGTCGGTAAAATTTGCCCAATTTTGCCAAGTAAAATAGTTTTTAGTAAATACGTCAATTACATAAGGTGATGAATAAATTATTTTTTGAACATCGGCAGGTGCATTCATAATGAGTCCTGATACATGGTCTAAATGGGCGTGCGAAATTAGATAAGCTTTAATGTTGTCTTTAAGAATTGTTTCGGGTAAACCTTTAAAGATGCCGTTTGAAATTGCTTTGACAATTCCGGCATATACGGTACCCGCGTCTAAGCAGATATAATTTTCGGAATTTATCGGAGCGAGCATATAAGCCGATAAATTACTTTCGTCTAAGCCGCCTTTAACACCCAGTGGAACGACTTTAAAAGCAGCTTCTTGAGCGATTGACCTAAAAGAAATCAGCCATAAAAAAAGTAGGGAAAAAGTCAATAAATGTTTCATTTAACAGCGGTATTAATTGAAACACAAATTAAGTGAAAAAGTATAAGAAAAACCTTATGCCGATAAAATATCACCATCGCCTTTTGTAGGCAAATTTGAAGTCCCCATTAAAAACTGGTCAACAGTTCTTGCCGCTTCACGACCTTCTGAAATAGCCCAAACTACTAATGATTGACCGCGGTGCATATCGCCGGCAGTGAAAATATTTGGAATATTGGTTTGATAATTTATAGCTTTATAGTTGGTACGTTCATCGGTTTTGATGCCCAATTGTGTGGCTATGGTTTGATCGGGACCAATAAAACCAAGTGCTAACAAAACTAAATCACAGGGCCATATTTTTTCAGATCCTTCTATTTCAATTAATTCAGGTCTTTTTCCGGGGGTGATTTTCCAAGAAACCTCTACTGTTTTCAGCGCTCTTAAGTTACCTTTTTCGTCGATTATAAATTCTTTGGTATTGATGAGCCAATTTCGTTTGCAACCTTCTTCGTGTGAAGAACTTGTTTTTAATTGTAATGGCCAAAAGGGCCAAGGAGTTGTAATACTCCTTTCAACAGGAGGCTTTGGCATAATTTCAAAATTAGTAACCGATTTGGCACCTTGTCGGTTTGAAGTTCCAACACAGTCAGAGCCGGTATCGCCACCACCAATAACAATTACATGTTTATTTTTTGCGCTAATAAGTTCTGCATCAATTGATTTATTTAAAATTTGTTTGGTTTGCTGGGTTAAAAAAGTCATTGCTTGAACCACGTTTTTGTTATCGCTACCTTTAACATTTATGCCTCTTTTAACCGTTGCGCCACCACATAAAACAACAGCGTCAAATTTATTCAATTCACTAACTTTATAGTTAACGCCTACATTTACATTGGTTTTAAATAGAATCCCTTCTGCTTTAAGGAGGTCAACACGGCGGTCGATAAAATGTTTTTCGAGTTTAAAATTTGGAATTCCGTAGCGCAATAAACCGCCAATTTCATCATCTTTTTCTAAAACAGTTACGGTGTGACCAGCGCGATTGAGTTGTTGAGCAGCCGCCAAACCCGAAGGACCCGAGCCAACAATAGCAACAGTTTTTTGGGTTCTGGTTTTTGGAAGCTCTGGAATAATCCAACCTTCGGCAAAGCCACGTTCTACGATGCTTTTCTCAATATTTTCAATAGAAACCGGATGGTCAATGATGCCTAAAACGCAAGATTTTTCACAAGGAGCAGGGCATAATCTCCCCGTAAATTCGGGAAAATTATTTGTTGAATGTAAAATATTGAGCGCTTTTTTCCAATCGCCTTTAAAAACCATATCGTTAAAATCGGGGATTAAGTTTCCAAGTGGGCAACCGCTGTGGCAAAAAGGAACGCCACAATTCATGCAACGAGCGCCTTGATTTTTCAAGGCTTCCTCTTTTAGCGAAACCGTAAATTCACTGTAATTTTTTACGCGTTTTTTTACGGGGATGTGTGATTCATCTGCCCTTTTAAACGCTATAAAACCTCCTAATTGTCCCATTTTATGCTACTATTATTTCAAACGCTTTTTCTTTAGCCAACCTATTTAAGGCTATTTTGTATTCCTTTGGAAAAACCTTAATAAAATGAGATACCTCTTGTTCCCAATTTTCTAAAAGTTTTTTTGCCAAATGACTATTAGTATAATCTTTATGATTTTGAATCAGTTGTTTAAGTTCATTTTGGTCGGTGTCAGTCAATTTTTCTAAATCAACCATCTCTAAATTACAAAGTCCGTTGCTAAACTGTGCGTTTTTATCATACACAAAAGCCACGCCTCCGCTCATTCCTGCTGCAAAATTTCGACCTGTTTTACCTAAAACAGCAACTTTTCCACCGGTCATATATTCACAACCGTGATCTCCAATACCTTCAACCACAGCGATTGCGCCCGAATTACGGACGGCAAATCGCTCGCCGGCAATGCCATTGATATAAGCTTCGCCTGCAATAGCGCCATAAAAGCACACATTACCAACGATGATATTTTCTTCGGCTAAAAAGGTGGCGGCTTCGGGTTTTTGGATGATAATTTTTGCACCCGAAAGGCTTTTGCCTAAATAATCGTTAGTTTCGCCTATAACTTTTAGCGTTAATCCTTTGGTTGCAAAAGCTCCAAAACTTTGACCAGCCGATCCTGTAAAAGTTAAATTTAAGGTGTTTTCGGGCAAACCATCTTCGCCATAAAGTTTAGATATTTCGTTGCTTGTAATAGCCCCAACGGTTCTGTCGGTATTGTGAATGGTGTAATTTAATGACGTTTTAATTTTATTTTTAATGGCTGCTTTTGCATCACTTATAATTTTGAGGTCGAGAACATTGTATAAATTATGATTTTGACGTTCGGTGTTTGAAAACGTTTTTTTGCCATTAATAAGTGGTTGATGTAAAATAGCCGACAAATCAAGACCTTCAGCTTTGTAATGATTTTCAGCTTTTTTTACATTTAATTTTTGTGACTGGCCTATCATTTCTTCAATGGTTCTAAAACCGAGTTGCGCCATGATTTCACGCAATTCTTGAGCGACGAAATACATAAAGTTTATGACGTGTTCGGGCGTACCTTTAAAATTTTTTCGCAATTCAGGATCTTGTGTAGCGATGCCAACCGGGCAGGTATTGAGGTGACAAGCACGCATCATAATGCAACCCGAAGCCACCAAAGGTGCGGTTGCAAAGCCAAATTCTTCAGCACCTAAAAGGCAGGCAATAGCAACATCGCGACCTGTTTTTAATTGTCCGTCGCATTCTAAAACGACCCGACTTCTCAAGTTGTTGAGAATTAAAGTTTGTTGCGCTTCGGCCAAACCGAGTTCCCAAGGCAAGCCGGTATGTTTTAAGGATGTTAGTGGTGAAGCACCTGTGCCACCATCGTAACCTGATATTAAGATAACATCGGCTTTAGCTTTAGCAACGCCTGCTGCAATAGTTCCAACGCCAACTTCCGAAACTAATTTAACATTAATTCGCGCCTCACGATTGGCATTTTTTAAATCAAAAATGAGCTGCGCCAAATCTTCAATAGAATAAATATCGTGATGTGGTGGTGGTGAAATTAACCCTACATAAGGGGTTGAATTGCGCACTTTAGCAATCCAAGGATACACTTTTTCGGCTGGTAATTGTCCGCCTTCACCGGGCTTAGCACCTTGAGCCATTTTTATTTGAATTTCTTTGGCGCTGGTTAAATAATTACTCGTTACACCAAATCTTCCGGAGGCAACTTGTTTGATAGCGCTATTTTTCCAATCGCCATTTGGCAATTTTTTAAATCGGATTTTATCTTCACCACCTTCGCCAGAATTAGATTTTCCACCGATGCGATTCATCGCAATAGCGAGATTTTCGTGCGCTTCTTGGCTGATAGAACCATAAGACATGGCTCCAGTTTTAAAGCGTTTTACAATTTCTGTCCACGATTCAACCTCATCAATAGGGATGGGGTCGAGTTTATCAAATTCAAACAAACCTCTTAAGGTCATTAAGTTTTTGGTTTGATTATTAATAGATTCGGTATAAATTTTGTAAGCGTCTAAGTTTTTTTCTCTAACAGCTTGTTGTAATTTTGAAATTGTAGTGGGGTTAAACATGTGTTTTTCACCCGTTCTGCGCCAACGGTAGTCTCCGCCAATTTCTAAATTTGTCAAGCCATTTGAAAAAGCATTGTGATGCCTTTTTGAAATTTCGCGTTCAATTTCGTACAAGCCAATTCCTTCAATTCGTGAAGGCGTATAAGGGAAATATTTTTTTGAAAATTTGCTATTGAGACCTAATATTTCAAATATTTGGGAAGCCCTGTAAGAATGGAGTGTTGAAATTCCGACCTTATTCATAATTTTTAAAAGGCCTTTGCCGATGGCATAATTAAAATTTCTAACAGCTTGATGTGGTGTAATGTTTTGAATAACATCTTCATTTACAAGGTCTCGGATAATTTCATTCACCATATAAGGGTTAATAGCACTAGCGCCATAACCAAAAAGGGTGGCAAAATGGTGTGGTTCACGAGGTTCGGCTGTTTCAATAATAATTCCAAATTTTGAACGCAAATCGGCTTTGTAGAGTGAATGATGAACATAAGAACATGCGAGTAAAGCGGGGATGGGTGCAAGTTCTTTATTGACGCCTCTATCTGATAAAACAATGATATTAGCATGGTTAAATACTTCTTTTTCAATTTGCTTTATAAGGTCATCCAATGCAGACTCTAATCCGTTAAGGCCTTTATTAATAGGATATAGAATAGGAATTACAACTGCTTTAAAATCGGGATGATTGATATTTTTGATTTTATCTAAATCGGCATTTGAAATTACGGGATTTTGGATGCGTAATTTTTTAGCTTGATCTTTATTGATGTTAAAAATATTTCGATCTTGACCAATTGCTAAGCTAATATCGGTAATGATATTTTCGCGAATACCATCGAGGGGCGGATTTGTAACTTGGGCAAATAATTGCTTGAAGTAATTGAACAATAATTGAGGTTTATCAGAGAGAACGGCCAAAGGGGTATCAGTACCCATTGAACCGATTGATTCTTTGAGGGTTATACTCATTGGCGTTATAATGGTAGCAATGTCTTCTTGAGTGTAGCCAAATATTTTTAATCGGGTTTTATAATCGGTTGGTTCGTTGACTAATTTGAGATCATTATAAGGTATTTTTGAAAGCGGAAGGGTGTTTTCTTGAACCCACGATTCATAAGGATATTTTGATGTGATATTGTGTTTAATCTCCTCATCCTCAATAATTCTACCGGCATTCATATCGACCAAAAACATTTTTCCTGGCTCTAAGCGGCCGTGTTTTACAACATTTTCGGGTTTAGTATTTAAAACACCTATTTCGGAAGACATCACCACATTGCCATTTTTTGTGATGGTATAGCGCGAAGGTCTTAAGCCATTGCGGTCGAGTATGGCACCGATAATATTACCATCGGTAAACGGAATGGAAGCGGGTCCATCCCAAGGTTCCATAATGCAGGAGTTAAATTCGTAAAAAGCTTTTTTTTCGGCACTCATGGTTTGGTGTTTTTCCCAAGCCTCGGGAACAAGCATCATCAGTACTTCGGGCAATGAGCGGCCAGTCATCAAGAGTAATTCAACCACCATATCCATAGAAGCTGAATCGGATTTTCCACTTAAAATTATCGGAAAGAGTTTTTTGATGTCTTCACCAAAAATAGGGCTTTCCATCAAGGCTTCTCGGGCGCGCATTCGGCTAACGTTGCCACGGAAGGTATTTATTTCGCCATTATGACATAAATATCTAAAAGGTTGTGCCAAATCCCAAGAGGGGAATGTGTTGGTTGAAAAGCGCTGGTGTACCAAGGCAAGTCGCGTAATAACTTCCGGTTGTTTTAAATCGGTATAATAATTACTGATGTCTTCGGGAACTAATAAACCTTTGTAAATGATGGTTGTAGTAGATAAACTTGGCAAATAAAAGTACTGACGTTCGGCAATTTTAGAATTTAGAACGAGGTGTTCGGCAATTTTTCGGGCGGTGAACAATTTGACATTAAACTGATTTTCGGTTAATTCTAAATTGTTTTTACCAATAAAAATCTGTTTTATTTTGGGTTCCGTTTTAGAAGCAATTTTGCCCAATTTAGAAGAATCAATTGGAACATCGCGCCAGCCCAAAATGTTAAGCCCTTGAGCTTTAATTTGGTCTTCAAAAATTTTAATACAATAATCGCATTGGTTATAACTTTTGGGAAAGAACACCATTCCAACCGCGTATTCTTTGGGTTCAGGAAGTTTAAATTTACAAACGCTTTCGAAAAATAAATGAGGGATGTCAATCAAAATGCCAGCACCATCTCCAGTTCTGCCATCTGAACTCACTGCACCACGATGCTCCAATTTTATTAAAATCTCGAGTGCTTGGTGTATGATTTCGTTTGTTTTTTCACCTTTAAGGTTGCAAATAAATCCTGCGCCACAGTTGTCGTGCTCAAATTCCGGCAAATACAATCCCTGTTCTTTCATATTGTAAATAATAATTCACAATATTAAGAAAAACATTAATAATTATTCATTAAAATAACGAAAACGATATCGTAAGTTTATTAAAAATAAGAAACAAATAGATAAAATTAAATTTTGATAATTGTATAATTTTAAATTGAGAATCTGCTAAAATACCTGTGCTAATGGATGTTTAAAATTACAATTTGGCAATTTAGCCTTTAATGTCCTATTGATTTAAGATGGTTTTTATGTAAAAATTGAACTAAAAATTAAAGATATAAATAAACTTTTTATTAAAAAGAAGGCGTTAGAGGTCTTTTTAAACAAAAAAACTGGAAGCATTTTTATTTAAAAATGCTCCCAGCAACAAATTAACCTTAAGAGTTATAAGCTTTTTCGCCGTGTTCATAATAATCAAGTCCGTTTTCTTCTTCTTTTTTGGTAACTCGAATTCCGATTGTATGTTTGAGTCCGTAAAACAACACTAAACCACAAGCAATAGACCATGCGGCAACGGCTACAATTCCGATGAGTTGCGTAATAATTAAATCAGTTCCTCCTCCATAAAATAGACCGGTAATGCCATTTTCTTTAGCAAAAAAACCTACCATTAAAGTTCCAAATGCACCATTGATGCCGTGAACTGAAATTGCGCCGACTGGATCATCAATTTTGATGATATTGTCAAAAAATTCTACGGCAAGAACTACTAATACCCCAGCCATTATGCCAATTAATATAGCACCACCAGGGGTTACTGTATCGCAACCAGCCGTAATGGCTACTAATCCGGCAAGCACACCGTTTAAAGTCATACTTAAACCAGGTTTGCCATATTTTAGCCAAGTGAATGCCAAAGTTGCAAATCCTCCAGCGGCTGCTGCAGCATTAGTGGTAACAAAAATTCGCGCTACCAATTCAGGATTTGAAAGGCTTAAAGTTGAGCCAGGGTTAAATCCAAACCAACCTAACCAAAGTATGAATACGCCAAGAGCGCCAATTAATAAATTATGTCCGAGAATGGCGTTGGTTTTTCCATTTTTGTATTTGCCAATACGTGGGCCTAGTACCGCTGCGCCTACTAATGCTAACCAGCCACCAACAGAGTGAACTACTGTTGAGCCTGCAAAATCGTGGAATCCCATAGTTGCTAACCAGCCACCACCCCAAACCCAATGACCTGATATTGGATAAATAATTATAGAAATAAAGGCGCTGAAAATTAGGTAAGAACTGAATTTAGTGCGTTCTGCCATTGCTCCAGAAACAATGGTAGCTGCCGTGGCGGCAAATACCAATTGAAAAAAGAAAAATGCTAAGTTTGGAATGCCTGTAGGCGCGTGATTTACTTCAGAAAACGGTTCAAATGCTCCAAAATAACCAGTGCCTGATCCAAACATAATTCCATATCCAATCAGCCAAAAGGCGAGGGTTCCGATACAAAAATCCATCAAGTTTTTAAATAAAATGTTAGTGGTGTTTTTGGCACGTGTAAAACCTGCCTCAACCAATGCAAAACCTGCTTGCATAAAAAATACTAATGCACCTGTTATTAAAATCCAAAAGGTGTCTATGCTCGATACTACTGATGTTAAATCCATAAGATATTTTTTAATGATTAAGCTTTAATATATAATGATTCGGGTCCTTTTTCGCCGGTACGAATTCTGATTGACTCGTCTATTGTGGAGATAAATATTTTTCCATCGCCCATTTCTCCGGTTTGGGCAGATTTTAGGATGGCAGCAATCGCTACATCTACAAATTTTTCGCGGCATACAAATGAAATCGTGCGGCGTTCAATTAATCGCGTTTCGTAAACAACTGATCGATAAACCGCACCCGATTTTTCATTGCCAACACCAGTTACATCCCAATAGGTAAAAAAGTCGATACCAGCTTCGTGAAGTGCCGCAAGGACTTCGTCAAATTGAGACCTTCTAATAATTGCTTCAATTTTTTTCATTATAATTTATTTTAAAGTGAGAAACCAAATGTTAAATAGATATTTCCTTGATCGGGATTTGTGATAAGTGATGTTTTGATTGGGAGGCTAAAAGCATCAGAAATTTTAACTTCTTTTGAAGCGCTGATTCCCAAATTTATTAAGCCTGAGCCGCTTGTTAAATAATAACCGCCATTGTCACTGACAACACCACCAACAAAAAAGCTAAAATCTGTTTGGCCAAATTTTGTTCCATAATTTGCTTCGAGGTAAGTAGAATAGGATTGTTTACCTCCATTTTTATCAGCACCTGCAAAATTAGTGGCAGCGGTGAAACCAATAGGAAAACCTTCAGTTCCCGCAACACTCATTAAAAATTCATAAACGTGATGACCAGAGCCACCGTGTTTAAAATAATCATTTGGAGTGCTATCGACTGGAAAATAATAATCGGTCAATGTAAAGGAAAGTCTATCTGTTGCAGCTAGCGTTAAATAAAGGTCAGCTTCCTGAAATTGGTTTGTACTTCCTAATGAATAAGCACCCCAAGCGCCAATTGTTAGTTTTCCGGAAGTAAATTCTAAATGAGGTTGGGCGCTTGCACTGTTACCTCCAAACTGCAAACCACGCCAAATGTATCGCGATTGAAAATCAGCGCCTAAATCTAAACTAGTCGTGGAAGTTTTTGTCTCTTGAGCAAAAATTGAAATGCTCATTAATAAAAGTAATGTGTAAATAGTTTTTTTCATAGCAATAGGTTTTAGTTAATAGTGGTTATAAAATTTACACGGCAAATATATTTATTAAAATGACAAAACAAGGGGGTAGTGTTAAAAAAATATATAAAAAATAAAAATATAAATATTAAATAGGGGGGTTAAGTTAATTAAATAAATAAAAAATAAACATATATAGTTAAAAATAAGGGGGTATTGTATAATAAATAAATAAATATTTAAAATTTAAAAAAGGTAGAAAATTTATATAAAAAAAGTCCAACCTTTTGGGTTGGACTTTAAAAATTGAATAAATGTAAGGTTTTTTAACCGCTCAAAATATTTCTCGAGATTACAAAAAAGGAATTCTAATTTCTCAAAATACTTCTCGAGATTACAATTTTTTGAATTTCAGAAGTGCCCTCGTATATTTGTGTAATTTTGGCATCACGCATCAAACGTTCAACGTGATATTCTTTTACAAATCCATAGCCACCGTGTATTTGAACAGCTTCGGTTGTGATTTGCATGGCTGTTTCGGCCGCAAAGAGTTTCGCCATCGCACCAGATAAATCATAGTTGAGGTGTTGGTCTTTATCCCATGCTGCTTTCATACATAAATGACGAACGGCTTCAATTTGAGTAGCCATATCGGCCAATTTAAAGGCAATGGCTTGATGCTGACTAATTTCTTTGCCAAATGCTTTGCGTTCTTTTGAATATTTTAAGGCTAATTCATAAGCGCCAGAAGCAATGCCAAGCGCTTGCGAAGCAATGCCAATACGACCTCCCGCTAAAGTTTTCATAGCGAAGGTAAAACCGAATCCATCAGCGCCAATGCGGTTTTCTTTTGGCACTTTAACATCGGTAAACATGAGAGAGTGCGTGTCAGAACCACGAATTCCCATTTTATTTTCTTTATGTCCGACTTCAAATCCGGGCATGCCTTTTTCAACGATTAGGGCGTTAATGCCTTTAGAGCCTTTTTCAACATGGGTTTGAGCGATTACCAAATAAACACTAGCATTTCCACCGTTGGTAATCCAGTTTTTGGTTCCATTTAACAGATAATAATCGCCTTTATCTATGGCGGTTGTGCGTTGTGAGGTAGCGTCAGAGCCTGCTTCAGGTTCACTTAGGCAAAAAGCGCCAATAATTTCGCCTTTAGCCAAACGGGTTAAATAGGTTTCTTTTTGCGCCTCTGTTCCATAAGTTTCTAAACCCCAACAAACTAAAGAGTTATTGACTGACATGCAAACGGATGCCGAAGCGTCTATTTTTGAAATTTCTTCCATTGCCAAAACATAAGAAATGGTATCCATACCACCACCGCCATATTTTGGGTCAACCATCATGCCTAAAAAGCCGAGTTCCCCCATCTTTTTTATTTGTTCTGCAGGAAATTTTTGTTTTTCGTCGCGTTCTATCACGCCCGGCAATAGTTCGGTTTGAGCAAAATCACGAGCCGCATCTCTAATCATAATATGCTCTTCTGTAAGGCTAAAATCCATAAAAAAATAATTTGATAAAAATTAATGTTAGTGTTGCCAAAGTTACTAAAATTATCAAATTTCTATTGTATTTTTACGGAATTATGAGTGTTAAAATTTGGCATGCAATTGGTCTTATGAGTGGCACCTCTTTAGATGGTGTTGATTTAGTATATGTTAAATTTTGGTTTGATAATCGCTATCATTTTGAGATTTTAAAAGCAGATACCCTAAAATATTCTGATTCTTGGAAAAATGAATTAAAAAGTGCTTTTATAAAAAAACCAGATGAACTCCATAATTTATCTTTAAAATACGGCCTATTTTTGGGAGAGCTAATCAATGATTTTATTTCAAAAAACATGGTTGTTGCACTCGATTTTATCGCTTCTCACGGGCATACTATTTTTCATAAGCCCGAACAAGGAATTACGCTACAAATAGGAGATGGAAATCAAATTGCAAAACTCACTAAACACAAAGTTGTTTGTGACTTTAGATGGCAAGATGTGCAATTGGGCGGTCAAGGAGCCCCATTAGTGCCTATTGGTGATGCGTTGTTATTTTCAAATTATGATTATTGTCTAAACCTTGGCGGATTTTCGAACTGCTCTTTTGATGATAAGGGTACTAGGATTGCGTATGATATTTGCCCAGTAAACATTGTGTTAAATTATTTGACAAATAAATTAGATTTGGATTATGATGATAGGGGAAGCCTTGCCAAAACTGGAATTATTAATAATGTTTTACTAAACGAACTCAATGCACTTCCTTTTTACCAGCAGCTTGCACCAAAATCTCTTGGATTTGAATTTGTTGTCAATCAGATTTTTCCGCTTTTAAATAAATACAACTTGCCTATAATTGATTTATTGCGAACCTATACCGAACATATTGCGCAACAATTAGCACAAAATCTACGAGCTCACAAAAGCGTTTTGG
>PFPU01000168.1 GCA_002793215.1 Flavobacteriales bacterium CG_4_10_14_0_2_um_filter_35_18
ATTTTTAATTCATAGCCTTTTGCTTTTGCTTGCGCTTCGGTTAAACCAACACTTGCAATTTCGGGTGTTGCATAAGTACAACCTGGAACATTACCATAATCAACTGGTTGCGGATTCAATCCGGCGATGGCTTCAACACAGGTAATCCCTTCGGCTGAAGCAACATGTGCCAAGGCTTGACCTGGAACCACATCGCCAATAGCGTAATAACCCGGCATATTTGTTTGATAAAAACTGTTTACTAATATTTTATCGCGGTCGGTAGCAATACCCACTTCTTCTAAACCTATATTTTCAATATTTGATTTGATGCCAACTGCCGACAAAACGACATCAGCTTCAATCTTTTCAATACCTTTTTGCGTTTTAACAGTCGCTATAACGCCTTTTTTAGAGGTGTCAACGGACTCAACAGAAGCATTTAACAGCACTTTAATTCCTGCTTTTTTAAATGAGCGCTCCAATTGTTTAGAAATTTCTTCATCTTCAACAGGAACCATATTTGGCAAAAATTCAATTATTGTAACTTCTGTTCCCATTGCGTGATAAAAATAAGCAAACTCAACACCAATAGCTCCTGAGCCAACAACAATCAACTTTTTAGGTTGTTTTTCTAGTGTCATTGCTTGACGGTAACCAATTACTTTTTCACCATCTTGAGGTAAATTTGGCAATTCTTTAGAACGTGCTCCCGTGGCGATAATAATGTGTTTAGCCGCATATTCGGTTACTTTACCTTCGGCATCAGTAACGTCAATTTTTTGATTTGGTTTTATTTTTCCAGAACCATTTATCACGTCAATTTTATTTTTTTTCATCAAAAACTGTACGCCTTTACTCATGCCATCAGCAACATTGCGGCTGCGTTTAATCACGGCGCTAAAATCTTTATCTATTGCTTCAGCCTTTAAGCCATAAGCATCAACGTGTTTTAAATACTCATAAACTTGAGCGCTTTTTAAAAGTGCTTTGGTAGGAATACATCCCCAATTTAAACAAATACCGCCGAGGTTTTCTCTTTCAATAATGGCAACTTTAAATCCGAGTTGCGAGGCTCTAATGGCGGTAACATAACCACCGGGACCACTTCCTAAAATAATGATATCGTAATTCATAATTGTGTTTTTATCGATTTTTAAAGTGCAAATTTAATCAAATTTCATCGCTTTAACAGGACTAATTTTGGTGATAATGATTGAAGGAATAATCAACATTAATAAACAAAGCAACAAAGTGCCTAAATTTAAAAATAGTATTTGATAACCATCAATATAAACAGGCGCTGCATTGACGTAATAGGTTTCGGGATTAAGGGTGATAAAACGGTATTTATATTGTAAATATAAAAGCGAAAGGCCAATTAAATTTCCCCAAAAAAGTCCTTTTATAATGAGATAAGCGGCTTGGTATAAAAATATTTTTCGGATGCTCCAATTTGGATTTCCAAGCGCCTTTAAAACGCCGATAAGTTGTGTGCTCTCTAAGATTAAAACCAATAGCGCCGTAATCATATTGATGCCCGAAATTAATATCATAATGCTGATAATAATCCTAATATTAACATCAAATAAACTCAGCCATTCAAATAGCGATGGATATTTATCGGTAATATTTTGCACATTTAATGTGGGTGCAGAATTGGCATAAATAGCGTCAGTCTTTTGTTTTAAATCATCAAAATTGTCGAGTAAAATTTCAAATCCACCCACCGCTTCGGCACTCCATTTATTTATTTTTTGGAGGTGTTTTATATCGCCCAATATATAATTTTCGTCAAACTCATTAAAAGCCGTATTATAAATGCCTTCTACTTGCAAAACTCTTAGATTTGGCGCATTATTTGGGTCGTCTTTTATAAAATATACATTAAATTTATCCCCTATTTTCAAATTCATTCGGTTGGCAATGGTTGATGAAATAAGTACTTTATTTGACGCTTCTGTTCCAAATTTTAATAAGCGACCACCAACAAGGTATTGCTTAAAAAAACTCCAATCATAATCGCTTGAAATTCCTTTAAAAATAACTCCTTCAAAGGCTTTTTCGGTTCTAATAATTCCTGCCTTAGTGGCGAAAACATGCACATTTTTAACACCGGTTAGCGTTTTAAAAACGGGATAAAAATCCTGTTTTACAGAAACGGGATTTAGGGTGATTGCGGAGTTGTTATTATCGTAGTTTGTAATTTGCAAATGTCCCTGAAAAGCTGCAATTTTTTCTCTAATTTTATGTTTTAATCCAACGCCGGTAGCCACCGAAACCAACATAACAACCATACCAAGCGCAATGGCGGTGATGGCAATTTTTATTATTGGCGACGAAACACTACTTTTACGTTGCTTAGAAAAAATAAATCGCTTGGCTATAAAATATTCGAAGTTCAATTTAATTTTTTGTTTAATGTTCAAAAATACATATTTCTTTTTGCTTACGATTCTGATTTTAGAATTGATTTCGTGCGGAAGCGTCTCTCAGAATATTGAGACTCTAAGTCTTCAAAAAATATCCAAAAATAATGAACCCATTTTGGTTGGCGCAAACCAAACCGACTGGTATTTACCACTTTTAAAGGATAAAACCGTTGCCATTGTTGCCAATCAAACCAGCGTCATTTTTAAAAAAAATGGTATTGAATATACCCATTTGGTCGATTCATTATTGAATTTAAATGTAAAAATTACAAAGGTTTTTGCGCCAGAACACGGATTTCGCGGTCAAGCCGATGCAGGAGAGCTTATTTTAAACGCCATTGATGCCAAAACTAAACTACCCTTAATTTCACTTTATGGCGCCAACAAAAAACCTACTCCCGAACAGTTAAAGCAAGTAGATGTGGTGATTTTTGACATTCAAGATGTGGGCGTGCGATTTTACACCTATATTTCTACCCTCCATTATGTTATGGAGGCTTGCGCCGAAGCCAATGTTAAGCTCCTCGTTTTAGACCGCCCAAATCCAAACGGACATTATGTTGACGGACCCGTTTTAGAAATGCCTTTTACAAGTTTTGTTGGAATGCATCCCGTACCATTGGTTTACGGAATGACCATTGGCGAATATGCCCAGATGATTAACGGCGAAAATTGGCTCGCTAAGCGACTAAAATGCGACTTAAAAGTAATTCCAATTAAAAATTATACACACCAATCAGCTTACCATTTGCCTATAAAACCCTCGCCCAATTTGCCTAACGACAAGGCAATTAACCTTTATGCAAGTTTGGCTTTTTTTGAAGGAACCAACGTGAGTTGCGGACGCGGCACAGAACTTCAATTTCAAATTTTTGGAGCGCCTTTTTTGCCTTTAAATAAGTACCCTTTTAACTTTATACCCCAACCCAATGCAGGATCTAAAAACCCGGTTCACCAAGATAAATTGTGCCACGGCTTAGATTTAAGTTTAAGCGAATCATTAAACCATATTCAGTTAAATTGGCTTATAAATGCCTACCAAACGACCGCTGATAAAGCACATTTTTTTAACAATTATTTTACCAATTTAGCCGGCACAAAAAAGCTGCAATATCAAATAGAACAGGGCTTAACGCAAGAAGCAATTAAAAAAACTTGGCAAGTTGACTTGGATAAATTTAACTCGATTAGAAGTATTTATTTGATTTATAAATAAGGTGGTAAGGATTTAAATTATTATAATTCAGTCTGTAAGAGCGACCTACAAATTTGGTTCATTTTATTCCCCTTGTTTTATTGAATAGGCAATTCAATTCTAATTTTTTCACACATAGGGAAAAATAAGGTATCGGTTTTAGTTAAATTTTTATAGTTTAAATAAACGCGCACCGTATCAATACAACCATAACCAACATAAGATTTTTTAAAACTATTGAGTGAATCAATAGAGGTTTTAAGTTGTGGTTTAAATAAAGGACTGTTGAAATAATAGCCTACACTTTTTAATTTAGAAACCAGCAAGCTATCAGTTAGACTAAAAGTTATGTCGTATTTAGCCAATCCGTTTGGCATTTTATCACCCTTTCGTAGATAGGCAACACATTGTATTTTATCAGTTTGTATTAATTGTTTGACAATTTGTAGTGTGTCGTTAAGTTTGGTTGTAAGTGAATCTTTACTAATCAGTTCGTTCTTAGTATTTGTAATTTCATTTTCTTTATTTTGACCAACAATAATGAACACAATTACCGATATTAATACCATTATAATTCCTATGGCAGAAATAATTGTTCCTGTTTTTGAATGTTTTTTGAAGTTTTGATTTTTATTTTCCATTAGTTTTCTTCTTTAATAGTTCCCAATAATTGCATGGCGTCACCCCACATTTTTAGTAGCCTTCCGCAAGTATAAGCTACACCACCACTTGAGGTAAACATTCCAATTACAGCGGGTATTTGATTTGTGCCCGCAATTAACAAATAAACTGCACAACCAACCAAAACAATTAATGACAATATTGTTATGCCGAGATAAATCATGCGCTCAAACTTAAACATTTCGAGCAATTGTTTGATTGCTTTTATCTTTTCATCGTAGTTATTTTCGGTATTTTCCATTTTTATAAAGTGTGTTTTTTAATCGCTTTGTGCTAAATATCAAGGTTTAAAGCATACAAGAGCGTGGCTAAAATAAACTATTTTTTTAAATATGCAACTATTTCAAAAAAGTCACATTAGGTAAAAAATTGCCAAGACTAGCATTCACGCCTAGTGCACAATTAACAGTATAAAAAAACAAGAATTGTGTAAAACTTAATTTTTGAATACTTGTGTTTTGTTATTTCAGTTTAAAAAATAGTTGATAATTTCATCCACATTTTTAATAGATTTTTTGGTCCATTCTAACTCCAAAACGGCTTTTTCACTTTGTGTTAGTTGCCAATCTACATTCAAATCTCTAATTTTTTGTGTGCAATGTTGTAAAATAATGGCTGCCGCAACCGAAATATTGAGACTCTCACTAAATCCGTACATCGGAATTTTGAGTGTAACATCGGCATGTTTCAAAACCTCATTTGATAAGCCTTCCTTTTCAACACCAAAAAAGAATGCCGACTTTTTGGTAACATCAAAATCTTGCAATGTGCAGGGATTGTTGTGAGGAGAAGTTGCTACAATTTGATAACCCTTAGTTTTTAAATCGTTTATACACGCTAAGGTGTTGTTTTTATGATGGTGATATTTAACAATGTTTAGCCATTTATTAGCGCCTTTTGTAACTTGTTTTGAAGCTTTAAAAATATATGTATTTTCGATGGCATAAACATCTTGAATACCAAAAACATCGCAAGAACGCAACACCGCACTGGCATTGTGTTTCATAAAAATATTTTCAAAAACCACCGTAAAATGGCGGGTTCTATCTTGCAAAATGGTTTTAAATAAGTCTTGGCGATGGCTAGTTAAAAACGTTTGCAGGTAAGTTAAAAGGGCTTCTTGCTCACTCATGATTTTAACTGATTTAAAATCGTTTGATATAAAGCGCCGTCGGTAATTTCGCCCCCTTTTTGTATGAGTTGAAATAATTCAATAGTACGCGAATCAATATATTTTTTTTGTGCTTGAAAATAGCTTAAGCTTTGGTGATTCAAGTTTTTTAAAAACCAATTAAAATCGGAAACCTCATTAAAATCAAAATCAGGTTTATCTATTTTTACTACGAGCCGATGCATTGCTATCACACTGCAGTTAAATAAATTGAGTTCTTTTGGCGAAATATGTTCAATAAATTTTGTTTTGGTGAGCACTTCTTCCCAAACCAAATCGCTAAACAATTCGAGTTCTTTTTGCGCTATTTGTGGTTTGGTTTTTTTGATTGCATTCCACTCATTTGCATCTAGCTGTTGAGATGCTAAAAACTTAGCAAAATCAATGTTTAAGGATTCAAATTGTTCTTTAGATAAAAGGCAGTATTTCATCTATCAAAAATAAAAAAATCCGCCAAAACAAGTGTGCCTTGGCGGATTTTTATTAAAAAATTTATCGCTTTAGAAAATATATCTTAGTCCAATTTGCATTTGCCATCTTGAATTCAAACTAGAATCAAAACCAAATGAATCTTTTAAATTGGGATCAAATGTATAAGTTGGAATACTGGTTAAAGGATCAACCGTTACACCAATTGCTTGAATATTATTTGGTTGTTGAACAACCCCCCAATGAGAATTTATCAAATTGCCAATATTGAGAATGTCGGCACTAAACTGGATTGCATTATGGCTGTAAACCTTAAGTTCTTGAACAAACTTAACATCCCATTTACCTCTCCAAGGAGAAAGTGCACCAAAGCGATCGGCATATTTACCACGTCTATTGCTCAAATAATCATCTTGTTTGATAAATGCTTCTAAAGCTGCAGCTTGACCGGCACCTGAAAAATTCATAGAACTAATTTCACTTGCTGTTGGTATATAAATCAAGTCATTGATACCAGAGCCATCATTGTTAATATCACCTCCATAAATATAAGAGAATCGAGCACCTTGAGCATATTCAAAGAAAGCAGCAACAGAAGAACTCATTTTATCATTGTGATAATTCCATTTTTTGCTAACAACCCCAATAAATCTGTGTTTATCGCCATATTCTGAATTTGTTAATACAGGTGCATTCACATTACCGCGGGCAGCATTTGCAGCAAAGGCATCACTTGTTATTTCGGCTTGAATTGAATTGACATCTCTAGCATCTAAATAGTTATAGGCTAAACTTAAAAACAGGTTGTTTTCAAATTGTTTTTGTAGTTTAAAAGTCGCATTATAAGTCCTACCCTTATTAGAATTTACAAACACAAAAGCATCGGCATTACCACCAAAAACTTTAACTCGGTCAGCATCGGCATAAATTGCGCGATTATCAACACCCGCCAAGGTTCCTGTAGGGGGTTTTAATCCAAAGTTTTGAACATGTGCGCCTTTAATATCTTTAGTATAACTCAAATCGACTGATGCCACAACATCATTTTCAAATCTATAATCTAATCCTAAGTTTGTTCTCCACACTTGAGGCCATTTAAAATTAGGGTCAACGGCTTGAAAGAAGAAGAAATTTGGTGCAGATGTTTGGTTTCCTAGCCAAACAAAGGGCAATCTACCTGAAAACATACCTGAACCACCTCTCAACTGAAGTGATTCATCACCTTTTACATCCCAATTAAAACCAACCCTTGGTGAAACTAAAAAGGCATTTGTTGGTTGTTGTGTAGAATCAAAGGTTCTTGGAGCTCCTGTTATAGGATTGAAATATTCAATACCCGGAATTACGGCAGGTTGTGTTTTAATATAATCGGCTGCTAATTTTGCACTATTAAAATAAAGAGGTTTGTCAAAACGAATGCCATAAGTTAATTTAAAATCTTCATTAACATTCCATTCATCTTGCGCATAAAAAGCCAATTGACCATAATTAGCTTTGTATAAATTAAATCCGCCAATATTGCCATCACCTGCTGACGTAAAAGCTGCATTAGCATCAGTGGCTGCTTTTAACAATGCGGCAATTGAATTTGGGTCAGAAATTGGAAGTGCTGCATCGGCTAAAAACGAAGCTACCGAAGGTGAGGTAGGAAAAAATACGCCACGTGCACCAAAAGAACCTAAATTAAATGAGTTTGCAAACTCAAATCTTTCAAATGTCGTACCAATAGTAAAGGTGTGATTACCGTTTGTAATATTCATATTGTCGGTTACTTGATAAACCTTTTGCCCAAGTTTATTATTAATTGAAAATGGTTCGTGACCTGCAATAATATAATTAGAACCTCCTTCTTGTATGGTTATACTTGGAGCCGGTACAGATTTAGGGTTTCTAAAATCTGTAAATTTGGTATAACCAGCTTGAAATTTATTGGAAATATTTTTTCCTAAATTTGAATTTAATTCAACCAAAAAGGAACTCAACTCGTTATTGATTTGATAGCCTGCATTTTCAAATTGCAAGGTGTTAAGGCTTGGACCTCTAAATCCTAATGCGGTTGGATGAGCTGGTAATTCTCTATAAGCATCTAAATAATTATAGATAAATGCCAATTTGTGATTGTCGTTTATATTCCAATCTAATTTGAAGATGCTTTTTACTGAACCAGTCCCTAAATTATAGTTTTTATAATTTCCCGGGTCGTAACCTAAACCTCTTAGAGCAGACTGAACTGCTATTAAATCACTTTCTTTAACGCGCGATTCATTAGCAGAACCTGAGCCTTTTGGGGCAAAAGGAGAACCTAAATCGTCTCTTTCATCCGATTCAAAATTAGCAAAAAAGAACAGTTTATCTTTTAAAATAGGGCCACCAATACTTAAACCATATTGTTGTTGTAATAGGTCTCCTCTAAAAATATTTTGTCCGTTAATTTTTTTACCAGTAAATTTTTCGTCTCTATAAAATCCATAAACTGTTCCGTGGAATTCATTTGTGCCACTTTTAGTTACGGCATTTACTGAAGCACCCGTAAAACCAGCTTGTGTTACATCATAAGGTGCAATTGATACTTGAATTTGGTCAATAGCATCAATAGATACGGGTTGAGCACCTGTTTGACCTCCTGGCGTTGGTGAATCTAAACCAAAAGGGTTGTTAAAAATTAAACCATCTAGTGAAAAATTATTAAATTGGTCGTTTCTACCACCAAAAGATCCATTACTAGATGATGGTTCAAGCCTTGTAAAATCAGCTTGAGATCGTGAAATGGTGGGGAGTGTTGTCAATTCTTTTCTGCCAACATTGGTAGCTGCTCCTGTTCTGTCATTTCCAAAAACATTGCCAGCTCCAACAACAGCTTTAAGAACAACTTCATTTAATTGTTGGCTGTCAGGAATTAATTTTACATCTAAAGAAAAGGTTTTACCCAATGATAAATAAATTTCGTCGAATTTTTGTTCTTTAAAACCTATATAACTAATTGTAACTTCATAAGGGCCACCGACTCTCATGTTCATTAAATTGTACCAGCCGTCAAAATTTGAGGTGCCTCCATACTTTGTGCCTGTGGGCGTATGAATTGCCACGACATTAGCCCCTAATAAAGGCTGGTTTTGATCGTCTTGTATTAAACCCCTAATATTTGAGGTTGTTACCTGAGAAAAACTTGCAAAACAGCCAGCTAGTGCCAGAAATGCAAAGAGATAAAGTTTTTTCATATTATAATTTTTGAGTTAAATTTGAACAAATATAACCAAATTCATTTGTACTATTAGGCGCTAAATGACTTTTATTATTAACTGTTTATTAACTATTTTTTAAAATTATAATCAAACTTAAATCGCATTAAATTTGGGTTGATTTTTTTAGGGCGCTTGCGCTCAAAATCATAAAAAACCTTGCCTAATTGAGCCAAAAAAGGGAAGCCAATTGCCTCGTAATCATAAGCGTTGTCATTAAATATTTGATCGCTATTTACATAGATTACCGCACTTAACAAAAATTCAATATTCATATCAAAATCTACAATATAGGCATTGTCAATTAAGTAACCATAGGCCTCTCCTACTTTGTTAAAAATTCTAATTTGCTTTGGAATGTGTTGTTTATTAACTCCAAAAAGGAAAAACTTTCCATAGCCGTCAAAATAAGTGGTGTCGTTTTTATAGAGTGCTATGTCGCTTTCTCTAGGAAGCATTGACATGTATTTGTAAATAAAATTGTAATCGTCTTGGTTTAAATCAAACCGTTGTTTTTTGGGATAAGATTCTGGAAATAGCAAGCGCTTTAAAAACTCATGTTGCGTTGAAAGTGCAAAGTAATTTGAATGAGAAAAATCCATCTTCTGCTTTATTAAGACACCATCTTTATAATAGCCACTTCCTTGAAAGATGCTATCGGCTTTAAATTGGAATTGGCTTTTATTAAATTCAGCTTTTTGATGAACCATCAAGCGTTCATTGCCATCATAAAAATTAAAAGCATTGGTATGCCTATTCGCCAAAGCGTTGTAATTAAATGAAAGACGTCTTAAAATAGCGACATCTGTTAAACCTCTACGCCACAATTCTTTATTAATATTTTTTTGTCCAATAAACTCAAAAAGTCGGTTAAAAGCCTCATTGTCACTAACCAATAAAATCTGTTTTATAAAATGTGCTATTGTGGGAATTTGATTAAAAGCCGTTGTATCAACCAAAAAATTTTCTTGACCAACATAAGAGCTGTCTATGCTCAGTGCCGTATTTTTTGTAACACCTTTTTTATGTAGGCGGTTTAGTTTTTGAAGCGCCAAAACCACGGCAGGTAATTTTACGGTGCTTGCCGGATAAAAATAATCCTTGGGATTATTGCGGTAATTATAGGTTTTAAAATGTGGTATGTTTAGTGAATCTCTATTGATTTGTGTATAAATAATTTGCAATTTATACGTTTCGGGATGTGCTAAAACATCTTGATTTAAAAGGGTGTCTTGTTGCAACAAACTGTCAATAAACGTATTTTGTTGCGCCTTGGCACTTATGCCTAAAAGCTCAAAACAAATTATAAAAATCAATCGTAATTTCATATAATTCTAAAATGAGCTTTAAAAATAAGCAAATTATTAATTGCAAAGTTTTTTTTGTTGCTGTACTTACAAAAATATTCAAAAAAAAACCACGCCAAAGGGCGTGGTTTTTTAATTTATAAGGCTATTTAATTAAGCATTGTCAGCAACTTCATTTTTTGCTTCAGCAACTACTTCATTAACAACTTCAAAAGTTAAATCAATTACAACTGATCTGTGCAATCTTATTTTAGCTTGGTATTTACCTAAGCGTTTAATAGTGCCACCAATAACTGTAATATATTTTTTATCAATGCTTTGACCTTGTGCTTCAATAGCTTCGGCAAGGTTTGTATTGTTAACTGAACCAAAAAGTTTATCACCTGTGCCCGATTTAGCACTAATTTTTAGTTCAAGCGCTTTTAATGAATCGGCAATTACCTGAGCATCGGCAATTAATTTAGCTTCTTTAAAAGTGCGTTGTTTTATTGTTTCGGCCAATACTTTTTTTGCAGAAACGGTAGCCAAAACACCATAGCCTTTAGGGATTAAATAATTACGACCGTAACCATTTTTAACTTTAACTAGGTCATCAATAAAACCTAAATTTTCTACGTCTTTCTTTAATATGAGTTCCATAATTTTAGATTTAAATGATTATTTTAACATATCACCTACATAAGGCATTAAAGCCAAATGACGTGCTCTTTTTATAGCTTGTGCTACTTTGCGTTGAAATTTCAAAGTGGTACCTGTTAAACGACGTGGTAAAATTTTACCTTGTTCGTTTACCAAATACATCAAGAAATCGGCATCTTTATAGTCAATATATTTAATTCCGTTTTTGGTAAAACGGCAATATTTAACTTTTTGTTTTGTTTCAATGTCAAGGGGCGTAAGGTATCTAACATCCGCTTTACTTCCACCTTTTGCTTGTTGTTCTAAACTTGCCATAGCTTAAATTTTAGATGTTTTGTTACGTTCTCTTCTTTTTTCAGACCAAGCTACTGCGTGTTTATCCATGCTAACGGTTAAATAACGCATAATGCTATCATCTCTTCTAAATTCTAACTCAAAAGGAGCTATCATTTCGCCGGCAACTTTAAAATCAAACAAATGATAAAATCCGGTTTTTTTCTTTTGGATTGGATAAGCTAATTTTTTTAAGCCCCAATCTTCTTTCCAAATCATTTCGGCACCTTTAGAAACCAAGTAATCTTCAAACTTTTTTACTGTTTCCTTTATCTGAGTTTCAGATAAAACGGGATTCAAAATGAAAACAGTTTCGTAATGATTCATAAATTAATATTTTAGTTATTATTTTTAAGGGTGCAAATATACATTTTAATTATTTATCTCATCTAAATTATTGAAACTTTGTTTTACTATTTTTCATCCTTTTATAGGAGTCTGTATCAGGTTTATTTGAATTTTAAATTTAGAACTACTTAAACTATTCATTTTCAAATACAAATTAAATTTAAATTCTCCTTTCAAAAGTATATCTTTGCACCCACATTTTTTATATGAAGAATATTGTAGCCATTGTAGGAAGACCAAATGTAGGAAAATCAACCTTATTCAACCGATTGATAAAGGAGCGCCACGCCATAGTCGATGCCGTTAGTGGCGTTACTCGAGACCGTCATTACGGAAAGTCGGAATGGAATGGAAAACAATTCTCGGTCATCGACACAGGTGGTTATAGCATTGGCTCCGACGATATTTTTGAAGACGAAATCCGCAAACAAGTACAATTAGCCATTGACGAAGCCGACATCATTATTTTTGTTGTAGATGTTGAAAGTGGTGTTACCAGTATGGATACCGAAGTTGCTCACATTTTAAGGGCTGTAAATAAACCCATTTTATTAGCCGTTAACAAAGTTGATAACGCCATGCGCGATGCCGATGCAACCGAATTTTACAGTCTTGGCTTGGGCGAATATTTTACCCTTTCATCAATAAATGGCGGGGGAACCGGCGAACTTTTAGATGAACTCGTTAAACACTTACCTGAAATTGTAGAATCTGACGAAAACGAAGCAGATGCCTTGCCTCGATTTGCGGTTGTTGGCCGACCAAATGCCGGAAAATCTTCCTTTATAAATGCCCTAATTGGCGAAGACCGCTATATCGTTACCAATATTGCTGGTACCACCCGCGATGCCATTGACACCACCTACAATCGTTTTGGATTTGAATTTAACTTAGTTGATACCGCCGGCATACGTAAAAAATCTAAAGTTTCGGAAGACCTTGAATTCTATTCAGTTATGCGTGCCGTGCGCGCTATTGAAGATTGTGATGTTGCCATTATCATTATTGACGCGACTCGTGGCTTTGAAGGACAAGATCAAAATATTTTTTGGCTAGCCGAAAAAAACAGAAAAGGCATTGTTGTTTTAGTTAACAAATGGGATTTAATAGAAAAAGACCATAAAACTACCAAGGCATTTGAAGATAAAATGCGAGAAAGTATGGCGCCTTTTAACGATATTCCCATTATCTTTATCTCTGCTTTAACCAAACAACGTATTTTTAAAGCCATTGAAACCGCTGTTGCCGTATACGAAAATCGCAAAAAACGCATCCCTACCAGCAAACTCAATGAAGCACTGCTCGATATTGTTAGACAAAATCCACCTCCTGCCTTAAAAGGTAAATACGTCAAAATAAAATTCTGCACACAATTGCCAACACCAACACCTCAGTTTGCCTTTTTTGCAAACTTACCTCAGTATGTAAAAGAGCCCTATAAACGCTATGTTGAGAATAAAATACGTGAGCTTTTCGACTTTAATGGGGTGCCGATTACCATTTATTTTAGACAAAAATAAATTACAAAAACAAAATAGCACGCTTCTATTTTAGAATAACTTTAGGTCAAATTTAAGCTGTTTTTCGCTCAAACTCACCCCTACACCACCTTCACTACCAC